>NZ_BAABJJ010000030.1:0-126989 GCF_039543245.1 Algibacter agarivorans
AAAAGCAATGAAATAAATCAGTAAAATGGTTAGATTTAGTGTGTCCAAAATTTATTTAGGACAGGATTGGTTATTAATTGTAATTGCTTTTATAGCTGTAACTACAGTTTTGGGTCACTTACAGATAGATCGTAGTTATTATAAAGGGAGAGAAGTAAGTTTTAATTTTAGTGAGTATAGTTACTCTGTTTCGGCAAAGTGGAAAATAAATCCTGAAAGTGCAGACAAAGATGTTTATGTTTTGGGAGATATAAAAACAGGTTCTTTATACTTTAATTATGTAAAATATGTTGCTGTATTGCTTGTTATGTTTTTATCATTTAAAGAGTTTCAAAAAATAATGACTTCAGTAAAGGAAGTTAAAACCTTTGAGCAAGACACCATTAGGTCTTTTAGGAGCATTGGGAAATATATTTTCATTTATTTTTTATTAACTAGTTATCATTCTATGACTTTTAAGTTAGGTGGTTATAGTGGCACTTCTATTTCTCTTTCACCTCTAATTTTTGTTTTATTAGCATTTATAATGGCAGAAATTTTTAAAGAAGGAAGACTGTTGAAGGAAGAAAACGATTTAACGATATAGCCTATGCCAATTGTTGTAAATCTGGATATCATGCTTGCCAAACGCAATATGAAAAGCAAAGAGTTGGCTGAAATTATTGGTATAACAACAGCTAATCTTTCCATTTTAAAGTCTGGAAAAGCTAAGGCAGTTCGGTTTTCAACGTTAGAGGCTATCTGTAAAGCATTGGATTGTCAGCCTGCGGATATTTTAGAGTATATTGAAGATTAAAATTGTATTTTTGATGCACATTTTAATCTTACAATATTTGCTATGAAAACATGTTTTTTTCTTTTAGTATTCCTAATATCTTCAATAATTTTTTCTCAAAATAATCATATTGTAACTACTGAAGATGGGAGGCGCGTTTTGTTAAAAGCCGATTTTACATGGGAGTATATTGATGTTGATAGCACTTCAACAACTAGTATTACAAATCCAAGTAAAAGTACAAGCTGTAATTTAGCTAAAGATTTTGAGGAGCCTAAATTGGATAATAAAATACAAGCACAATTAAAAAGAGGAAGAGCAACCATAAGTCATGTAAAAAAGAAAGTGGCTAAAGATTATAATTGTAGTGTAGATGATGTTTTGTTGTTATCTGTTTCAGAAACCAAAAAAAATGGCAATTACAATTTTTGTGCTAATGGGACTAAGGTAGCCTATAAACGTATTGGTAATTCTATTGTGAAAAAAGTGAAGTTGTTTTAATACTAGATGTATTTAACATTCTTTTTGTTGACCTTTCAGTATCTTTACTTTTATGTACGCCTTAGTAGATTGTAATAATTTTTATGCGTCTTGCGAACGCGCTTTTAACCCAAACTTACGCCATAAATCCATTGCTGTTTTAAGTAATAATGATGGCTGTGTGATTTCGCGAAGTGATGAGGCCAAAGCGTTAAACCTTCCTATGGGCGCGCCCATTTTTAAATGGGAATCCTTTTGTATAGCAAATAATATTCTGGTGTTTTCATCTAACTATCCGCTTTATGGAGATATGAGTAGTCGGGTAATGACTATTTTAAAACAGTTTACACCAGATATTGAGATTTATAGTATTGACGAATCATTTTTGGAATTTAAAGGTTTTGAAAATTATGATTTTGAAGATTATGGAAACCAAATCCGGATGCGTATTTTAAAGTGGACAGGCATTCCAACTTGTGTGGGTATTGCGCCAACAAAAGCATTGAGTAAAGTAGCTAACAAAATAGCTCGTAAATTTCCAGAGGAAACAAATGGCGTTTATGTGATTGATTCTGAAGATAAAAGAATTAAAGCCTTAAAATGGATAAAGTTAGAAGATGTTTGGGGCATTGGTAGAAGCATTCAAAAACGGTTAAAAGCGAAAGGGTGTAAAACAGCTTTCGATTTCACAGAACTTCCAAATGATTGGGTACGTAGAAATTTTTCAATTACTGAATGGAAACTAAAAAAAGACTTGGAAGGTGTTTCTAAAATAAAGTTAGACGAAATAAAAACAAAGCGTGCCATAGCGACTACAAGAAGTTTTGAGTATACCTATTCAGATATCGATAATATAAAAGAGCGCATTTCAACCTTTGCTACAAGCTGCGCCGAAAAACTACGAAAACAAGGCTCTAGTTGCCATATGATTTATGTGGTTTTAAGTAGCGATAGGCATAAAAAAGATTTAGAACAGCATAGAGCAAGTAGAGTTGTAAGTTTGTCTTATCCAACAGATTCTAGCTTGATTATTAGCAAAGAAGCAGTTCGTGCTGTTGTCCAGATTTTCAAAAAAGGCATAAAATACAAACGTGCGGGTGTTATTGTTATGGGGTTGGTGCCAACAAATAATCATCAATTACAGATGTTTGAACACGAAAACCCTAAGCACAAACCTTTAATGCATACTATTGATAGGTTAAATGAGAAATATGCCAATTACAAAGTGAAATTAGGTAACCAAGATTTAAAGCGCACCTGGAAAATGCGTCAAGAACGATTGTCGCCACGATACACCACAAACATTAATGATATTATAGTCGTTAAATAAAACAAGAATCTCATAAATTTTAAATGAGAGACGATATTACCACCAAACCAAAAACATTTTTTTTAGTACACCGTTATTAAACTTTATCCAGCATAAAGGAGAGAATTTCTGTTCAAAATAATCTTTTGTAATCGTTTTATATATATGGAAATCCAACCAATTCACATGCGTATGCGGAAGTATCAACCAGTCTTTTTTATTTGGAATATAAAACTTACAGTCGTTAAATTGGTCTAGCTCATTTTGGTTGAGGTAAAACCCAATCACACAATCTGTATTTAAGGTTTTTAGTTTAATGTTTTGGTTGGAAAAAGGTAAAAACAGTTGTGCTTTAAAATACACTTGTTGAGACATGTCTTCAACTTTTAAATCAAGTTCCTCTAAATAGGGTTTACAAGCATTAGAGTAGAGAAGTGGTAATTGTTTTTCTTTTAATTTGGTAAGCTTTTCTTTTAATGAATCTTTTCTGTTTGGGCCAATAAAATGGTCGATTTCAGAATTGCCAACAGAGGCATCATACAGATAAAACTTATAAATAATTTCAAGATGGATGGGTTTCCCGTTTCTAAGTAATAAACAGTCCAATTCACCTAAAGTAATGCTACCATCTTGAATTTGGATATTTTCACTTAAAACAGAAATATTGTTTTGTTGTCCTAATTCAAAAGAGACGAAACGTTCAACATACTTTCCAAGACGTAAATTTTCATCTAAAGCAATCTCTATTTTATTAGATTTGGAGTTAATTTCAAATGAAGGAAGATTAAAAATAGCTCCATTTATCCATAAACATGGTGTTTGTAAAAAGCCTTCGTATCTTTTTTGGAGCATAAAATTTTATTCTTAAATTATAGTTAACTATTGCTGTTTTAGGGGAAAACTGTAAAAAGTATCATAATTGTAAAAAATAGGTTTACCATTTCTCATTGCAGGCGTGACAACTGTTCCTAATAATTTTAGTATTCTACTTAATTCTTGATCAATGTCTTTTGGGTTCTTGTATCCAACAGGGTTATTCATGTAGGTCTTAAATTTAAACGCTTCTTCATTTATATTATAAATTTTTCCATTTGTATCTATTGAAAAGCTGATAAAAAGCTTAAGTGATTTCATCTTTTTTCGTTTTGTTTCACTGAAAATTGACATAGAAAAATTCTTGATAATATGATTTTTTAACTCCTTGTAAAAACAACTGGTTAAATTATTATAAAATTTTATTGAAGTACAGTTTTTAAAAATGGGAGGAGTATCGCATATAGCAATTCTACTAGCGTTTATGATAGTTCTATTCTTTTCTCTCGAAAATAGTTGAACTGAGTATATGCCAAGTTTATTTGAGTCATTTAAACCTAATTTTTCAACAGGATAATTTTTTAAAACCTCCATTATATTTTTGTTTAATTCTCTGTTTCCAGCATATATTGTCATGTTAGTAGGTCTGTTTTTGTCAGAGATTTTAAATCTTAATCTAATTGTTTTTTCATTTGATTTTTGCTTATCAGAAAACTTTATTCTACTTAAGTACTTCGTGCCAAGATTTGTAATAAGATACTGTGATAAATGACTGTTTGGACTAGGTTTTGAAATAGATTGAAAAGATTCTAGCTCTGTTGCGAAATCTGCATCAAATTGTGAAAAGCTATTTAAGCTGATAAGTATAGTAAATAAAATAAATATTCGTTGTCTCATTATCCCGTTATTAATTAGTCCTGTAATTCTCCAATTTCCTAGGGCCTTCAAGTAACACCCTACAATTTGTAATGTTTCATCTTGACGAGTAGCAATTTGCTATTTTATCAATGAAATTTTGCTGTTTTCAATTTCCGTACCCGTAATGCTTCTAGGGTGTACACAGCTTCCATCATTAAAAAAGGCAATATCTCTAAGTTCTGGAAAATGCGGTCGGTACGTATGTCCAATAATAGTCATTAAATTGTTGTTTTTGGAAATCCATTTTTTTTGTTCTGCGTTCAACCTTTATCAGTTCTTTATAGTTTTTTGCAGGACTGGTTGGGTCTGCAATTCCCATAACGTTTAAGGGTTTCCAAAGCACACGCACCATAAACCGGCTCCATTTCCAAAAAAGATAATTCCACCAATCGGCTTGATGTCCGTGGGTTAAGAATATTTCTTGCTCCGTCATACAGTGTTTTAAAATTATGCCTTCATGATATTCAATATTTATAAAATAACTCCACATCTTTACCAACTTCAGGGTCAAAATATGTTGATAAATGTTTTTTTACATAATCTGGGTTTGTGTAAACCATATCATGTCTTGTCTGTTATCCACATGGAACAACTTCATATATACATTTTTATGAGCATTCCAGATAGAATCAAACGATAGGTTTTTCCAAAGTTCATCGCCATCACCAATTTCGCAATACTGAAAGTTTTTAGCATAATAATGCTTTAATGCATGAAAGTAGATGTTTCGGTTATTGGCAAAATCATCAGCGAAACTGTTGTCTCCACGATGGCAGTCGCTAAATAGTATAAACTTGCTGTCATCGTCAAAATCGATAACTTTCGCTTTTTTATAGGCTTTATCTAATCTTTTTTTGGAGGAAAACATTCGGTGTTACTTTAAGCGAATATAAAAATAATTACTCATTAGTAAACCCTATTTTTTCTAAAGCAGCGGGTAGCATTCTGCTAACAAATTGAGTATAAGCCAACGTAGATGGATGTAAACCATCAGATGCCACCAAATCAGGTTGGTCTAAACCCTGTCGTGTGATATCGGTAATATATATGTAAGTAATGCTGTTTTGATTGCAATAATTCTCAATGAAACTGTTGTATTTATCAATGTCTTTGGAAATTAAATCGTTTCCATTTCCAAAAGGGGTAAAGGCATAATCTGGAATGGAAACCACAATCACATTTTTAAGGTTGCCTTTAGCAAAAGCTATAGCTTTGCTTACCAATTCAGGAAACTCTTTTTCAAACACATCAAAAGAAACACTTTGGTATTGGTTGTTTACACCAATGAGTAAGGTGACTAAATTGTAGTCTTCCGAAATAGGTTGTTTATCAATGGCATCTTTAAGAACACCCGTAGTCCATCCGGTTCGGGCAACTACTTTTAACTCCACATCTGGGTTGCCAATTTTTTCTATGATGCTATCCTTTAATTGCTCTGGAAATCTACAGGTTTCACATACACTTTCGCCAATGGTGTAACTATCACCAAGAGAAAGGATTTTTAAGAAGCTCCCGTTTGGAGTTGTGGAATCATCGCCATCGGTGTTACCTTTGATTTCCATGTCTTCTGCATCATTATCCATTTGGGAATTGGATGAGCATCCAAAACATAAAAAAAAGCCTAAACTAAGATATAGCAAAGTGAATTTCAATTTCATTTTTTATTTTAAAGATACGGTTTTATTGATAAATCCAACAATGGTTTCTTTAAACGTATTTTCAATCTCAATATACTATGCGGTGCTTGCCTCAAATATATGAGTATGTCTTATAATTAGAATTAAGTAACCTTATTGGGTTATTTAAACATAGGCGTTATAGTAAAAGTATATTTCATAGGTTCAGGGAATATAAGATAAGGCTGGTAGGGTAACATGCTCCAACTTGTATCTCCTCCAACACCCATTTGGCGATAGTCTATATTTAAATTAACATGCTCTTTTGGCTTCAAATCAGTAGTATGTCGGTTATTTTCACTCAATTCAAAGTCCTCATTATTAAAATGATTTACATTGAAATTGAGAAAGCTTTCACTTGAAAATTTTAAACCTACATTATCATTATTAGTGACTGTAAGCCACCTGACTTCTGTTCGGTAGCCATTTTCTTGAGGCCTGATATATGGGACGTAAAAATCTTTAGCTTTCGCATTGTAAACACCTACAAAAGCAGATTGATTTCTATCTGAATAATTTTCATGCGGTCCTCTTCCGTAATAACTTATGTTATCCATGCTCTTTAATACCTTCATATTCATGCCCATTCTGGGAATAAGCCCTACATCAGAATTGAGTCGTTCAAAAACATATTGTACTTTAACGTTACCTGATATATCTATGGTATAGTTCACGAAAAAGTTAGCCATTTCCTTGTTCTGTTTATGGATTTGAACCATTACTTTATTGTTTTCAAGCGTTGTCCATGCTATGGATTCGGTTTTTAGGCTGGATTCGATATGCTTCCACATTGCAGACTTTTTATGGATAGATGCTCCCTTATCATTATCTGTAGTCGCTCTCCATGTATTTAAAACCAAAGGAGAAACAAGCCAATTGGTTTTGTCTACTTTGTAAGCTGTTATTGCCCCTTTATCTTTATCAAAAGTTACCTCTATTCGCTTGCCGCAAAAAACAGTAATCTCATTACCTGACTCATTGACTTTAGGTTTTTCTGAAGAAATTACAGGATTTGTAACCAATCTTGATTCGGGTAGCTTCAACTGCTCTTTCGCTACTTCATGATTTACTGGCAATAAGGCGCTAGCCGTTTTTCTTTTGAAATAGAAATTGATGTGATATTCATTTCCATATTTGATTTCAGGGAAATTTTCTTTTAAACTGATTGTTGTTCTTGTGAGTGGATTTCCACTTATTTGGGTGGTGCCTGCTTCAATTTTAATTCCGTTTTCTAGCACTTCCCATTCTAAAAGAAATTCAGATAAATCTGTAAAGCAGTATTCATTAAATACTTCAAAAGTTAAATTTTCCCAATCCAGCGGTTTTACATGTATGCTTTGGTATTGCTTTTTGACTTCCCATAGTGCAGGTTGTATTGTCCGGTCAGGAAAAACAATGCCGTTCAAACAAAAGGCTCCAGAGTGTTGGGTGTTTTCTGGTTCAAAATCACCACCATAACCCCAATATTTTTCTCCATCTTCATTAGTTTTGGTTATCCCCTGATCTACCCAATCCCAAATAAAACCTCCTTGAACTCTAGGTTCGCTTCTAACAAAATCCCACAATTCTTTTAGGTTTCCTGTGCTATTACCCATAGAATGGGCATATTCTACCCAGATAAACGGACGGTTAGGATTGTTTCTTAAGTGTTCTTCCTTAATATCTTGTATGGGGGCATACATATACCCTATAATATCTGTATGCCTAATGTGGTCATAATCTGGGTCAACTTCAGCTCTATCATAGGAAACTAGACGAGTATTATCTTTTTCCTTCAACCATTTGTAGCCATCAATAAAAGGAAGTCCGGTTCCTGTTTCGTTGCCCATGGACCAGATGATTACCGATGGATGATTCTTGTCTCTGTCAAACAGGCGTTTAATCCGATCAACAATAGCATTATAGTAATGAGGGTCTCTCGCAACTTCGTTAACTATCCAACCATAACCATGCGCTTCCACATTGGCTTCATCAATAACGTAGAGCCCATATTGGTTACAAAGCTTGTACCAATAAGGATCGTTAGGATAGTGTGACGTTCTTACGGCATTTATATTAAAGGCCTTCATCAATTCTATATCCTTTAACATCATTTCTTTAGACATTACATGACCGGTGATGGGATCGTGCTCATGCCTATTTACACCTTTAAATAAAATTGCTTTTCCATTAACTAAAAGCTGACCGTTTTTAAGTTCAATGGTTCTGAATCCAACATCATGAGCGGTGCATTCCAATAGGTTATTTTGCTCATCTTTTAGGCTAATAAGAAGTTTGTACAAATTGGGATGTTCTGCAGACCATGGTTTTATATTGGGTATTTTGGTTGAAAATTGTAATGATTCTGTGTTAATTCCAGCAATCTCACCTACTTGGTTTTCTTCGAACACTACATTACCGCCATCCAAAAGTTTAACCGTAACTTTAAATTTTCTTTTCTCTGTTTGATTTTTTAAATCTACTTTTAGATGCAAAAGCCCGTTACTAAATGTGGTGTCCAAGGTTGTTTTTGCGAAAAAATCCTGCAACATCAGTTTTGGTCGTGCATGTAGAAAAACATCTCTTTCGATACCGCCCAAGCGCCAAAAATCAATGTCTTCAATATAACTTGCATCGGTAAATTGATACACTTCTAGAGCAACTTCATTTTCGCCTGATTTTAAATATTTAGTTATATTGAATTCAGAAGGCAACTTACTTCCTTGGCTGTAGCCTACCTTAGTGCCATTTATCCATAAATAGAAGGCACTCCTTACTGCTCCAAAATGAATATAAATTTCTTGATCTTTCCATGACGAATCAATATTAAAAGTTCTTTTATATTGTCCTATAGGGTTATAGTCGTGTGGAACGTATGGCTTATTCTTAGGAAAGGGATAGGTAATGTTTGCATAATGTGGGTACCCATATCCATGCATCTGCCAATTAGAAGGCACGGGGATTGTATCTGCTAATTTCTTATCTAATAGGAAAAAATCTAAATCTCTGGATTCTGGGTTTTTACTCCAGTTGAATTGCCAATCCCCATTGAGGTATTTGAAATTAGGAGAATTCAAATTATCATCTAAAGCATTGGTTTCAGATGTATATGAAATAAAATAGGTATGAGCTTTTTCTTTGTTAATACCAATGATTTCTGGATTTTCCCAGTCAGGATTTTGAGCATTGATACTAGTTGAACAGATAATGAAAGAAAGAATGGAAAATAATCCTTGCTTGGTTGTTTTTATCATTTTAAAGAGGTTAACAATTAAAATCGAAATTTATTAAAAAAGAAATATACCATTAAATACTTTCGAAACATGAACTTAATTCGAGATTAATTTTTCAAGCCTTTTTACCTTTAATAAATACGATTTGCCATGATGTAAAAAGTTCGTTCAAAAGGAGATTATAATTTACTTATATATTTGTCAAATTGTGAGTAGTAATTCCTGAATTTTAACTACGGATTAGTGGACCATAAAGCAGCACTTTTAAGCAATGCTCTTCTTGGAAGTTTTAAACCTGCAACTATTAATTCTGCAAAATCTTCTGGTTGAAGAACGCTTTCTTGAGAACCTTTAGTGGCTATTCCAGCATTAATTGACATGTCCGATTCAAATGTGCTAGGGGTATAGGTAGAAACTCTAATATTGTCTTTACGAACTTCTTTCATTAGTGATTCTGACATTCCCATGACAGCAAATTTTGAAGCTGAATAAGCTGAAGTGCTGGCGTTTCCATTCAAGCCCGCCGTAGAAGAAATGTTTATGATATCACCTTCATCTAGCTTCAATAAATGTGGTAAAACTTCTTTAGTCACATAATACATGCCCATTAAATTAGTTTGAATGATATTAGTCCATACAGAAATGGCCATGTCTTTAAATAATCCAAATCCGCCGATTCCTGCATTATTCACCAAAATATCTATACCTCCTAAGGTGTCTATAATACTTTTAATACTGCTTTTTACTTCTTCATAATTCCCCACATCAAAAACCGAATAGATAGCCTTAACTCCAAAGGCTTCTAATTCAGAAACAGTTTCTTTTAAAATGCTTTCAGTTCTTCCTGTAATAGCTACATCGATGCCTTCTTTAGCAAATGCAATTGCAGTAGCTTTTCCTAATCCTCTACCACCTCCAGTTATGATTGCTTTTTTGTTTTTTAAATGTTCCATTTTTTATATTTTAAATTACATTTTATTTAAATTCTAGGAAGCTCTAAAAATTAGCCTCAATCAAAACACCTGGAATAACCGCATTATCAATTTTACCAGAACCGCCGGGGCGGATATCATATTGAACTGCAGGTTGTAGCCCAAAATAGTTTGTGATTTGAAAACGATAGCCCAACTCCAATACTATTTCTGGTGATAGTTCATTCCCTTGTAAGATAGCCCACTCATCACTAAAACTACCAATAGTTGCAAAGAATAATATTCTATCATTCGCTCTAGATTTGACTAATCCTTTCCAGTTGAGACCTAAGCTACTTTGAAAAGGCACTTTAGCGACCTCTCCATTGGCCGAATAGGCCATAGTAAGAAATGACCTTAAGCCATCTATCAATTCCACATCAATATGTCCATAGAAACGCATAAAGTGGTTGGTTTCATCGTTAGAATCAAAATTAGCAAAACTGCCGAATGCTTGATGTGTCCCTATATAAACTCTGGCATTTTGATTTGCAATTTTTCCGAACCAATCGTATTGAAAAAATATTGATAAATCATCCGAACTTCTAAAAGCAAAGTCTAACCCGTGCTTTGTGTCGTCAAATATGCCTTTGCCCAATTGATAAACACCCAATTGGAATTGATGCTTGGAACTGGGTTTGTATTTGAGTCTCGCTCCCCATGTTGGAAAAGGGAATGTGCTCATTAAACCGTCTAACAATAGGGTTCTTATAACGCCATTTACAGTATTGTTAAGCGAATAATAATATAGTGTAGAACCAGAAAAATCATCAGCTGCCGTTGTACGCCCCACTTTGAAGGAGACCTGTTTCCCAAAGTCTTTTTCAATACTTAAATCATAAAAAAATGTGTTTTGCCCGCCAACAAAATTCAATGGCTCAAAAACGGAGCCCACCTCATTCGAGAGTCCACGTCCATGACGATTTATCATTGAAATTTTTGCACGGGTACCTTTCCATCCCAGCATTTTTTCAAAATCAAATTTAAATCCTGCATAAAGTTGCCCAGAGTACCTGCTGGTTTGGTCTAACCCTCCCGAAACATTAGAAGCGGCAATAGAGGCATATGAAACAAATGGGTCGATGCCATTTTTTGACCAAATCCCACTCTGGATGCTATCCGTTTCCTGTACTTGTGCCATTAGAGTAAGAGAAGAAAGAACAAAGAAGAATACTATTAATTTCTTCATTTAATATCAAATTGAGTTTATAGGTTTATAGACAATTTCAAGAATCAGTATGAAGCACCGAAAAAAGTTTTAGCACTATTTCTCTGATTCTTGAAGTCTACAAACTAACATCTAAGTAGTTGATGTTATTATGGTTTTAGGTCTAAATACGTAAATACGAACCTTTCATTTTATTCTTTTGTCCAGTAATCTAATACTAAAACGTCAGCAATAATAGGTATGATTTTTTCTACCATGCCTAAGTGTGCTTTGTGAAATAGATAAACTTCTCTAGCGTGTTCATTGTTAAAGGTTAAAGTGAAGCAATGGGTTAAACCTTTGGTATGACCTTCGGTACTATCATTTAGTCCCCATTCAAGGTTTGCAATTTCTGGAATTTCATTTTTAAGATTTACAAAAGCCTCAACAGCATTATTAACCTGCTCTTGTGTGGCGTCTTCTTTATATGTTAAGTTAACAAAGTGTCTTAAAACTTTGCCATCTCTATTGATTTTTGGCCCAAGTTTATAGCTAACTATCTTTCTTAAATCATTCCGAAAAGAACCTGCAATCAGGAAGTTGTCTTCGCCTATTTTATGAGACCTTAAACCGTAATAAATAGAGTATCCTGTTTCTAAGTAGTTTATCGGACTAAGTATACCTTCTTTATTTAATTTAAGTAGTTGAATACTTTCGTCGTCTCTTGTGCCTACTGCCAATACGGCTTCGTTATTATCAGTTGAAACAACTTCAATTCTTGTTTGCCCTTGTAGTTTTGTGTTTTCATCATCCTTTAAAACGGAATGAGGAATTAAAGCTCCTTTTTTATTTACTTTAAAAACACTTACACCGTCACCATGATATACAAAATCAGGTCTTTTTATAAAACCTCCTCTTTTGTAATATTTATGATGTCTGTGACCAACGATTACATAATTATTATCACCTAAAGTTACACCAGTTACTGGATATGCGCCAGTTAAATATCTGTCTGTGGTATTGTCGCTTATGTTATTGATGTTTTTGAATGTACCATTTTCATAAACCCTAAAACTACTAACGCCATTATCTTGAAATCCGCCTGTGTATAAAAAGGTTTTTCCTTTAATTTTATGGACAAACATCCCTATGATACCATCGGTATGAATGGTTTCGTCATCTTTCATAGACTGCACATGGGTTAGTTTTCCATCGTTTTCAATTTTAAAAGAACTTAGTCCTGGTGTTTCTTCTAAACCTCCAACAAAAAGATAGGACGATGTTTTCATGTGAACAACTTGCAGTGTAATGGCAGTTCCGAGGTGCGTTTTGTCTGTATCTTCAACCAAAGCAACGCGTTCTAGGGAACCATTGTCTAAAATTTTAAAGGTTTCAATAACATTGCCATGTTTGTTTGCTATAAATAGAAAGTCTGTGCCGTTAATATTATCGGCAACCATGCCTCTTGAAGGGCCTTTTTTCATATGAAGTTCATGATTGCTTATTGGGGTAAGGATACCTTGTTTATCTAAACTATAAACATTAACATTCCCAATACCACCAGCAAATACATAATGAGAACCGTCTTTTTCATAACTCGTTATAGAAACGGTGTTGGTTCCAGATATGTTTTTGAAATCTTGCCTGTAAAGCATTAAGTCATCGGAAACTTGAGCTAAACAAATTTGCGATATAAGTAATGTTATTGCGAGAATTCCTTTTTTTATAGTATTCATAATTTTAGTCTTTTTCAAGTTTAATTAATCTATAATTGCTTTTGCACCAGCAGTAGCTATAGCTCTATCTTGATCTATGGTTCCGCCACTTACGCCTATAGCACCAATAATTTTGCCATCTTTGTTTTTTATTGGCAATCCGCCAGGGAAAGATACAAGACCACCATTGGTCAATTCAATATTATAAATAATGCCTCCGGGTTGGGTTAATTCTCCCAATTTTCCTGTGTCAATATTAAAATAGCGTGCTGTTTTTGCTTTTTTAATGGCGACATCAATACTACCAAGGAAAGATTCGTCCATGCGTATAAATGCTTTTAGGTTAGCGCCAGCATCCACTATGGCAATATTTACTAAAACGTCTGATTTTTCAGCGTTCTTTTTTGCTTCCAAAAGAATTTTTAGTGCTTCCTCATGGGTTAAATCATTGGTTATTTGAGCTTCAACGGAATACGTCATTAAAGTTAATAGAAAAACCAGAACTGTTGTAATCTTTAATTTAGATTTCATCATTTTTATTAGAATTTGTAGGCACAAAGGTCTTAAATGAAGAGGGTAGAAAAATTGAACAAGTTCAACAAGCCGAAAATTATTCGGTTTTAGTGTTTTTTCTTTTGATTTTACTCAAAAATTCATGTGTGATTCCTAAATAGCTAGAAATTTGTCTGTCGGTAAGTTTTGATGCTATTTCTGGATAGGTTTGTATAAAATGATGATAGCGTTCTTCTGCCGTAAGACTATGGTTTCTAATCAATCTGCGTTGCCATGCCACAAGTGCTTTTTGACTCATAATGCGGAACAATTTTTCAACTACAGGTAACGAATTATACAATTCCATTTTGTCCACTTTTTTAATTAAAAGGACCTTACTATCTTCTAAAGCTTGAATATTTAAATCGGACGGGTGCTGATTCATAAAGCTATCAATATCGATCAACCACCAATCTTTTGTGGCAAAATAAAGGGTGTTTTCGTTTCCTTTTTTATCTGTTGTAAAAATTCTAAAACAGCCTTCTAAAACAAATCCTTCATATTTATAAATACTTCCTTGGGTTAATAAAAAACTTCTTTTTTCAATAACCTTAGGTTCAAAGTAATTACAAATACGCTCTACTTCTGTATCAGAAAGCTGTACATGTTTTTTTATGTTTTTTATGAGTAAATCGTGTAGCATTTGTATCAAAAAATGGTTTTGCAATTTACTAAATCATCTCATAAAATTTGTTTAATTCATGTTTAATTAATGAAGCGCATATTGCACTCCAAATGTTAAGTTGTAATTCTGTTTTAGTTGAATACCATTTAAATCTTGGTAAAGAGGTGTTGTGATTTCAGTTGCAAATCGTAAGCCTTTTTAACCGTCATGAGTAACTAGATAATTTAGCCCGAATCCAGAATTTGCTGTATCAGCGGTTGTTACCATCATTGGGTTTGATACCGAACTCGCGCCATCAATTGACTTCAAACGCAAAGCCAAGTTCCCTAAAAATCACCAAGAAGAAAGCAAACTCAAAGCATTAATTACCAAAGAGCGCGCTACTAGGTTAGAGGGTGGTTTTTGAAAAGAAAAAGAGCATTATCACCTTAAAAAGATAAAAGCCAAAACTAAAGCTACTGAAAAACTATGGATCTTTTTTGGTATACATACCGCTAATGCTTTGGAAATATGTAGACGAATACAAAACAATCAAAACCAAATAGCAGCACAGATTTAGATGATTAAAAACTTCATGGGATAAGTATGCCATCTTCTTAGTGAAAAATCATTTTTTGACTCAATAACTTAAAAAAGAAAATCCAAAACTTAAAAATGAATTAAATCTTGGATTTTTTTATCGATTATTTTATATCCTCTAAATTGAGGTCTTTTTCAGTGCCCTCTTTTCAGACAGCCTCTTTTTTATTTTCTTTTTATTGTATTTGGAACTGGGAATAGTTTTTTTAATTACAAAAATTTTTAAACAGCCACAATCCCTTTAATATGTGGATGCGGATTATAGTCTACCAAAGTAAAATCTTCAAAGTCAAAATCGAAAATATCTTTGATTTTAGGATTTAGTATCATTTTTGGCAATGGTCTAATATCTCTTGATAATTGTAATTCTAATTGTTCGAAGTGGTTACTATAAATATGAGCATCTCCAAAGGTGTGAATAAATTCCCCAGCTTCATAACCACAAACTTGTGCCATCATCATGGTGAACAAAGCATAGGATGCTATATTAAAAGGAACACCTAAAAAGATGTCAGCACTTCGTTGGTATAATTGACAAGATAATTTGCCATCTGCAACATAAAACTGAAAAAAAGCGTGACAAGGTGGTAAAGCCGCTTTACCGTTAGCTACATTTTCGCTAAATGATTTTGATGTATCTGGTAATACCGAAGGGTTCCATGCAGAAACTAGCATACGGCGGCTATTTGGATTGTTTTTTAATGCGTGAATAACCTCTTTGATTTGGTCAATGTCATCATTATTCCAGTTGCGCCATTGGTGTCCGTAAACAGGTCCTAAATCACCATTTTCATCCGCCCATTCGTTCCAAATACGTACGCCGTTTTCGGTAAGATATTTTGTGTTAGTGTCACCTTTTAAAAACCAAAGTAATTCATAGACAATAGATTTTAAGTGAAGTTTTTTTGTAGTAACCATAGGGAAACCTTCACTTAAATCAAATCGCATTTGGTGTCCGAAAACACTTTTTGTGCCAGTGCCTGTACGGTCTTCTTTTTCGTTCCCGTTTTCTAAAACGTGTTTTACTAGGTCGTGATATTGTTTCATAGCTTTTCCCACGAAAGTGGGAATCTCATTAAGTTAAACTTGATTTTATTGTCGAAATCGAATGTCTAGTAATAGCTGTTTCGAATGCGCTCAACATGATATAAATTTATCAGCGAATAAAAATAAAAAATAAGAGTTGAATTGGTTCAATGTAATTCTAAATAATATCAAAAGTTATTAACTAATAGAGCTAGATTTTTGGTAATGTAGTTTAGAAGAGGTGTTAAGTGCTTCCCGATTATAAGATTCCTGCCTTCGCAGGAATTATTTATCCTATTATCATGCCAGCAATAGTAGCTGAAATTAATGAAGCAATAGTTCCACCAATCAAGGCTTTCATTCCAAATTTAGAAAGTGTTTTACGTTGCCCTGGTGCTAGAGAGCCAATACCACCAATTTGAATACCAATGGAAGCAAAATTTGCAAATCCACATAACATATAAGTGGCCATGATTATAGATTTTTCAAAATTAAGGTGTGTAGCGTTAGCAATATTTTTTAAATCTCTTAACTGGATATAACCTATAAATTCGCTGGCTGCTAATTTGATTCCTAAAAGTTGTCCCATAAGCGCCATGTCTTCTTTAGCAACACCAATAAGCCACATAAGTGGGGCAAAGGCATAACCTAAAATTAACTCAAGAGATAAACTGTTGTACGATGTATTGCCAGCTATCCAGTTATTTAAGCCTGAATAATATCCTATTTTAAATAAACCATAATTAATCATAGCAATAAAAGCGATAAACACCAAAAGCATTGCGCCAACATTAACGGCTAATTTTAAACCTTCGGTAGTTCCGTTAGCAATGGCGTCAAGAATGTTGGATCCTATTTTGTCTTGTGAGACAGAAACATCTGTATTCACGTCTTCAGTTTGTGGATATAATATTTTTGAAATGACTATGGCTCCAGGTGCAGCCATAACCGATGCTGCTAAAAGATGTTTGGCGTAAAATAATCTTAAAACTGGGTCGTCTCCGCCAAGAAACCCAATATAAGCTGCTAATACAGCGCCTGCAACGGTTGCCATGCCACCAATCATAACCAAAAGCATTTCAGATTTATTCATTTTCTCTAAATACGCCTTTATTAAAAGAGGTGCTTCGGTTTGACCTAAAAAGATGTTTCCTGCAACGCTTAAACTTTCTGCTCCAGATATTTTTAATGCTTTTGAAAGTAGCCAAGCCATAGCTTTAACTACTTTTTGAATGATGCCTAAGTAAAATAATACCGATGTTAACGCAGAAAAGAATATTATGGCTGGTAGTACTTGAAAGGCAAAAATAAACCCGAAGGTATCCATATCTACAACCAAACCTTCAAATAAAAACTTGCTTCCAGCTCTGGTAAATTCTAGCACCTGAACAAACATGCCGCCAATAAATTCAAAAATGATTTTTATAAATTCAACTTTTAGAACACCGATAGCTATAAGTAGTTGAAAGGCTAATCCAATACCAACGATTTTCCAATCTATGGCTTTTCTGTTACTACTAAAAAGAAAGGCGACAAAAATTAAAGTTATCATTCCTAGTACCCCACGCCATAAACTGTTTATGGAAAATCCTTGACTTGGAATTATGGATCCCTTTGTTTCGTTTAAATCGGAAATTTCAGAAGCGTTAGAGCTTTCGGTTTCTGAAAAATTAATGGTAGTTGAATCTATTAATATGGTTTCTGTTTGAGAAACATTTTCAATATGCCCAAATGGTTTTGTTTCGTTTAAATCTTGTGCTATGCTAGTTGAAGTGAAAAATAAAAATATAGCAACAAAAGATAAAAACAGCTTGCTCATAAATTTAATAATAGGTGTTATTCCCGCTTTGAGATTTCATCACGTATATGTGCTGCTTTTTCGTAATCTTCGTTAGTAACGGCTTCTTCAAGTAAAGTTTGAAGCTCTTCAATAGTTTTTCCTTTAAAATTTTCGCGAGGTTCGTTTACTTCTAGTTCATTTGCAACTAACTCGTCCATTAAAATACTATCTTGACTTTCTTCGTCTTCATCTTCTTTTTTAGGGTTCACTTTTAAATAAATACCGGCTTTATCAAGAATGTTTTTGTAAGTAAATATTGGTGCTTGGAAACGAAGTGCTAAGGCTATAGCATCACTAGTCCTGGCGTCAATAATTTCTTCGATTTTATCGCGCTCGCAAATTAGGCTTGAATAGAATACGCCATCAACCAGCTTGTGAATAATCACTTGTTTGACAACAATATCAAATCTGTCTGCGAAATTTTTGAATAAATCGTGTGTTAATGGTCTAGGTGGACTAATTTCTTTTTCTAAAGCAATGGCAATAGATTGAGCTTCAAAAGCACCAATAACGATTGGAAGCTTACGGTCGCCGTCTACTTCGTTTAAAATCAAGGCGTATGCGCCATTTTGGGTTTGGCTATACGATATGCCTTTTATATTTAATCTTACTAAACTCATAATTTATAAAAACGCAAAGAACTGCTTAAATTAGAACTTTACCAAACTGCTTTAAACAGATTTGAGAACAAAATGCTAATTTAAGTAGTTCTTAAAGACTGTACAATTTATAAAAAAATATTTATTGTTGTGCTTTAAAAGCTTTTAATTTTTCGATGAGTTCAGGAACTACTTGAAAAGCATCGCCGACCACACCATAATCAGCAGCTTTAAAGAAAGGGGCTTCTGGGTCTGTATTAATAACGACTTTTACTTTTGAAGCGTTTATTCCTGCTAAATGTTGAATGGCGCCAGAAATACCAATGGCAATATATAGATTTGATGCTACAGGTTTGCCTGTTTGTCCAACATGTTCATTATGAGGCCTCCATCCCAAATCCGAGACGGGCTTAGAGCATGCGGTTGCCGCACCTAATACATCAGCTAATGCTTCAATCATGCCCCAATTTTCAGGGCCTTTTAATCCTCGACCAGCAGAAACTACAATTTCAGCATCTGCAATGGTTACTTTATCTGTAGCTTTATCTACGGACTCTACTGTAACTCCTAATTCTGGAATGGAAGGTGAAAAGTCTTCCGCTGATGCGCTACCATTATTTTCAACCAATCCGAAAGAATTATTAGAAACGCCAATAATTTTTACATCGGTATTTATTTGGGTCATTTCAAAAGCCTTATTAGTAAATGCGGTACGTTTTACTGTAAACGGACTTGTGCTTGAAGGCGCTTCAACTACATTAGAAGCATAGCCTGCATTCAAATTAATAGCTAAAAGAGGTGCTAAATATTTACTATCTGCACTTGAACTGACTATAACAACTTTGGCGCTTTCATGTTCTGCAGCTTGTTTAATTACTGTAGCATAAGCATTTGCATTGAATTTGTCTAATTGATCATTTTTTACGCTTAATACTTTATCTACACCATAATTGCTTAAAGTGGATGTGTCATCTATATTTATAGCAATGGCGGTAACCGTTGTTCCTAATTGATTGGCAACTGCTTTGGCATAAGAGGCAACTTCAAAAGCTGTTTTTTTAAAGGTTCCTTGTTCTGATTCTGTATATACTAAAACTGACATAAAAATTTTTTAAATTTTTTCCTGAACTTGTTTCAGGAACTTATTAATGTTTTCTAGTTGTTTGATAATATCCTGAAATAAATTCAGGATGATTTAGCCTAAATCTAAATTACCTTAGCCTCGTTATGAAGCAAGCTTATTAATTCATCTAAATTATCTGGAGATACTAAAGTAACTGCGCCTTTTAGAGCAGGTTTTTCAAATGAAACTGAAGTTGTTTTGGCATCTGTATCAATGGGTTCAACAACCGTTAGTGGTTTTTTACGAGCCATCATAATACCTCTCATATTAGGAATGCGTAAATCGCTTTCTGCAACTAGACCTTTTTGTCCACCAATAACTAATGGTAATGATGTAGAAACAGTTTCTTTACCACCATCAATTTCTCTTACTGCTTTTGCCGAAGTGCCATCAACCTCAAGACCTATACAGTTGTTTATAAAGTTGGCATTGGTTAAGCCAGCAATCATACCTGGAACCATACCACCATTATAGTCAATAGATTCACGACCTGCAATGACCAAATCGTAACCCCCATCTTTAATAACATGAGCAAGTTGTTTTGCTACCGAAAAACCATCCGTAGGAGTTGTGTTTACACGAATAGCAGCGTCTGCGCCAATAGCCAAAGCTTTACGCATTGTAGGTTCAGTTTCTGCGCCACCAACATTTACTACGGTAACATGAGCACCTTGTTTTTCTTTAAACCACATGGCACGTGTTAAGCCAAATTCATCATTTGGGTTTATAACAAACTGCACACCGTTAGTATCAAATTTAGTATTATCATCACTAAAATTAATTTTTGAAGTAGTGTCTGGCACGTGACTTATACACACTAATATTTTCATTTTTTTATGTATTAAAAGGTCTTGTTTTTTTCAGGGTACGAAGTTAATTATTTTATTCTGAATATTTACTATGCATGCATAGTAAATATTCAGAATCTTTGTTTTCAGTTTAATTTATTAGCTATTTAACTATTGTTTTAAGAATTTGAAAACTTTAGTTTGATTTGATGAAGGGTTATAGGTTTTTATAAAATAGATTCCACTTGTAAGGGTGTTAATGGTAATGTTGTTATCCTTTAAAATTTTTTTGGTGTGCAAGGTTTTTCCATTAATAGATGTGATTTCAACATAAAATTCTTTGTTTTGAATATTTTTAACTTGAAGGTAAGGACTGTTTTTTGTTTGGTAGAATTTTAAATCATTTAAAAATACATCTTCTGTGGATAATATCCTTTCTTCAAAAGTAATGAAGTCATGAGAGAATGTTGGGTATGGTCTGCCTAATTTTATTAGATTACTATCCATGTCAATGGAAAAGTCAATACCCCAATCACTATAGCCATAAATGCATAAAATGTTAAAAAAATCATTAAAAAATAATTCAGAATTATCGCAGGATTCATTTTGAGTAACTGTTTCAAGTGTGGTTTTCCAAATTTGAAGTTTATCATTTTCCAAAGCACCTTTAAACTCGATTTCAAAAGAATTTCCACAAGGTGTTAAATTTTTACTTGTCATTTTTAATATGTCATTACTTTGGTCGAATGTGAAAGAAACTATTAAGTTTAAATTAATTTCTATTATTTGTTCTGTAATTGCACAGTCTCGACTGGCTTCAGGGATATCACTACAATACTTTGAATAACGAAATTGTTTTCCATCTAAAAAGTTAATTAAGTCTGAACTTAGTGGGGTGCTAGAATAGCTAAATGATTCAATTATGCTTATTGGAACATTTGTATTTAAATCATTAATTAGATCTTTGTTTTGAAAGGCTATGGTATAATGTTTAAACAATTCTCCATTAGGGTTAGAATTAGGTGAGTATTGATAGAATTCATATATCAAGTAATTTGAAAAAATATCAGTTATATATTGCTCAGTGTGAGTTAAAGTTATGGTGCCGTCTCCATTATCACTAACAATTGGAACATTATTTGGGTTTTCTATTTTTATACTAGCTGTTATTTTAGGACACAAAATAGTCTGTTGAGCAAACCCAAAACAAGAAATCAATAAAAATAAAAGAATAATAAAGTAGTTATGTTTCATGTTTCAATTAAAAAAATAAATGTACGAAAAAATAACAAATATTTATCTGTTTACACATTAAATTTTTATCAAATTTGTGGCAAATAATTACTATTTTTGCAGTTCTAAAAATAAATTTAATGAAGACAATTCAATTTAGAGAAGCTATTTGCGAAGCGATGAGCGAAGAAATGCGCAGAGATGAAAGCGTGTATTTAATGGGCGAGGAAGTAGCAGAGTATAATGGTGCTTATAAAGCATCAAAAGGGATGTTAGATGAATTTGGTGCTAAACGTGTTATAGATACGCCAATTGCAGAACTTGGTTTTGCTGGTATAGCTATTGGTTCTACCATGACGGGAAACAGACCTATTGTTGAGTATATGACCTTTAACTTCTCTCTTGTTGGAATTGACCAAATTATAAACAACGCTGCAAAAATCAGACAAATGTCTGGTGGACAGTTTAAATGCCCGATTGTATTTCGTGGCCCTACGGGTTCTGCAGGTCAATTAGGAGCTACACACTCACAAGCTTTTGAAAATTGGTTTGCCAACACACCTGGTTTAAAGGTAGTGGTGCCTTCAAATCCCTATGATGCAAAAGGTTTGTTAAAAGCGGCAATTCGCGATGATGATCCGGTTATCTTTATGGAAAGCGAGCAAATGTATGGTGATAAAGGCGAAGTGCCAGAAGGCGAGTATATTGTTCCAATAGGCGTAGCTGAAATTAAACGAGAAGGTACAGATGTAACCATCGTATCTTTTGGGAAAATCATTAAAGAAGCTTATAAAGCTGCAGACGAATTAGAGAAAGAAGGTATTTCATGTGAAATTATCGATTTACGTACTGTTCGTCCTTTAGATAGAAAAGCTATTGTAGAATCGGTTAAAAAAACCAATAGATTAGTAGTTTTAGAAGAAGCATGGCCTTTTGGAAATGTAGCTACAGAAATCACTTATTTAGTGCAATCTGAAGCATTTGATTATTTAGATGCGCCAGTTGTAAAAATAAATACAGCTGATACACCTGCACCATATTCGCCAGTTTTATTGGCTGAATGGTTGCCAGATTATACAGAGGTGATTAAAGCTGTAAAAAAAGTGATGTATAAATAAAACAATATTATTTACGTTATATAAACTTCATTAACATGTTTGTTGATGAAGTTTTTTTGTATTATGAGATTAAGACTACTTATTCCCCTATTCTTCCTCGGGATTTTTTCAACTTTAGCGCAAACCAAAGTTAGTGGCTATGTGTTTGATGAGTTTAGCGAACCTGTTTCTTTTGCTACTGTTTTATTCAAAGGGTCTACACAGGGTACAATTACTGATGAAAACGGAAAGTTTTATTTGGAATCTGATGAAACCTGGGGAGATTTAACAGTATCTTTTATTGGTTATGAAACTTTAAGTATTCCGCTAAATAAAAAAGTAAATTATAATTTAAAGTTTACACTTAAAGAAGAGGCTGCCCAATTGGATGCGGTGGTTATCCTATCCGGTAAGCAATCAAAAAAGAATAACCCTGCAATAGATTTACTCAGAAAAATTTGGGCGAATAAACGCAGTAATGGTTTAAAACAATTTAATCAATACGAATACGATAAATACGAAAAAGTAGAGTTTGATATCAATACCATTGATAGTGCACTTATAAAAAGTAAGCTTTTTAGAGGTATGGAATTCGTATTCAATGAAGTGGATACCTCAAGAGTTACAGGGAAAACGTATTTGCCCATGTTTATTAACGAAGCCGTTTCAAAGGTTTATGGCGATAATGTAAACAATAAAAACAAAGAGGTTTTAAAAGGAAATAAAAACTCTGGATTTAGTGATAATCAGGTGGTTATTGATTTTGTAGATGATTTGTACTCCGATTTTAATGTTTACGATAACTACTTAAAATTCTTTGATAAAAGCTTTGTAAGTCCGTTGTCTAAAACAGGAATTAATACTTATAATTACGTGTTGTCCGATAGTGCGTTTATAGACAATAAATGGTGTTTTAATGTTATTTATTACCCAAGACGTAAAAACGAGTTGACCTTTAAGGGCGATTTTTGGGTTGCGGATACAACCTACGCTATTAAAGAAATAAACCTCCAAGCATCTAAAAGTGCCAATATAAACTGGGTAAAGGAAATCTACATAGAGCAAGAGTTCGAAGTTTTAAATGATTCTTTATTTCTTGTGAAACGTGATTATATGATGTCCGATTTCGCGTTAAGCAAAAAAGAAAAATCTAGGGGTGTTTATGGAAAACGAACCACGCTGTATAATAATTATGAATTCGATATAGAAAAAGATAAGAAATTCTATGAAAATGAAGTTTATAATTATGACAAAGATGTCTATGATAGAGGTGATACATTTTGGAGTGATAATCGGTTAGAAGCTTTAAATAAAGACGAGCAAGGCGTTTATAAAATGCTGGACACTTTAAAAACGGTAAAGAAGTTTAAGCGTCTTTATAATTTAGGAAGTATTTTATCATCGGGCTATATTGAGTTTAATACCTTACCATTAGATTATGGTCCTATTTTTTCAACCTTTGGATTTAATGAAGTCGAAGGGTTGCGTTTACGTGCTGGTGGACGTACCTATTTTGGAAGAAATGACTTGTGGCGATTAGAAGGATTTATGGCTTATGGCTTTAAAGACGATAAGTTTAAATATGGCATTTCTGGTAAGTGGTTACTTGATAAAAAGAGTCGCTTAATTGTTTCAGGTGGAAATAGGAGGGATGTAGAACAAATAGGAGCTAGTTTAACCAATTCTTCGGATGTTTTAGGAAGAAGTTTTGCATCTTCTTCTGTCGTAGGGACAAGTACTAACGATAAATTAACCTCTATAAACTTAACCAGTTTAGCTATTGAAGCTGAACCTTTACGAAATGTTATTTTAAGATTAGGCGGAAACTATCGTACTTTAGAATCTGCATCGCCAACCTTTAGTTTGGATTATATAGATACGGATTCGCCAACTGGGTTTTCTTCGGAAATTAAACAGTTTGAAACAACAGCATCCTTGTCGTATTTTCCAAAACGAAAAATGACAGGTTTTGGTGTAGAGCGCAGAACAGCAAATGATGATTTTGCACGCCTTTTTGCGCAAGTTACACGTGGTGATAAAAGTGTGTTTGATAGCGATTTTGATTATACTAAAGTTCAGTTTTCATACGTGCAACCATGGCAAATGGGAGGTTTTGGACGGTTAACGGCTAGTGTTGAGGCTGGTAAAACCTTTGGGGAAGTCCCTTTAGGGTTACTGAGTGTCATTCCGGGAAATCAATCGTACTTTTCAATTTACAACACGTTTTCTCAGTTGGATTTTTACGAGTTTGTGTCTGACACCTACACGTCTTTCCATTTTGAGCATAATTTTAACGGACGCTTATTTTCAAGAATTCCGTTTTTGCGAAAATTAAATCTTCGCGAAATTTTAAGCATAAGAGGTGCTTGGGGTGAAATTTCAGATGAAAACTTGAAACTTAACAATACTAGTTTGCCAAATGCTATTCCATTAGTTGCGCCTTCAAATGAACCTTATTATGAGTATGGTTTTGGTGTTGGTAATATTTTTAAAGTATTTAGAATAGACTTTAATTTTAGGGGGAATTACAAAGATAAAATGGAATATCCTGATGCTAGAAAGTTTGGTGTAACGGGGAGTTTTGGTTTTTATTTTTAGGGTTTTAACTAGGGTTAGTCTCGTATCTTAATGATAATAGTTATTTTCTAATTGCAATCTTCATTTTTAATACAGATGAATTTCGGTTAGATTAGTTCTACTGTTAGATAATTAAACTAGGATGTTCTTAAAAAAAGAGATAATTGCTTTTGCGTTAAGTTGAAAAAAAAGCCTCGTGATGGAATTTACGAGGCTTTTTTTAATTTAATAGGTTTTATTTTATGCCAATACTTATCGTTTTAGATTCAAAACCTTCTGCTTTAGCAGTCACTTTAACGGTGCCTTTATTTTTGGTAGACTGAATGATTGCTAAACTTCTACCTTTAGCGGTGGTAATTGTTTTTGATTGAAAATCTTGAATGTTATCTCTTGCTCCATTATCAACACCCAACCAGGTTATATCGCCTTCAATAGAAAATTCAATTTGAGCATTCTCAGTTTTTACTTCGTAACCATTTTTATCAATTAACTGAACTTCTAAGTGTGCCACATCATAACCATCAGCACTAAGCGTTTCTTTATCAGATGTGAATTGTATTCCCACTGCTTTTGATGTCGTTTTTAGTTCTGCAATAACTTCTTGCCCATCAAATCCAGCTTTTGCTGTTAGTGTACCAGCTTCAAAAGGAATGGTCCAACGGAATAAGCGATCTGGACTTTCAGTCATGCTTCGTCTTCCTAATGATTTTTCGTTTAGTAGAAGTTCAACAATGGTATGGTTTGAGCACACTTCAACAACGACTTGTTCTCCTTTTTCATAATTCCAATGCATATTAGAATCTCTCCAGTTATAAGCGCCTGCGTTTTCTGGTAATTGTTGGCCAGAGACACCTTTGGCTTTAAAACCGGATTCAGCAATAGGTAAAGTACCAATGGAAATATGAGGTTTATTGACCCAAATACTTTTAAAATAGTTCCAACCTTGATATTCAAATCCAGCTAAATCTAATAAATCGCCCCAGCCACTTTTTGAAGGCCAGTCACCATGTCTTTCTCCCATGTAATCAATACCAGTCCACATGAAAATACTAAATACACCAGGATTTTCTATAACTTGTTTCCAATCATCCCAAGTTCCTGGGTTTTCATTGATAGTAATTTGTTTGTCAGGGAAATTTTTAAGCGCCCATGGAATATCTTTATTGCGGTAGCTAAATCCAGCAATATCAACAGCATCAGCATATCCACTAACCATACTAGTTTGCGGCACCACAAAATTAGCTGTTATGGGTCTTGTGGTATCCAAAGCCCTTGTCCATTCGCTTAATTTTTTTGCGGTTTCGGCTAGAATATATTCTCCTTTTTCAATATTGTCGTAGCGGGTTTTCATTTCTTCAGCAGAAAACATAGGAGCGCTTCCCCAATATTTTCCTGAATTTTGAGGCTCATCTGGATTTTCCCAAAACCCTGTAACAAATCTATAATGAAGATAAGTCCATTCAATTTCATTTCCTATACTCCATTGAAATACACTTGGGTGGTTTCTGTCTCTTAGCATGGTGCGTGTTAAATCACTTTTATTCCACGTTCTAAAATGTTCTACATAGCCTTTTGTGATGTAGTCATCATGACGGTCATGATAATTGTTACGTTTATCTTTAGCATAATCAAATTCATCAAAAAACTCATTCTGCACTAAAATACCCATTTCATCGCATAAATCTAAAAACTCCTTAGAATATGGATTGTGTGCTGTACGAATAGCATTAACACCACAGTCTTTAAGTTTTTGAATACGTCTTTTCCATACACCTTTTGGTACTGCAGCTCCTACTAAACCTGCATCATGATGTAAACACACCCCTTTTACATCGGTAACTTTACCGTTTAATTTAAAGCCAAATTCTCTATTAAATTCTAAACTTCTAATTCCAAAAGGCGTTGCGTATTCATCTAATAAGTTTCCGTTTTTTGAAATCGTGGTTACAGCTTTGTAGATGTTCGGGTTTTCAGTATCCCACAGATTTGGCGATGCCACTTCTAAAGACTGAACTACCGTTTTTTCTGTGCCAGCTGACTGAGATACTTCTTCTGAATGCTCTGCTACTTGTTGCCCTTTATTATCAAATATTTTTGTTGAAAGAGTGAACGATTGATCTTCCTCAAACTCATTATTAATTTTAACTTCTAGGTTTACTTTAGCGGCTTCTTTACTAATTTTAGGTGTTGTGAGGTATGTGCCCCAAATAGGGATATGAAGTTTGTTTAAAGTAACTAATTTTACATTTCTGTAAATTCCGCTGCCTGTGTACCATCTGCTATCAGCGTATCTTGAATGATCAACATGAACGGTTAATATATTGTCTTCTGACCCCTCTTTTAGGTGTTCGGTTAAATTAAAATGCACTGGCGAATATCCATAAGGGTTTTCTCCTAGTAATGTGCCATTTAACCAAAATGTGGCATTGTTGTAAACCCCATCAAATAAGACATATATACTCTTGTCTTTTTTATTATTAGGTGTTTTAAAATGTTTTTGGTAAACTCCAACACCTCCAGGTAAATATCCTGTTGCGCCTTCATAGATAGAATCAAAGGACATTTCTACGCTCCAGTCGTGTGGTAATCTAACCTCTCTCCAGTCTGTGTCTTTCATAGGAAGTGAAGAAGGTTTGACGGTGTCTTTTTGTAGAGTAAATCTCCAATCGAAATTAAAATCAATTTGTCTGGAAAAATGTTGTTTTTCTTTTGATTGGCATGCAAGAAGTGTAATTGCTACAATCATAAAAAATAAAATGGATGGCTTAAAATACTTTGGCTTCATGTCAGTTTGTAAAAGTTTTAGCTTAATTTAGAATACTTAGTTGTTTTATAAAGAATGGTCTAGTTAGTTTATCATTTGAATAATGAATAACCTTTTAAAATCTAAAAATAAAATAAAACTATGTTTTGAACAGGAAATAAATGTTTTATTTCTGTAATATATGGTCATGTCAAGTTTGTTTCTAGTTAATAATTTACTTTTTGAAAAGAGACTATAATAAATCTTAGACAAAGCAAAAAAAAGCCTTGTAATTTACTACAAGGCTTTTTGATATTAGTTTATCAGAGTATTATAATCCAAAAGCTTCTTTCACTTTATCAACGTAATCCAATTTCTCCCAAGTGAACAACTCAACATCAAGCGTAACGTTTTCGCCATTAGGCTGAGAAAAAGTTTTAGTAACGGTTTCATTTTTACGTCCCATGTGCCCATAAGCGGCTGTTTCGCTATACATTGGCGAGCGCAATTTTAAACGCTCTTCAATAGCAAAAGGGCGCATATCAAAAATCTCAGTTACTTTTTTAGCAATTTCGCCATCGGTCATATTAAAAGTACATGTGCCGTAAGTATCAACAAAAATCCCCATAGGTTCAACCACGCCAATAGCATAACTTACTTGTACTAAAATCTCATCTGCAACACCCGCGGCAACCAAGTTTTTAGCAATATGGCGCGTTGCATAGGCAGCGCTTCTATCAACTTTACTTGGGTCTTTTCCAGAAAATGCACCTCCACCATGAGCGCCTTTACCGCCGTAAGTATCTACAATGATTTTACGCCCTGTTAATCCGGTATCTCCGTGAGGACCACCAATAACAAACTTTCCAGTTGGATTTATATGATATTTAATATCATCATTAAATAATTTTTGAATAGCTTCAGGAAGATTTGCAACCACTCTTGGTATTAAAATATCTACAATATCTTTTCTGATTTTTGCAAGCATGGTATCATCATCAGCAAAATCGTCGTGTTGTGTTGATACAACAATCGCATCGATACGCTGAGGAATATTATCATCGCTGTATTCAATAGTTACCTGGCTTTTAGAATCTGGTCTTAAGTAATTGATGTCTTTACTTTCACGACGTAATTCAGCAAGTTCTTTTAAAATTCTATGCGATAAGTCTAAAGCCAAAGGCATAAAATTTTCTGTTTCGTTAGTGGCATAACCAAACATCATACCTTGGTCGCCAGCACCTTGTTGTTCTTTGCTTCCTCGGTCCACACCTTGATTGATGTCTTCAGATTGTTCATGGATGGCTGAAAGCACACCACATGAATTCCCATCAAACATATATTCCCCTTTGGTATAGCCAATTTTGTTTATAGTATCTCTTGCAATTTTTTGTACATCTAAATACGTTGTAGATTTAACTTCGCCAGCAAGCATGACTTGGCCAGTAGTTACTAAGGTTTCACAAGCTACTTTAGATTCTTTGTCAAAAGCTAAAAAGTTATCAATTAATGCATCACTAATTTGGTCTGCTACCTTGTCCGGGTGTCCTTCAGAAACACTTTCCGAAGTGAATAAGTATGCCATAGTTTTTATTTTATGGTAAGATTTGACGATAACGTCGAAGGGAGTTTGCACTGCCTTTAGCATTTTTACTTCATGCTGAACTTGTTTCAGTATCTTTTGAAGATAACGAGATTAAGTTTGGCAAGAAAGAGGTTGCAATCAGTCAAATCTTTCCTCTATTATTTGTGTTGGCAAAAGTAAAAAAATAAAAGAATATCTAGGATTATTTTTGATTTTTTAAACAAATAATTGGCTGTTAAAATTTATTCATGAATATTTGCATTATTAATATGAAAAAACAAATTTTAAATAGCATTTCTATTAGTGACATTGTAGTTATTTCACAACGATAAGGAAGGGTATATTGAAACGGAAAATAAATTTTAATAGCCTCCCTTTAACTGAAGGCTTTTTTTGTGCATTATTTTTCAATTTTGAACATCATAAAAATAATGTTTTAAGAGTCTGTTGTATAGTGTTTTAGGTTGATTTTGTTGGTGCTGGATTTAACCGTTAAAAACAGCAAAAAATAGATTTAAAAATGTAATAATTTATTTTCGTAATCTTTTTAGGAGGTTTGTCAATTTTTCAAACAAAATCTTAAATCATAAGAAAATATTTATCAATAGGGAATATAAGCGAAATTTTTTGCAGTAAATATGAAAGAACTTAATAAACATAGTAAAAGGCTAACTCAGGATGAATCCCAACCAGCATCCCAAGCCATGTTGTACGCCGTAGGATTGTCTGATGAAGATATGCAAAAAGCTCAGGTAGGTATTGCAAGTACAGGATATGATGGAAACCCTTGTAATATGCATTTAAATAATTTGGCTGCTGAGGTTAAAATTGAATGTAAAATCGCGAATTTAGTGGGTTTAGGATTTAATACCATTGGTGTTAGTGATGGTATCTCCATGGGGACTTCTGGTATGAATTATTCTTTAGCGTCTCGTGATATTATTGCAGACTCTATCGAAACGGTTATGAACGCCCAGAGTTATGACGCCCTTGTTTCTGTTGTTGGTTGCGATAAAAACATGCCAGGAGCAGTCATTGCTATGTTACGTTTAAATCGCCCGTCAATAATGATGTATGGTGGTACTATAGCATCTGGAAAATACAAAGGAAGAAAGTTAAATATTGTTTCAGCTTTTGAGGCCTTAGGTCAAAAAGTGGCTGGTGAAATTGATGAAGCAGAATATAAGGAGATTATAAAAAGAGCCATTCCAGGAGCTGGGGCTTGTGGAGGTATGTATACCGCAAATACTATGGCTTCGGCTATAGAATGCATGGGTTTTGCATTGCCATATAATTCATCTATACCTGCTGAAAACCCTAATAAATTATCAGAAAGCGAAAGAACAGCTAGAGCGATAAAAAACCTTTTAGAATTAGATTTAAAACCATTAGATATTATTTCTAAAAAATCTATAGAAAATGCTATTGCACTTGTAAATGCTTTAGGAGGGTCTACAAATGCGGTATTGCATTTCTTGGCAATTGCCCATGCTGCGGATATTGAGTTTACATTAGAGGATTTTCAGCGTGTTAGTGATAGAACACCTTTAATAGCTGATTTAAAACCTAGTGGAAAATATTTAATGGAAGATGTTCATGGCATTGGAGGAACGCCAGCAGTGATGAAGTATCTACTAGATAATGACTATTTACATGGCGATTGTTTAACGGTAACAGGAAAAACATTAGCAGAAAATTTAGCAGATGTTGAGCCACTTACTTTTGAAGATGATCAAGATGTTATTTATCCAAAAGATAAAGCTTTAAAATCTTCAGGAAATCTACAAATCCTTTATGGCAATCTCGCAGAAGAAGGCGCGGTAGCAAAAATTTCTGGAAATGAAGGCTTGTTGTTTGAAGGGAAAGCTGTGGTTTATGATGGTGAGCAAGCTGCAAATACTGGGATATCAAATGGTGAAGTAGAAAGAGGTGATGTTGTCGTCATCCGTTATGTAGGTCCAAAAGGAGGCCCAGGAATGCCAGAAATGTTAAAACCAACGTCACTTATTATGGGAGCAGGTTTAGGCAAATCCGTTGCATTAATTACAGATGGTCGTTTTTCTGGAGGAACACACGGCTTTGTTGTAGGGCATATTACCCCAGAAGCTCAAGAAGGTGGTGTCATTGGATTATTAAAAACGGGCGATAAAATTAGAATCAGTGCTGAAGATAATTCAATTAACGTATTACTTTCTGATGAAACAATAGCAGAAAGAAAAGCGCAATGGGTTCAACCTGAATTAAAACATAAAAAAGGCATATTATATAAATATGCAAAATCGGTAGCATCAGCGTCAAAAGGATGTGTGACTGATGCGTAATAAATTGTCATTCCTGCTCAGGCAGGAATCTCATCATAAAATGTTGAGAATATGAAAACACAAACATTAAACACTAAAACACAAGTGGCAGAAAAAACACAACGTATAACTGGTAGCGAAGCTATAGTAAGAAGTTTGATGGCTGAAGGCGTTGATATTCTTTATGGATATCCTGGAGGTGCTATTATGCCTGTTTATGATGAATTATTCAAATTTCAAGATCAAATTCATCACGTATTAACACGTCACGAACAAGGTGCTGCACATGCGGCTCAAGGTTATGCACGTATATCTGGTAAAGTAGGAGTCGCTATGGCAACTTCAGGGCCAGGTGCAACTAATTTAATTACTGGAATTGCAGATGCTCAAATAGATTCTACACCTTTAGTGTGTATTACTGGACAAGTATTTTCTCATTTATTGGGAAGTGATGCATTTCAAGAAACCGACATTGTTGGTATATCTACGCCGGTAACAAAATGGAATTGTCAAGTTACTAAGGCAGAAGATATTCCGGCTGCCATCGCAAAAGCTTTTTATATAGCTAAAAGCGGGCGCCCAGGACCTGTATTAGTTGATATTACTAAAGACGCTCAAGTTTCTGAGTTAGATTTTAAATATGAAAAATGTAAAGGTGTAAGAAGTTATATTCCTGTACCTAAAACAAAACCAGAATCTATTGCTGCTGCTGCAAAATTAATTAATAACGCTAAAAAACCCATGATTGTTTGGGGACAAGGTGTTATTTTGGGTCAGGCAGAAGCAGAACTTAAGGCCGTAATAGAAAAAGCAGGTATTCCTTCTGCATGGACTATTCTTGGGGCTTCGGCATTGCCAACCTCACATCCTTTAAATATTGGTATGGTTGGGATGCATGGTAATTATGCTCCAAATAAATTAACTAACGAATGTGATGTGTTAATTGCGATAGGAATGCGTTTTGATGACCGTGTTACTGGTAGTTTAGATACCTACGCTAAACAAGCAAAAATCATTCATTTTGATATTGACCCTGCGGAAATTGATAAAAATGTAAAAACCGATGTTGCTGTTTTAGGGAATTCTAAAGAAAGCTTAGCTATGCTTTTTGATGCTCTAAATATAAATTCACATGAATCTTGGTTACAGGAATTTAAAGATTTATACGCTATTGAATATGAAAATGTAATTAATGGCGATCTCAATCCAACGAAAGAAGGATTAACCATGGGTGAGGTATTAAAGCAAATTAATATTGAAAGTGAAGGTAATGCAGCAATTGTTTCAGATGTTGGACAACATCAAATGATTGCATGTAGATATGCGGAATTTAATCAAACCAAAAGCAATATTACTTCTGGTGGATTAGGTACTATGGGCTTTGCGCTTCCCGCAGCAATTGGAGCTAAAATGGCTGCGCCAGAACGTGAAGTGGTAGCTATTATTGGTGATGGCGGTTTTCAAATGAATATTCAAGAATTAGGGACTATTTTTCAGCAGAAAACTGCCGTAAAAGTTGTCGTTTTGAACAATGAGTTTTTAGGTATGGTACGCCAATGGCAACAGTTGTTTTTTGATAAGCGTTATGCGTCTACAGAAATGACAAATCCTAATTTTGTAGCTATTGCTGAAGGTTATTACATAAAAGCAAAGAAAGTTACAAAACGTGAAGAATTAGCTGAAGCTGTAAAAGAAATGATTCAATCAAAAGAATCGTATTTCTTAGAAGTTTGTGTAGAAAAAGAAGATAACGTGTTCCCAATGATTCCTTCAGGGGCATCGGTTTCAGATGTAAGATTAAGTTAAGAGTATAGACATGGAAGACATAAAATCATTCACGATATCAATATATACCGAAAATAACATCGGTTTATTAAATCGGATATCCGCTATTTTTCAGCGTAGACATATCAATATTGAAAGTTTAACAACATCACAATCAGAGATTGATGGTGTAAACCGTTTTGTGATTGTAGTAAACATGACCGAAACAAATGCAGGTAAGATTGTTAAGCAGATAGAAAAACAAGTAGAAACAATTAGAGCTTACTATCATACAGAAGAAGAAACTATATTTACGGAGTCTTGTATGTTTAAAATAAAATCTGAACTATTATTTGATGAACCTCAAATTCAAAATATAATAAAAGAGAGTTATGCAAGAATTGTAACTGTAAACAAAGACTTTTTTGTGCTTGAAAAATCAGGTAGAAGAAATGAAATTGAATCTTTGAGGCGAGATTTAAATATTTTTGGTATCATGCAATTTGTGCGTTCAGGTAGAATTGCAGTAACAAAAGATGAAATGAAAATAACCGAATTGCTAACGGCATTCAATAATCAATAATAACAATTACATTAAAATGGGAAATTATTTTAACACACTCTCTTTAAGAGATAAATTAAATCAATTATCGAAGTGTAGATTTATGGACGCTTCTGAGTTTGCGGACGGAGTAAATGCTTTAAAAGGAAAGAAAATAGTTATCGTAGGATGCGGTGCTCAAGGATTAAACCAAGGATTAAACATGAGAGATTCTGGATTAGATATCTCTTATGCGTTACGTGATGCTGCTATTGCTGAAAAACGTCAATCTTTTATAAACGCATCAGAAAACGGATTTACAGTTGGTACTTACCAAGAGTTAATTCCAACAGCAGATTTAGTATTAAATTTAACACCAGATAAGCAACATACAAGTGTGGTGAAAGCGGTAATGCCTTTAATGAAAAAAGGAGCAACCTTGTCATATTCTCATGGTTTTAACATTGTTGAAGAAGGTACGCAAGTACGTGAAGATCTTACTGTAATTATGGTAGCACCAAAGTGTCCAGGAACTGAGGTTCGTGAAGAATATAAGCGTGGTTTTGGTGTGCCAACATTAATTGCTGTGCATGAAGAGAATGATCCAGAAGGAAAAGGTTGGGCACAAGCTAAAGCTTATGCGGTTGCAACTGGTGGAGATAGAGCGGGTGTTTTGGCGTCATCTTTTATCGCCGAGGTAAAATCGGATTTAATGGGAGAGCAAACCATTCTTTGTGGGTTGTTGCAAACAGGTTCTATCCTTTGTTTTGATAAAATGGTTGAAGAAGGAATCGATGCGGGTTATGCTTCAAAATTAATTCAATATGGTTGGGAAACTGTAACAGAAGGTCTTAAATATGGTGGTGTTACCAACATGATGGATAGATTATCTAACCCAGCAAAAATTAAAGCTTTTGAATTATCAGAAGAATTAAAAGATATTATGCGTCCGTTATTTCAAAAGCATATGGATGATATTATTGAAGGTCATTTTTCTGCTGGAATGATGGCAGATTGGGCTAACGACGATAAGAATTTATTAACATGGAGAGCTGCAACTGCTGAAACTAATTTTGAAAAAACACCAGCTGGTGATGTTGAAATTTCAGAACAAGAATACTACGATAATGGTGTTTTAATGGTAGCTATGGTAAGAGCAGGAGTCGAATTAGCTTTTGAAGCTATGACAGATTCTGGAATAATTGATGCTTCTGCATATTACGAATCTTTACATGAAACCCCACTTATTGCAAACACGATTGCAAGACGTAAATTATACGAAATGAATAGTGTGATTTCTGATACAGCTGAGTACGGATGTTATTTATTCGATCATGCTTGTAAGCCTTTATTAGCAGATTTTATGAAAAATATCAAAACAGATGTTATTGGAAAGCCTTTTGCTAAAGATAATGGAGAAGGTGTTGATAATGCTAAATTGATAGAAGTTAATGCAGCATTAAGAAATCATCCCGTTGAAAAAGTAGGTGAATTTTTAAGATCATCTATGACGGCTATGAAGCCAATAGTATAGTAGTAAGAACACAACTAAACTAAACTATATATTCAGAAAACCTGTCAGATGTTATCATTTTGACAGGTTTTTTTTGCCGTAAATTGTAACTTGCATTGAAGTTTAAATGAGTTCATAAATAAATCAAACAGAATGAATAAGGAAAAACAAACATATTTTCCTAGTTTAGAAAACGTAAAAGCGGCGGCTGAAACAATCAAAAAGGTTTCGTTAGTAACACCTTTAAGCCAAAGTTTAAGGTATTCAAAACAATTTGATGCAAATATCCTTTTAAAACGTGAAGATTTACAACAGGTGCGTTCCTATAAAATAAGAGGTGCTTATAATAAAATAAGTTCATTAACTTCTACGCAATCTAAAAATGGTGTGGTCTGTGCCAGTGCTGGAAATCATGCGCAGGGCGTTGCTTTATCTTGTAAATTATTAGAGATTAAAGGTACTATTTATATGCCAGCTCCAACCCCAAACCAAAAGGTGGAGCAGGTTAAAATGTTTGGAGAAGATTTTATAGAAATTAGGCTAGTTGGTGATACGTTTGATGATTCATATCATGCCGCCATGTTGGAATGTAAGTCTTTAGGTAAAACATTCATCCATCCTTTTAATGATGAAAAAGTTATTGAAGGGCAAGCAACTATTGCTTTAGAGATTTTAGAGCAAGCAACAGAACCTATTGATTATGTGTTTATAGCCGTAGGTGGCGGCGGTTTAGCTGCGGGTTTGTCAACGGTCTTTAAAGCATTGTCTCCAAATACAAAAATTATTGGTGTTGAACCAGAAGGCGCACCATCCATGACCGTCTCCATAAAAAACGATAAGAACACAACATTAGATCAAATTGAAAAGTTTGTTGATGGCGCTGCAGTTAAACGTGTTGGCGATTTAACTTTTCCAATATGCAAGCAGAATCTTGATGCGATGATTACTGTTCCAGAAGGGAAAGTTTGTCAAACCATTTTGGATCTGTATAACAGAGATGCTATTGTAGTAGAACCTGCCGGCGCATTGAGTATTTCAGCATTGGATTTTTATGCTGAAGCTATTAAAGGAAAAAACGTAGTTTGTGTGGTTAGCGGAAGTAATAATGATATTACAAGAACATCTGAGATAAAAGAGCGTGCTTTGTTATATGCCAATTTAAAACATTATTTTATTATAAAATTTCCGCAACGTGCTGGAGCTTTAAAAGAATTTGTAGTGGATATTTTGGGTAAGAATGATGATATTACGTACTTTCAATATGCAAAAAAAACAAATCGAGAAAATGGTTCGGCTGTAGTAGGTGTTCAATTGAAATCTGCCTCAGATTTAGAACCCTTAATCACTAAAATGAAAGCTCAAAATTTTTATGGTGATTACCTAAATGATAAACCAGATCTATTTCAGTTTTTGGTGTAAATTTCTTCTTTTTTATTTCTTCAAAAGAGAAAAATTCCGAAATCGTTTGCGTTATGAAACTATTACTTATTTGAATTTCAGTGAGTAATTCCCAGTTATTTTCAGTTAATTTGGTAATGTTAGTTTAATCAAAATAGAATAAAGAAATTTAAGATTTTAGACTTAACATTAACTCAGAACTATGAAACAGCCTTTTACAGAAATTCCAGAAGCTTATAAAATTGAATCTCTTTTACACCAAAAAACATATCTCGTAAATGGCGAGCTTAAAAATTGGGAAGGAGATATTGCTGAAGTGTATTCAACTATTTCATCAACTTCAAACTATAAGCAAACACTTTTAGGGACGATTCCTCAACTTGGCGAAAAGGAAGCTATAGAAGTTCTTGATTCAGCAATTTTAGCTTATGATAAAGGTAAAGGACTATGGTCAACAATGAAAGTTGGCGATAGAATTGCTTGTATGGAAACGTTTGTTGAGCAGATGAAAACGAAGCGTGAGGAAGTTGTAAAACTACTCATGTGGGAAATAGGAAAAAATCTCCTAGATTCTGAGAAAGAATTTGATAGAACCGTCGATTACATTTACGATACCATTGAAGCTTACAAGCAAATAGATAGAGACTCGGCAAAATTCGAAAAAAACGCTGGAGTTTATGCACACATTCGTCGCGGACCTTTAGGAGTGGTTTTATGTTTAGGTCCTTATAATTACCCATTAAATGAAACGTTTACCTTGTTGATTCCAGCGTTAATCATGGGGAATCCAGTGATTTTCAAACCAGCAAAACTTGGCGTTTTATTAATATCTCCTTTGTTGGAAGCCTTTCAAAGCAGTTTTCCAGAAGGTGTAGTAAATATTGTTTACGGTCGTGGGCGTGTTTTAGCAACCCCAATTATGCAATCTGGAAAAATTGACGTGTTGGCTTTAATTGGTAATAGTAAATCTGCTAATGCTTTACAATCTCAACATCCCAAGGGAAATAGACTTAGAATGGTTTTAGGCTTAGAGGCTAAAAATCCAGCTATAGTATTACCAGATGCCGATTTGGATTCGGCGGTTGATGAATGTATTGCAGGAACCTTGTCTTTTAACGGGCAACGTTGTACAGCATTAAAAGTATTGTATGTTCATGAATCTGTAGTTGAAGAATTTAACAGACGATTTGCTTTCAAAGTAGATCAACTTAAATTTGGAAACCCTTGGGAAGAAGGTGCTAAATTAACACCCCTTCCAGAAGAAGATAAGCCAGCATATATTCAAGAATTGATTGATGATGCTAAAGAAAAAGGAGCAAGTATTTTAAATAAAAAGGGAGGTGAAACTTCTGAAAATTTTATATTCCCAGCAGTTTTGTATCCAGTAACTAAGGATATGCGCGTTTTTAGAGAAGAACAATTTGGACCCGTCGTGCCAGTGGTGTCTTTTTCAGATATCGAAGAGCCATTGGATGACATGGCAGAATCGAATTATGGGCAACAGGTAAGTTTGTTTGGTCAAAACATTCACACCTTATCGCCGTTAATAGATACACTGGTTAATTTGGTTTGTCGTGTTAATTTAAATAGTTCTTGCCAACGTGGTCCAGATGTTTATCCATTTACAGGAAGAAAGGATTCTGCATTTGGTACATTAAGCGTTCATGATGCTTTACGTTCTTTTTCAATTAGAACTTTTGTAGCTTCAAAAGATAATACCTATAATAATGCCATATTGGAAGAATTATTAGAAAAGAAAACCTCAAATTTCATCAGTACAGATTATATTTTGTAGTCAATATTGATTATTTTACAAAAAAAAGAGTAGATATGAAGATTCTTAAAATTATAGTAGCAGCCATGTTTTCAATAACGATTTTTAGCTGCGGAGGAAAGGAAGAAAAGAAAAAAGAAGGATTTAGTTATGAAAAGAAATCCGAGGTTTCAGAAAAAGTAGAAAGTAATCCTAATGACGTTGTAATTACAGGTAATGACGCCATGCAATTCAACAAAAAAGAAATTAAAGTTAAAGCTGGAGAGAAAGTAAAAATCACATTGAAACACATTGGTAAAATGGATAAAAATGTGATGGGGCATAATTTCGTTTTACTCAAACAAGGTGTGAGTCTAACTGCTTTTGGAAATAAGGCTGCTACAGCAAGTGCTAACGAGTATATTCCTGAAGGTTCTGAGGATGTTATTGCACATACAAAGCTAATCGGAGGTGGTGAAACTGCTGTTATTGAGTTCGATGCTCCTATAGCTGGAACTTACCAATTTTTGTGTAGCTTCCCAGGGCATTATGCTATAATGAAAGGAAAGTTTATAGTTGAGTAAATTACAGTTCTAGAATTTCGATGTTTTTAAATTCCACGGGGTGACTTTCACTTTGTAATGAAATGAATCCGCTCTTCAATGGAAGGTCTTCTTTAGACTTCCATAAATCTTGATTGTAATCTACTTTACCTCCAAAATGGGGTTTTGTATAACGCAATACTTCTTCTCCATTTATAAAGTGTTTTATAATAGAATCATTTCTAACTTCAATCTCAATATTTACCCATTGTTCTCCATGAAAGGTTTTAGAAGATGAAGTTATACAATGGTCTGTTTTAAGTTCTCCATCCATTTCTACATGTGTTCCTGGGGTGCATAAATTTGCTGTTGCTCGCTCATCGGTACCGTTTCCTCCTAATAATTGCACTTCTATGGAAACTGGAAATTTTTGGTCTAAGCCTATGTTTTTTGGGTCTTCACAATGAATCATAATACCGCTGTTGCGATTAGCCCAACCAGCACCATCCGAAAGTTGCTTACCAGTAAACCTATAGTCCATTCTAAATTTATAATTCGAAAATGAGTTTTTATAATAAATATGACCGAATGAGTTGTTGAAAACGTCATCATATTCATGATAACTTACTTTCATAACGCCATCTTCAACTATAAATGTGTTTTTGTAATTATCTCCAACAGGGTGACCTTTTATTTTTACTATCCAATCATCTAAGTCCTTTCCATTAAATAATTTTACCCATTTTTCTTTTGTGTTATTTTCTGAATTTTCAGATTTATTTTTACAAGAATATAATAAGGTTATCGTAATTGCAATAAGGGCAAGTTTGTTAAAAAATCTCATATAATTATTTTTATAATGACCAAACTCTTCCGTTAGGAAGGTCTTCAATAGGAATACAACCAATTTGAGTACCAGGAACTGGGTCATAGTTTAATACCTCTTCACCAACTTTTTCCGAAGTAAAATATCCAAATAATGTATATCTTTTTACAGATAATAAAAACTGATATAATACATAGTTATCCATTTGTAAAGCTGTAATTTTTTCAATTGGAAGTTTTTGTTCTGCTAAAATAGCTTCTGTAGCATCGTCAGAAATCTTAAAATAAAAGGCAAGTAGTGTTTCAAATTGTTCTTTTTTGCCTTTTATTACTTCAGAATTAAACTGAGATTTAAATTTCTTAGCAAATACTGAAGCGCCTAGTTTAAATATATCTTGATTCATTTTTATTTCTATATCATGATACATTATATCTAAAAATTGAGGGACATTAACATCTAAGGCACCAGGTGTGTCAGAAACAGGTATAATAATATCTGCTAAATGTGTTACGATATATTTTTCATCTGAAGATAAAAATAAAGGAGACCATGTATTGGTTTCCGCAGTACAAGAATACAACATATTAAAAATAGTTGGCGCTGCAACAGTATAGCCCAAACTCATACTTAAATTCTTTAAAGCGCTTCTTCTGTTCATAATCTTAAGCGTTTTTATTCTTTTTAAATTCAGCCGCCGCATGGTTCGCTGCTCTAGCTGTTAAAGCCATATAGGTTAATGACGGATTCTGGCAAGCAGATGAAGTCATGCAAGAACCATCGGTAACATAAACATTAGGCACTGTGTGTATTTGGTTGTGCTTATTTAATACAGATGTTTTAGGGCTATGCCCCATTCTTGCAGCACCCATTTCGTGTATGGCAATACCGGGTGTGCTTTTAGCATTAAAGCCTACAACATTTTTAAACCCAGCTGCTTTAAGCATAGCAATAGCTTGCCTTTCCATGTCTTCTTTCATTTTTAATTCATTTTCTCTAAACGTAACGTTAAAGTCTACAGTTGGTAATCCCCATTCGTCTAATTTGTCATAGTTTAAAGTAATTTTATTATCATGATAAGGTAAGCATTCTCCAAATCCACCCATTCCTATTCTCCAATGTCCAGGTTTCATTAGTTCATCTTTTAGGTCTTTACCATAATTAAGTTCGCCTATATTTCGTTTCCAATTGGTTCTACTTGCACTACCTTGATAGCCATAGCCGCGTAAAAAATCTTTATGCTTCGTTTTTGTGTTTAAATTTCTAAAACGAGGAATATAAAAGCCATTGGGTCGTCTTCCTTTATAATAAAGGTTTTCAAAACCTTCTACTTCTGCAGAAGCGCCAGATTTTGAAGTGTGATCCATGATGTTATGTCCTAATTCGCCACTATCATTTCCTAATCCGTTTGGAAATCGCTCAGATTTAGATTGCATTAAAATACTTGCAGTTCCTATGGTTGAGGCACAACCAAAAATGATAGATGCTTTAAAGAATATTTTTTCTCTGGTTTCCGCATCAATAACATTTACTCCTGAAGCGAGACCTTTTTTCTCGTCATAGACTATTTCGTAAGCAATGGAGTTGTGTCTAAGATGCATATTTCCTGTGCGTTCGGCTGCTGGTAATGTGGATGAATTGCTGCTAAAATACCCGCCAAATGGACAGCCTCTTACACATCTGTTTCTAAATTGGCAATTAGAGCGCCCCTCATGCATGGTGTTTCCTGTTTTATGGGCTGTTCTGCCAATAGTTAATAAACGGTCATCGAAGTTCTCCTTTAATTTCTTTTGCAGCTCCAGTTCTACGCAATTCAAATCCATAGGTTCAGATAATTTTCCATCTGGTAAATGCGGAAGTCCTAAATTTTGACCAGAAACACCTATAAATTCTTCTACTCTATCGTACCAAGGTGCGATATCCTTATAGCGAATTGGCCAATCAATACCATGTCCATCTTTTTTATTGGCTTCAAAATCCATGTCGCTCAATCGATAGGATTGTCTTGCCCACATGAGTGATCGTCCGCCTACATGGTAGCCTCTAATCCAATCAAAAGGTTTTACTTCATTGTAAGGATGCTTTAAATCATTTACAAACCAGTGCTTGCTATATGGGCCTAATATATAGGACTTATTCTGTTTTTTTTGGTTTTCAACATCTTCTGGATTTTTTGTGCCTCTATGCTTCAAATCCCAAGGATCTAAATGCATTGTTGGGTAGTCTTCGATGTGTTTTACTAAGCGCCCTCTGTCAAGAACTAAGGTTTTTAATCCATTTTCACACAGTTCTTTAGCTGCCCATCCACCACTTATCCCAGTGCCTATAACAATAGCATCGTAAACTGTTGGGTACTCGGTAATTTCTTCTTTAATCATGCTTAATATTTAATAAATAGTAAAGTAAAAATGGCGATAAATTTGATTAACCTACAATCTCTATCCTTAAAACAGAGAAATTAATAATTTAATTCTTAATTATTCGAAAATTAACTAATTTGCGTGGTATTCATGTTTAAATTATTTCAGTGAAAATAAACACACAAAAAATTCAACCCTATGAAGCCGACGGTGTTGTGTATCATGCCGATACATGTTTGCCTTTAATTGATGCTTATAAGAGGAAAAAATTAAAATTTAAAGCACTTGCGCGACATACGTATCCTGGGGATAGGTTAGACGAAAATACATTAGGGCTTAATAGTATTGGTTATTGGGACGCTAACGAGCCGCAAGATTGGGGTTTGGATTGGCATAGGAACGAAGGTATAGAATTTCATTTTTTAGAATCAGGCTCTATGCCTTATGCGCAGGAAAATAAAGAGGTCATGTTAATGCCAAACCATTTAACAATTACGCGTCCTTGGGAGGCGCATAAGGTAGGGGATCCGCATATTGGTATGGGGAAATTCTATTGGGTGATTATAGATTTAGGAGTTCGAAGGCCTCATCAGGAATGGGTTTGGCCTGATTGGATTACATTAACACCAAAAGATTTAACAAGGCTTACAACTATTTTAAGACAAAATGAAAAGTCTGTTTGGAAAACCGATCAGCGTGTTAGGGATTGTTTTCTTCGTATTAATAAAGCAATTAATACAGATAAAAAAGGGAGTAATGCTTCAAGAATAAGATTGTTAGTTAATTATTTGCTGATTCTGCTATTGGATTTAATGAATACCGACGATATTATTTTAAATGAGTCATTAACAGATAGTTCAAGAAGTGTGAAATATTTTTTAAATGAATTAGAAAAGAATCTTTCTGAAAACTGGACAATTGAGCTTATGGCTGAATCGGCAGGGGTTGGAATAACTCGATTCACTCATCATTGTAAACGATTAACTAATTTAACGCCAATGCGTTACTTGGCTATGAGGCGCTTAGAGCTGTCAAAAAGTATGCTTCAGAAAAATTTAAATTTAAGCATTACAGAAGTGGCTTATTCATGTGGTTTTGCAACGAGTCAATATTTTTCAACAGTATTTAAAAAACATGAAAAATGTTCGCCAAACGAATTTAGAACGAGATTTCAGATTCGTGAAAATATAAGTGCTTACCCTGAAGTATAATATTTGGTTTGTTTAAATTCTTTCACTGAATAAAAATAAACAACACATATGTTTTATTTATATATTTTCACATATTAACTAATTTACCAATCAACTAGTATGAACCAACAAGATTTTATTTCAATAACAAAAAAATTTGTAACAGTTTTAGTTTTGCTCTCCTTGATTGCTTGTAAGAATGCAGAAAACAAAAAATCATCATTAAATAAAAATGCTGAGGATTCTCCAATGTTTTTTAAAATGTCTTTAGCGCAGTGGTCATTGCATAAGGCTATCTTGGAAGATGGGATGAATCCATTCGATTTTGCCAAAGAAGCAAGTGCATTGGATATTCATGCGATTGAATATGTTAGTCAACTTTATAAAAAAGAAGTGAGCCGGTTAGGGCTGGATGCTGTTATATATAGACTGAATGAGGAAAGTAAGAAGTATGGAGTGAAGAACTTACTCATCATGGTAGATGGTGAGGGAGATTTAGCCAATACTGATGAAAACAAATTGCATGAGGCTATTGAAAACCATAAAAAATGGGTTGATGCAGCGAAGGTTTTAGGTTGTCATTCTATTAGAGTAAATGCTCATGGTCAAGGTACAGATGTGGAGGTTATGGCAAATGCTGTTATAGGTTTGGCAAAGTTATCCGAATATGCAAAAACTAAAGGTATTAATATCTTGGTAGAAAACCATGGAGGATATACTTCTAATGGGGATTGGTTGGCCACCGTTATTCAAAAAGTGAATATGTCAAATTGCGGAACTTTACCTGATTTTGGTAATTTTTGTCTAAAAGGATCTCAGTCAATAAATAGTGAAAATTGTGAAAACGCATATGATATATACAAAGGAGTTAAAGAGTTAATGCCATATGCTAAAGCGGTAAGTGCAAAGTCTTATGATTTTGATGAAAATGGAAATCAGCCTAAAATTGATTACACTAAGATTTTACAAGTAGTAAAAAACGCTGGTTATTCTGGTTATATAGGAATTGAATACGAAGGAAGTAATTTGAGTGAAAAAGATGGAATTATTGCTACTAAAAAATTACTTGAAAAAGCATCTAAAGAGGTCAAATAATAATTGATTAAACCAAACTAAATATTTATTATGGAAAACATAAACAAAAACAGACTCTTTCTTGCTAGTTGTTTAGCGCTTATTACCACAGCAATGACCTTTGCAATTCGTGCGCGTTTGGAAACCGTTTTCGGTCCAGAAGGTGTTGGTTTAACCTTAGAGCAAATTGGTTATGCTTTCACGCCAGCTTTTTTTGGGTTTACATTGGCCATGATTTTTGGAGGGCCCTTAGTGGATTTTCTAGGGATTAAAAAAATTACTTGGATAGCCTTTGTAACGCATGCCATTGGTATTGTATGGACGATAATGGCCGACTCTATGAGTTCCCTTTTTCTTGCAACTTTATTTGTTGGTATAGGAAACGGTATGGTTGAAGCTGCATTGAATCCTATGATTGCATCCATGTACACCAACGAAAAAACAAAAATGCTTAATAGGTTTCATGTTTGGTTTCCTGGAGGTATTGTAATTGGCTCGCTTGTAGGGTGGCTAGTAATGGATGTTTTAGGGTTAAGTTGGCAAATTATGGTAGCCACTTTGTTTATCCCATTAATTATTTATGGCGGTTTATTTTATGGTCAAAATTTTCCAGTAACAGAGCGTGTTCAGATGGGGATTAGTAATAAAAAAATGTTCTCAAGTATTGGTAAACCATTATTTCTATTTATGATGTTCTGTATGTTTTTAACAGCTGCTTCAGAATTAGGAACTACACAACGGATTGAATCACTTTTAAAAGAATCGGTTGCTGTGCCGCTCTTGGTTTTGGCATTTATAAACGGCATAATGGCATTAGGACGACTATTTGCTGGACCTGTAGTTCATAAACTCAAACCAGCAGGCATGTTATTGTATTCGGCAATATTCACTTTTATTGGATTATGGTTGCTCACAGTAACTAGTGGTGGAATGACTTTTGTTGCAGCCGCAGTTTTTGCAATTGGAGTTACATTCTTTTGGCCAACCATGTTAGGTTTTGTTGCGGAATATCTTCCAGAAACGGGTGCTTTAGGCTTGTCTATTATGGGAGGTGCTGGCATGTTCTCGGTATCATTGGTATTACCAATTATGGGTAAATTAATGGATGATGCTAATGCTGCTGAAGCTTTAAGGACTATGTCTGTTCTTCCGGCAATACTCATTGTTGCTTTTATTGGACTTAATATATACATGAAAAAAAGAAATAAAACAGAACAAGCATAATTAAAATATGTCTAGAAAATTAAGAATGGGAATGATTGGTGGAGGAACTGGTTCTTTCATTGGCGATGTACATAGAAAAGCAGCTTCTATTGATGGTATGATAGAATTGGTATGCGGCGCTTTTAGTAGTAGTGCCGAAAAATCAATGACATCAGGAAAAGCATTATATCTTCCAGAAGAAAGATGTTACGGGAGTTTTGAAGACATGATTTCGAAAGAAAAAGAACGTCCTGAAAGTGAACGAATGGATTTTGTGGCAATCGTAACACCTAATCATATGCATTTTTCACCTGCAAAACTAGCGTTAGAAAGTGGATTTCATGTGGTTTGCGATAAACCAATGACACTTACTTTAGATGAAGCTGTTGAATTAGAAAAAATAGTTGCCAAAAGCGGAAAACTTTTTGCTTTAACCCATAATTATACGGGACATCCTTTAGTGAAACAAGCTAAAGCTATGGTAGCTAATGGCGATTTAGGTACCATTAGAAAAATACAAGTTCAATATTTACAAGGTTGGTTATCGACTGCTGTTGAAAAGACAGGGCAGAAACAAGCCTCGTGGAGAGTAGATCCTAAGAGGTCTGGAATTGGAGGGGCTTTAGGTGATATTGGAACACATGCTGAAAATTTAGTAGAGTATATCACGGGTTTAAGAATTAATGAATTAGCTGCTGATTTAGGGCGGTTTGGTGAAGGTAGAATTCTTGATGATGATGGTAATTTATTACTCCGCATGGAAAATGGGGCTAAAGGCACGATGTCTATTTCTCAAATAGCTTTAGGTGAAGAAAATAATTTAGCTATAAAAGTCTATGGAGAAAAAGGAAGTTTGGAATGGCATCAAGAAAATCCAAATCAATTAATTACACATTGGCTTGAACAGCCTGTGAAGGTTTTTACACCAAATGGGAATGATTTATATGATGAAGCCTTAAGCGTTTCACGTATCCCAGCAGGGCATCCAGAAGGGTATTTAGAAGCTTTTGCAACCATTTATAAAAATTTCGCAACGCATGTTATGGCAACTTTAGAAGAAAAAATAATAGAAAAACCAGATTATCCAACTGCCAAAGATGGTGTTCGTGGTATGAAATTTATTTACGCCGCTGTAGAAAGTGATAAGAATAATGCTAGTTGGACCAAAATGAAGGAGTTTTAAAAATAATTGTTGGCGGATAATGCGTTAGGGATTGCAGAGGAAAGCCCACAGCCCGACGCAGGAGGTGTGAGGACTTGTAACGGAAAGCCCGACCCTTGTGGGAACGCCAAAAAAATAATACAGAAATATGAAAACAATAAAAGGACCAGCAGTATTTTTAGCGCAATTTGCGGGAAGTGAAGCACCATTTAATAATTTAGACGGTATGTGTAAATGGGCAGCCGATTTAGGCTATAAAGGCATTCAGATACCAACATGGGAATCTAATTTAATTGATGTTGAAAAAGCTGCAGAGAGTCAAACCTATTGTGATGAGCTAAAAGGAAAAGTAAATTCTTATGGATTAGAAATTACTGAATTGTCAACGCATTTACAAGGGCAATTGGTAGCGGTAAATCCAGCATACGATACCATGTTTGATGGGTTTGCGCCAGAGCAAGTAAGAGGCAATCCAAAAGCAAGAACAGATTGGGCTATAGATTTTGTTAAAAAATCTGGCACAGCTAGTGGTCGATTGGGGTTGAAGTCGCACGCCTCATTTTCAGGAGCATTATTATGGCACACGGTTTATCCTTGGCCACAACGACCAAATGGTTTGGTGGAATTAGGTTTTGAAGAATTAGCAAATCGATGGTTACCTATTTTAAATCATTTTGATGAACATGGTGTTGATATTTGTTATGAATTACATCCAGGTGAAGATTTGCATGATGGTGTTACATTCGAACGTTTTTTAGAAGCTACAAATAATCATACACGTGCTAATATCCTTTATGATCCTAGTCATTTTGTGTTGCAGCAATTAGATTATTTAACTTTTATAGATTACTACCACGAGCGTATTAAGGCGTTCCATGTGAAGGATGCAGAGTTTAATCCAACAGGTAAGCAAGGGGTGTATGGCGGTTATTCTGATTGGAAAGATCGCGCAGGACGCTTCCGTTCTCTAGGTGACGGACAGGTAGATTTTAAAGGTATTTTTTCAAAATTAACTAAATTTGATTGCGATGTTTGGGCAGTGATGGAATGGGAGTGTTGTATAAAATCATCAGAACAAGGAGCACGAGAAGGAGCGCCCTTTATTCAAAAACATATTATAGAAGCTGCAGCTCGTAGATTTGATGATTTTGCAGGTGGAGCGACAGATAAAGCTCAGTTAAATAAAATATTAGGACTATAAAAAGGTTTTTAAATGAATGTATTGAATAAGGTTAAACATATTGGTTTCTTAGCTGTATGTCTTTGTTTTTTAGTAAGTTCTGCTTGCGGCAAAACAAAAAATGAAAAAATGAAAGTGTTAATTATTGATGGGCAAAATAATCATAAGGTTTGGCCTAAGTCAACCATAATGATGAAACAATATTTAGAGGAAACAGGCATATTTCAAGTAGATATTGCTAGAACTCAATTCCTTTACCAAAGTGAACTATTTAAAGATTGGCTAGGGTATGCCAATACTCCTGAAGGTATTGAAGGCAAGCCAAAAACAGATCCAAATTTTAAACCTGATTTTTTCAAATATGACGTTGTTGTATCTAACTTTGGATGGAAAGCTGCTCCCTGGCCTAATGAAACGAAAGTTAATTTTGAGAAATATTTAAAAAGTGGAGGGGGTTTTGTTAGCGTTCATGCAGCAGATAATTGTTTTCCTGAATGGCCAGCCTATAATAAAGCTATTGGTATTGGAGGATGGGATAGAAATGAGAAATCTGGTCCGTATTTATATATTGATGAAAATAATCAAGTTAAAAAGGATTACAGGCCTGGGATAGGAGGTGATCATGCTAAGCGAGAAGAGTTTCTCATTACAACCTATAATCAAGAGCATCCAATAACTAAGGGGATGCCTTTGCACTGGATGCATACAGTAGATGAATGTTATACGTATTTAAGAGGGCCGGCTGAAAATGTTACTATCTTAGCGACGGCAGTTTCTACGTTAAAAGATCCTAGTCTAAAACAAAAAGAGCCTATGGTTATGACAATAGATTATGGTAAAGGCAGAGTTTTTCATACCACACTTGGTCATGATACAACATCATTTGAATGTGTTGGTTTTATTACGCTTTTAAAACGAGGTGTTGAATGGGCCGCAACAGGAGAGGTAAACCAGACAGAAATTTCGGAGGATTTCCCCTCAGCTAATAAGGTTTCTGTGAGAAACTTTAATTACAAGAAATAAAATTTCTTAAGTGCATCCTAAATATAATCATTCTTGATTTGTTAAATACCATAGTTGGTGGTTTTGTATCTTGTTGGGTCAGTAATAGTTGTTAAAAATTGTTTTTAACTTTTTAAAAAACGTATGCAAAACTGATTTTTTTAAAACAAAATGCTGAAAAAATAGAGATATCTGTAATTTTTATAAAAAAGCAAATAGTTTTTATAGTTACTATGAAATAAAACTTTAGTTTTACGCTATGAATACATTAAAAAATAAAATACGTTGTACTATACCCGGTTTTCCCGTGCGCAATCGCCGCCGCCGTTTCTAATCTCAGATTTAGGCAAAAACCAATACGTAATTTTAATTTTTTTTCACATTGTATCATTTTTTATCCATAACATATCAAAATTTAGTAAGTCTTTTAATTAATATTTACGCTATGCGCCGTATTTTTGCTCGTCGCCCGTAAGGGTATGTCGTAATTTATTGAATTAGGTGAGTCCAGTTCAGCATTAAGAAAGAATTATAGAAACAATTTGATATTCAATACAGATTAAAAAATGAAGGTTGTCATAGCCGATACATCACATGTAAAATTCGCTGAAGCCATTTGCGAAACCATTGAGGCGTCTGCTCAAGTTAGAGGCACGGGCATCGCTAAGCGAACTCCTGAGTATATTGCCACTAAAATGGAAAATGGAAATGCTGTTATTGCTTTTGATGGCGATAAATTTGCAGGGTTTTGCTATATAGAAAAGTGGGGTCACGGTAAATATGTTGCCAATTCAGGTTTAATAGTTCATCCGGATTATAGAGGTAAAGGACTTGCTAAAAAAATTAAGCATAAAGTTTTTGAGCATTCTAGAAATAAATTTCCAGATGCCAAAGTGTTTAGTATTACAACAGGTTTTGCGGTTATGAAAATGAATACCGATTTAGGTTATAAACCTGTACCGTTTTCGGAATTAACAGACGATCCTACATTTTGGGATGGTTGTCAGACCTGTAAAAACTATGATGTTTTAACACGTACCAATCGTAAAATGTGCTTATGTACGGGCATGTTGTACGATTCGAAAGTGATAGAGTCAGAAGCTAAAATAAGAATAAAGGAAAAGGTTTTTAAGAGGTTAAAGCATATTAAGGAAACTATGTTTCTAAAAAAATATAAAAACAATAAATAGATTTCCGCCTTTGCGGAAATGAAAAAACAGTTCTCAATGAAAAAATTAGTAATAGCGTATAGTGGTGGTTTAGATACTTCATATTGCGCAGTGAGTTTGTCAAAGGAGTATGATGTACATGCGGTAAGCGTGAATACAGGTGGTTTTACGAAAGAAGAAATTAGCCATATTGAAAGTAACGCCTATAAAATGGGTGTTTCAACCTATAAAAATATTGATGCCGTTGCTACGTTTTACCAAAAAGTAGTGAAGTATTTAATATTTGGAAATGTGTTGAAAAACAATACCTATCCTCTTTCTGTAAGTGCTGAACGAATTATTCAAGCCATTGAAATTGTTGAATACGCAAAAAGTATCGATGCAGAATATATTGCTCATGGTAGTACCGGGGCAGGAAACGACCAAGTGCGTTTCGATATGATTTTTCAAACATTGGCACCAAACATTAAAATTATTACGCCAATTAGAGATGGAAAATTAACAAGACAAGAAGAGATTGATTACCTAAAAGAAAACGGTATTGATATGTCTTGGGAGAAGTCAAAATACTCAATCAACAAAGGGCTATGGGGAACAAGCGTTGGAGGTATAGAAACTTTAGAATCGGAAAAGCCATTACCAGATGAAGCCTACCCATCGCAATTAAAACATGCTGAAGACGAAAAAGTAAAATTAACTTTTTTAAAAGGTGAATTGGTTGCTGTAAATGGTATAGAAAACGACCCTGAAATTAATATTGAGGTTTTAAATAATTTAGCTTCGCCTTATGCTATAGGCAGAGATATTCATGTTGGTGATACCATTGTTGGGATCAAAGGACGTGTTGGTTTTGAAGCGGCAGCAGCATTAATTACCATTAAAGCACATCATTTATTGGAAAAGCATACACTCACAAAATGGCAATTACAGCACAAAGAATATTTGTCTAGTTTCTATGGTATGCATTTGCATGAAGGGCAGTATTTAGATCCTGTAATGCGTAATATCGAGGCCTTTTTACAAAGTAGTCAAGAGATGGTAACAGGAGATGTAACCGTAACTTTAAAGCCATATCATTTTTCATTGGATGGTATTGTTTCAAAACATGATTTAATGAGCGCTAAGTTTGGAAGTTATGGTGAAGAAAATAAAGCATGGACTGCTGATGATGCTAAAGGGTTTATCAAAATTCTAGGAAATCAAAACAAAATATATCAACAGGTAAACTCCAAATAGTTGTATTGCGACCTACGAGGTTATAAAAACCTTGTAGGTCTAAAAAAAGAAGTGTCAAAATGAAAAAAATTAAAGCAGGAATTATAGGAGGTGCTGGTTATACGGCAGGTGAATTAATTAGATTATTAATTAATCATCTGGAAACTGAGATTGATTTTGTGTTTAGTACAAGTAACGCTGGAAACAAGATTAGCAAAGTGCACCAAGATTTAGTAGGAACTTTAGATTTAGAATTTACAGATACCGTTAACCCAAATATTGATGTCTTGTTTTTATGTTTAGGACATGGGAATTCAGTTAAGTTTTTATCTGCTAATACCTTTTCTGAAAACACAAAAATTATCGATTTAGGAAACGATTTTAGATTAGAAGCTGATAAAGTTTTTAATGGAAAAACATTTGTTTATGGTTTGCCAGAATTGCAAAGAGAAGACATAAAGGTAGCAAAGTATATTGCAAATCCAGGGTGTTTTGCAACAGCTATTCAGTTAGGGTTATTGCCTTTAGCAGATAAAGGTTTGTTGAAGAACGATGTGCATATAAATGCGGTTACTGGAGCTACAGGTGCAGGAACATCATTGTCGGCAACGACACATTATACTTGGAGAGATAACAACTTTTCGTACTATAAGCCATTTACGCATCAGCATTTAGGAGAAATAAATCAATCGGTAAATCAATTGCAAAACAATTTTTCGTCAGAAATTGTTTTTATGCCAAATAGAGGGAATTTTTCAAGAGGTATTTTTGCAACCATTTATACTGATTTTGAAGGTTCATTAGAAGAAGCAAAAGCTATTTACAAAACGTTTTATAAGGATGCTGAATTTACTTTTGTGTCAGATGATTTTTTACATATGAAACAGGTTGTGAATACTAATAAATGTTTAGTGCATTTACATAAACATAATGGTAAATTGCTTATTACAAGCATTATAGATAATCTTTTAAAAGGAGCATCAGGTCAAGCGGTTCAAAACATGAATTTAATGTTTGGATTGGAAGAAACAACTGGGGTACAATTAAAAGGAACATATTTTTAATCCACCTAGTCTAAGCCCCGCCTAGCCTCCCCGAAGGGGAGGAATGGATTGCGGAAGTTTATGTCCAGAGACCTGAGAGGTTTCAAAAACCTTGAAGGTCTGAAGCTTAGTTTGAGTATGAGTTCCCCGCCTTTGGAGGGGTTAGGGGAGGATTTAGAGCAAGAGTGGCGCGTTAGGGATTGCAGCGGCATCCTTTTTTTGCTGCCATAAATGGCAAAAAAAGATATAGCGGAAAGCCCGACCCTTGTGGTAACGCCAAAAAAAATAAAATAGATTCCCTCCTTCGAGGGAATGAAAAAAGTACAATTATGAAAATAGCCATTATAGGAACAGGAAATTTAGGAAGTTCAATTGCCAAAGGGCTTATTGGTAACAAGTCGTTTTCGTCATTATATTTGAGTGATAAAAACACGTCGGCCGTAAAAGCTTTTGAAGATGAAGATTATGTAACGATTACTAGCGATAATGTTTTAGCTGTAGAGTCATCGGATATTGTGATTTTTGCTTTGCAACCAAGACATATTGATACGGTTTTGGAAAGTGTTTCTTCACATATTACAAATAATCATGTTGTTATGTCGGTGGCTGCTGGTTTTGAAATTTCTAAGATTGAGAGTATTGTTGGTAGTGATAAGAATGTAATTCGTGTGATGCCGAATACAGCGATTTCAATTGGTAAATCTATGACTTGCTTAGCTGCAAATGATAAAGGACAAGATAAAATAGAATTAGCAAAAAATATTTTTAATCAATTGGGTACTACCATGGTTATCCCTGAAGAGCAAATACAAGCCGCAACGGTAATTTGTGCCAGTGGTATTGCCTTTTGGATGCGTTTGGTTCGAGCTACAACACAAGGTGCTATTCAATTAGGTTTCGAGGCACATGAAGCACATGAATTAGCATTGCAGACCTGTTACGGTGCGGCTAGTTTGTTAAAAGAATCTGGTAGACATCCTGAAGAAGAGATTGATCGCGTAACCACTCCTAGTGGTTGCACTATTGAAGGTTTAAATGAAATGGAACATCAGGGTTTAAGTTCATCGCTCATAAAAGGAATTAATGCTTCGTTCGAAAAAATTAACCAATTAAAAAAGAGTTAAAATGCCATTATTTAATGTTTATCCACTGTACGATGTTACTCCAGTTTCCGGGAAGGGCGTTTATATTTATGATGATAAAGGAACTGAATATTTAGACCTTTATGGTGGGCATGCTGTAATTTCCATTGGGCACGCACATCCAAAATATGTTGAAGCCATTACAAATCAAGTGGCGTCGTTAGGGTTTTATTCGAATGCGATTCAAAATCCATTACAGGTAGAATTAGCAAATAAAATTGAACAGCTTTCTGGTTGTAAAGATTACGAATTGTTTTTATGTAATTCGGGTGCTGAAGCAAATGAAAACGCGTTGAAATTAGCGTCTTTTAAAACAGAAAAAACACGCGTTGTGGCATTTAATAATGGATTTCACGGTAGAACTTCGGCAGCAGTAGCAGCAACGGATAACAAGAATATTATTGCACCAATTAACGCACAACAGAAAGTAACGATTTTAGCTTTAAATGATATTGAAGGCGTTAAAAAAGAGTTAGAAAAAGGCGATGTTTGTGCCGTTATTCTGGAGTTTATTCAAGGTGTTGGTGGTTTAGACCAAGGCTCAGCGGAGTTTTTCGAACAAGTAGATATGCTTTGCAAGGCTAATAACACGATGTTTATTGCCGATGAAGTACAGTCGGGTTATGGGAGATCGGGCAAGTTTTTTGCGTTTCAACATTATAATGTTACTCCAGATATTATTTCTATTGCAAAAGGCATGGGTAATGGTTTTCCGATTGGAGGTATTTTAATTCATCCAGATATTGAAGCGAAGTTTGGTATGTTGGGGACTACTTTTGGTGGAAACCATTTAGCATGTGCCGCTGGATTATCGGTTTTAAATGTGATTGAAGATCAACAGTTGATGGACAACGTTAATGTAATGTCTGAGTACTTTACTAAGATTGCCGAAACCATTCCACAGATAAAAAATATTAAAGGTAAGGGGTTAATGATAGGTTTAGAATTTGATTTTGAAGTTGGTGACCTTAGAAAAAAACTAATTTACGATTATCATATTTTTACGGGTGGCGCATCCAATAAAAAATTATTGAGAATATTACCGCCGTTAACCGTTAGAAAGGAACATTTAGATATGTTTTTTGAAGCCTTAATTGAATCATTGGCCGAAGTTGAAATAAGCGTTGAATAAAAAAGTAGTTTGTTATTTCGACGTCCCGATAGCTGTCGGGAGTAAAAATACATAAGAATTTCAGGAAAGGGAGCTAAACTGAAGACTGAGAAACTGCTAACTGAAGACTAAAATTATGAATACATTATTATCCATAGAAACAAGAAACAATGTTTTACTTAAAATGGCTACGCTTTTAGAACAAGAACGCGAAGCGATTATAAGTATAAATAAAACAGATTTAGAGGCTTATAATGGCGATGATATTTCCATGTACGACCGTTTAAAAGTGGACGATTCTAAAGTGGACGAGATGATTGCATCTGTAACACATTTAGCATCACAAGACGACCCAGTTGGTGTGGAGCGTTTTAGTTTTAAGCACGATAATGGCATGCAGGTTTATAACAAAACAGCATCATTTGGAACAGTGATGATTATTTACGAATCGCGTCCTGATGTAACCGTTGAAGCTGCTGGAATTGCTTTTAAATCGGGAAATAAAATCTTGCTGAAAGGCGGGAAAGAATCCCTAAAATCGAACTTAAAAATTGTTGAATTGTGGCATCAAGCTTTGAAAGAACAAGATGCTTCTACAGATTGGGTAGAATATCTGCAATTTAACAGAACAGAAACGCAAGCATTTTTAGAAAAACCAACACAAAAGGTCGATTTAATTGTTCCAAGAGGCGGCGAACGTTTAATTGCCTTTGTTAAGCAACATGCAACCTGTCCGGTAATTATTAGTGGTCGCGGAAATAACTTTGTATATGTGCACGAAGCTGCCGATTTGGATATTGCAGTAGATGTGATTATGAACGGAAAGTCGAAAATATCAGCATGTAATGCAGTAGACAAGGTTTTAATTGATGAGAATCTTCCAAATAAAGATGAATTTGTTAAAACATTAATTTCAAAACTAAAGACATTAAAAATTGAAGTTCTTGGGGACGACGCTATTTCAAGAAATAATGATGTTGAAGTTCTTAAATCAAATGATATTTGGTATCAAGAGTTTTTAGATTATAAGATTCTTATTGGAGAAATTCCTTCTAATCAAGATACTATTGCTATGATAAATAAGTACTCTGGAGGCCATTCGTCAGTTATTATAACAACTAATGATGATGAAGCTAAGTTGTTCATGGAAAATGTAGATACAGCTGCGGTCTATCATAATGCATCAACTCGTTTTACGGATGGTGGACAATTAGGATTGGGTGGCGAATTAGCCATTAGTACAGATAAATTACACCAACGTGGACCCATAGGATTACAGCATTTAGTAACTAATAAATGGTATGTTCATGGAAATGGACAAATACGATAAGCATGCAAGTCCACCTGCTTGCCGGTAGGCAGGTAATGGGCATTTAAGAAATAAGCCAGTATTCGTCTATAATAACAAAAGACTAATTAGAGCTAGTGAAGTTTTATATAAATGAAGAAAAAACGCATATTATTAAAAATTGGGTCTAACACACTTACTAAAGAAACTGACAATATTTCTAGAGGTAAGATTGAGGATATTGCTAATCAAATAGCAAAACTTCAAGATACCTGTGAGTTTATTATTGTGAGTTCCGGTGCTATTGCTGTGGCAAAACAGTTTGTGAAATTGGAAAGTCAACGTAAAGAACTTTTTGTAAAACAAGCTTTAGCATCAATTGGGCAACCTCACCTCATTAGAATTTATCAAGAGATTTTTCGAGAATATGGATTATTAAGCTCGCAGTGTTTATTGTCTTATTCCGATTTTGAAAAGGAAGAAAGTAGAACCAATATCATGAATACCATTAAGGTGTTGGTAAACAATAATTACATCCCTATTATTAATGAAAATGATACGGTAGCTACCGATGAGATTCAATTTGGTGATAATGATAAATTAGCTGCTTTAACAGCATCTTTATTAGGGGTTGATTTGCTTGTTATAGCAACAAATACCAATGGTATTTATACAAAAGCATCTATTGATGATGATACGCCAAAGACTATTGAGGATGTGTTAAATTTTGATGAGTTAAGATTGCAAGTTGTTAGCTCCAAATCATCTCATGGTAGTGGCGGAATGGCTTCGAAGATTGAAGCGGCATCTTTGGCAAAAAGCGCAAATATAGAAACATGGATTGTAAACGGATTAGAAGATGATTTTATAATCAATGCTATGGAAAAGAAAGTACCGTTTACTAAAATAAAATAACCTGTAAGGTTTTAAAAACCTTGTTGGATTAGTAAAAAAATAATTAAGCATGAAACATTATACATCCATAAACGATATAGATAACATCAATACTTGGATTGAAGAAGCAAAACAATTAAAAGCTAATCCGCTTGAACATATTGTATTAGGGAAAAATAAAACCTTAGGGTTGTTGTTTTTTAATTCAAGTCTACGTACGCGTTTAAGTACACAAAAGGCAGCATTAAATTTGGGAATGAATCCTATTGTAATGAATGTGTCTGGTGATGCTTGGGGTATTGAGTTTGGAGACGGAACGGTTATGAATGGAAATACCGCAGAGCACATTAAAGAAGCTGCAGCAGTGGTATCTCAATATTGTGATATTATTGCGGTTAGAGCATTCCCTTCATTAACTGATAAAGCAAAAGATGAGAGCGAACAGGTTTTAAATTCATTTAAAAAATTCGCTTCTGTGCCTATTGTAAACATGGAGAGCGCTACAGGGCATCCATTACAAGGATTGACTGATGCGATTACTATTTCTGAACACGCTAAGGTTAAAAAACCAAAAGTAGTATTAAGTTGGGCGCCACATATAAAAGCGTTGCCACATGCAGTAGCCAATAGTTTTGTACAAGTCATGCAAAAAATGGATGTAGAATTCGTGATTACGAATCCTGAAGGCTATGATTTAAACTCTGAAATTACTGGAAATACACCAATTTTTCACGATCAAAAGGAAGCCTTTAAGGATGCCGATTTTGTATATACCAAAAATTGGAGTTCTTATGAAGACTATGGGAAAGTAATAAACACGGATCCAAATTGGATGATTACCAAAGACAAAATAGGAGATGCTAAATTCATGCACTGCTTACCTGTTAGAAGAAATGTAGTTGTTGAAGATGCGGTTTTAGATACAGATAGTTCGTTAGTTATAGAACAAGCTAATAACAGAACGTATGCAGCACAATTGGTGCTTAAAAAGATATTAGAAGATTTAAACTAATCTAAAAAGTTCCCTCTCCTTCGGAGAGGGCGGAGGGAGAGGGAAATGAAAGAAAAACTATCCATAGTAAAAATAGGCGGAAACATCATTGAGGATGAAGCGTCTTTAAGTGCGTTTCTAAAATTATTTTCTAATTTAGAAGGCAAGAAAATTTTGGTGCATGGCGGTGGAAAACGTGCAACTCATATCGCTTCCAAATTGGGTGTAGAATCTAAAATGATAAATGGCAGACGTATTACAGATGCTGAAACCTTAGAAGTCATTACTATGGTTTATGGTGGATTGGTTAATAAAAATGTAGTTGCAAAATTACAGGCTTTAAACACAAATGCTATTGGATTAACAGGTGCAGATATTAATAGTATTAAATCTGATAAACGGCCAGTTAAAGACATTGATTTCGGTTTTGTTGGTGATGTAAAAGAAGTGGCTCATAACTCAATTGATAAATTAATTCAAGCCGATTTTACACCTGTTTTTTGTGCCATAACTCATGATGGTAATGGGCAATTGTTAAACACGAATGCAGATACTATAACCTCTCAAGTAGCTGTTGGGATGAGCAAATTATACGAAACCTCTATCTATTATTGTTTCGAATTAAATGGTGTTTTAAGAGATATAAATGATAAGAATTCAGTGGTGAAACATATAGATTCAAAACTTTATAATGAACTACTGGAGCAAGGCATCATTGCAGATGGCATGCTTCCTAAATTAGAAAATTGTTTTGATGCATTGCGCCATGGCGTTAACAATATAAATATGGGAAACACGTCCATGTTGACCCAAGCTAACGATAATTTCACAACTATAACTTTATAATATGGTGATTCAAGATTTAACGAATGATGCGATATCGCTTTTAAAGAAGCTGATAGAAACACAATCTTTTTCTTCGGAAGAAGATGGTACGGCATCACATATTGAAGATTGGTTTACCCGATATAATATTGATTTTAAGAGAACAAAAAATAACGTTTGGGCAGTCAATAAATATTTTGATGATAGCAAACCAACGCTATTATTAAACTCACATCACGATACCGTAAAACCAAATTCAGCATATACCAAAGACCCTTTTAAAGCCATTGTGGAAGACGGGAAATTATTTGGTTTAGGGAGTAATGATGCTGGTGGTTGTTTGGTATCGCTAATAGCTACATTTACGTATTTTTATAATCAGGAAAACTTAAAATATAATTTAGTTGTTGTCGCTTCCGCGGAAGAAGAAAGCAGCGGACCAGATGGATTAAACAGTATGTTGTCTATCATTCCAAAAGTAGATGTTGCCATAGTTGGCGAGCCAACTTTGATGAATTTAGCAGTAGCCGAAAAAGGTTTGGTAGTGTTTGATGCCGTGATAGAAGGCACACCTAGTCATGCAGCACATCCAAACGATAATAACGCTATTTATAATAGTATTGAAGCCTTGCAATGGTTTCAAGATTTTAAGTTTAAAAAAGGCTCTAAGGCTTTGGGTGATGTTAAATTAACGGTAACTCAAATTAACGGGGGGTCACAGCATAATGTGGTGCCAGGTCATGTAGATTTGGTTATTGATGTTCGGGTAAATGATGCCTACAGTAATGCTGAAATTGCAAAAATTTTACAAAAAAAAGCACCAGTTACAAGTATTACACCACGTAGTTTACGTTTAAATTCATCATCAATTCCTGTGGAACATGATTTGGTAAAAGCCGGAATCGCTATGGGAAGAAGTACTTATGGGTCGCCAACATTATCAGACCAAGCGGTGTTGTCTTGTCCGAGTTTAAAATTAGGACCTGGAGATAGCACGCGTTCGCATTCAGCAAATGAATTTATTTATGTGAATGAAATTGAAGAAGGCATAAAAATTTATGTTGAATTGTTAAACAAAGTGATTGTGCAATAGTTTGTCATTCCTGCGAAGGCAGGAATCCACTAATAATAAATAGTAATAACTAAAAAATGAAAGTCGAGATTTCTGCTTTTGCAGAAATTTAATAAGATTCCCGCCAAAGTTTATCTTGAGCGATAGACGAATAGCGGAAACGAAAAAAAGTATAAAGCATGAAACTCTGGGACAAAGGCATATCAATCGATAAAAAAATAGAACAATTTACTGTTGGAAACGACCGAGAAATTGATATTCACATAGCAAAGTATGATGTTATAGCATCAAAAGCGCATGCTAAAATGCTACAAAAAATCGGGATTATTTCTGTTGAAGAATTAGTCGATTTGCTAAGAGGTTTAAAAACATTGGAAACGCAAATTGAAAACGGTACGTTTGTAATAGACGAACAGTTTGAAGATGTGCATTCTAAAATAGAGTTTGAACTGACTAAATCTTTGGGCGAGGTTGGAAAAAAAATCCATACGGCACGTTCTAGAAATGACCAAGTTTTGGTGGCTTGCCATTTATATTACAAAGACCATTTAGGGATTGTAAAAGACAAAACACAAACACTTTTTAATACACTTTTAGATTTAGCTGATAGATATAAAGATAAAGTATTGCCCGGTTATACGCACTTGCAAGTGGCGATGCCATCTTCTTTTGGGTTGTGGTTTTCTGCCTATGCAGAACTCATGATTGATGATGTATTTCTAATAGATGCTGCAATAAAAACCGTTGACCAAAATCCGTTAGGTTCTGCCGCAGGTTACGGAAGTTCGTTTCCTATTGATAGAGAATTAACAACTAAAGAAATGGACTTTGCTACGCTTAAATATAACGTTGTTGCCGCTCAAATGGGGCGTGGTAAAAACGAACGTACCATTGCTGCTGCTCTAGGTGGATTGAGTAATACTTTGGCTCGTTTTGCTATGGATGTCTGTTTATACATGAGTCAGAATTTTGGGTTTATTTCGTTTCCAGATGAATTGACAACAGGAAGTAGTATCATGCCTCATAAAAAGAACCCAGATGTGTTTGAACTCATTCGAGGGAAATGTAATAAAATACAGGCTTTACAAACAGAGATGATTTTAATAACCAATAATTTACCAAGTGGTTACCACAGAGATTTTCAATTGATAAAAGAAAATATGATTGCTGCTTTTGAAGAGATAAAAGATATTCTAGATATTTTCAATTACTCCATTCAGCAAATTATCGTTAAGGATGTCGATGTGAATAGCGATTTGTATAAATATTTATTTACCGTAGATAATATTAATACCCTTGTTGTAGAAGGGCTGAGTTTTAGAGAAGCGTATCAAAAAATTGGAGGACAAGTGCAAGATGGCACCTATGTTCCTGATACATCAAAACAGCATACACATGCTGGGAGTATTCATAATTTGTGTTTAGATAAGATTCGAGCTAAGTTTCCTGAGTAAGAATTTGTTTAAAACTTAATATGGATTCATTATGATAAGTTCTTAAATTATTTATTCTTGCACATATTATAACTAGAGGTACAAGTTATAGTTGCTTCATTGTTGAGTTTTAGTACAGTTGTTTTGAATAGTTTTAGTAAACTAAAACTATATCTTTATTGGCTAAATAGAATGCTGTTATTGGTATTTAAAAATAAAGCTTAAAAATTTTATGAAAAGAGAATGTTTATTATTGATGACTTGCATATTCGTGAGTCTCTTGTCGTGTGGGGGGAGTGATGATTCACCAAGTGAAGAAACTCCAATGCCTACTACTATTATTACTATATCTCCAGTGAAAACTACTGTTTTTTCAGAAATTACTACAGGGGGTAAAATTACCAAAGGAACAGACAACGCAACAATATCCGAAAAAGGTGTTTGTTGGAGCACAAGTTTAAATCCAAGTATTAATGATAATAAGTTGGTGTCAAATTCAAGTTCAAACGATTTTTTAATTACAATAGATGGATTGGTTGCAGACACTAGATATTATATAAGAGCTTATTTTATAGCTAGTAGTAAAACGGTATATGGTGATGAGCAAGAAATTACTACAGACAAACCTACAAGTCCTGTAGCTTTTCTGCCAAGTGCCGGAGCTAACAAAACTTGGACTATTCAAGCAAAATTTACAAATGAGTTTAATTACGAAGGAAAATCGACTTCTGAGTTTACTAATAATTGGGAAGACAAATTTTTTAATGGTTGGACTGGAGCTCGACCTACTTACTATTCAGCTAGTCAGTCAACCGTAACAGGTGGAGAAATGGTTTATAAAGCTACAATTGATAAAGTAAATGGAGAAGATGTGATAAGAACTGGCGTTGTTTCAAGTAAAGAAGCTGTGGGTTATCCAATGTATATGGAGGCTAGAGTTAAAATAAGTGAGTCTGTATTGGCCTCAGCTGTTTGGATGTTAAGTAGCGACTCAGCTCAAGAAATTGATAATTTAGAAGCTTACGGCGATAAAACGAATAATTATTTTTCACAACGCTTACATTTAAGTCATCATACATTCAAAAGAAGTGGAGGTAATATAATCGATGATTATCAGCCTTCTGGACAAGAAACTTATTATGCTGATGGTAAAGGTACAAAATGGGCAGACGATTATCATGATTATGGTGTACTTTGGTTAGACCCTTGGACATTAAAATATTATGTTGATGGAGAATTAGTACGTGAAACACCAACAAATCAAATAGATCCTCGAAATAATACTGATGGTACTGGTCTAAATAAAGATATGTATTTAATAATTAGTGCCGCTTCACAGCCTTGGAGAGAAAAAACGAATCCACCTCAAGTGGATGATTATTTCACAAATCCGTCGGTTTTAAGTGATTCTAGATCAACTATGCGCATAGATTATATACGTACATATAAACCTCAGTGAGTTTCGCGTTAGGTATTTCAATGAAAACTCGCTCCGTAAAGTCTCCTCTTTTCTTGAAAAGCCCCAAAAACTACGATAAAAGACAGGGGTTTAAGGCTTTGTCCTACATGTTAGATGGTTGAATGTTTATTTTATTTTTATTTCATCATTTTAGTTGTTTTAAAACTTTATATTTAGTCTTTAATTTTTAAAATATTTGAAACATGTTTTGGTTTCATGAGGATTTAGAGCGACTTGAAAATGAAATAAATGCATTGGAATTTAATCCAAAGTTAGTTTTTTATGGTAGTTCTACATTTACTTTGTGGAGTGAATTAACTACCGTTTATAAGGAGTTTAACTCTGTTAATTTAGGTTTTGGAGGCTCTACTTTAGCAGCATGTACCTGGTTTTTTGATCGTGTTTTTGAAAATATAAAAGAGGTAGATGCTATTGTTATTTATGCAGGCGATAATGACTTAGGAGAGGGGAGGCACCCAGAAGAAGTTGTTTTGTACTTAGAAAGCTTATTAGCTAAGATTAGATCAAAATATGGAAATGTAAAGTGTACATGTATTTCTATAAAACCAAGTATTTCTCGTAGGCACTTGTTGGAAAGTATTCATTATGCTAACAGCAAGATAAAAGAATTAATGTCTAAAGCCCCTAATTTTTATTATGTCAATATCTATGATGTGTTATTGGATGAAAAAGGAGAGCCTATTGCAAAATATTTTGAAGAAGATGGTTTGCATTTTAATGTTGAGGGTTACCGGTTATTGTTAGATATACTGAAAGTGCATCCTGAAATATTTCCTCAAAAAATAATTGAGAAAGTATAGTTGAAGAAAGCTGTTAAGACTAAATTGGGGTTTGATGAAAAGGGAGTATCATAAATGGTATAGCCATAATCTTGAAAGAGATATGGAACTTCTTATATTTGGCTACTCTGGTGCTAAAGTTCTGTTTTTTCCTCCACGAATGGGGCGGTTTTATGATTATGAAAACTGGAAAGTTATTGCTGCGCTTGAGCCAAAAATATCAAATGGCGATTTGCAGTTGTTTTGTGTGGATAGCATAGATTTAGAATCTTTTTATAATAGTTTTAAGCATCCAGGGTATCGTATTTATAGACATATTCAGTATGAAAAATATGTTCTTGAAGAAGTACTTCCGTTAGCTAATTTAATTAATCGAAACAAGAATATTATTTCGGCAGGGTGTAGTTTAGGTGCATATCATGCCGTAAATGTTGCTATGCGGCATCCACATTTATTTTGTAAGGTTGTTGGGATGAGTGGACGGTATGATCTTACAGAATCTAAAGGTTACTTTAATGATTTGTTAAGTGGTTTTCATAATGATTTTGTTTACTTTAATATGCCTAATCAGTTTTTAAAAAACATTGAAGACCCTGATTTGATTCAGAAATTAAATAAAATGGATATTATTTTAGCTATTGGAAAAGAAGATTCGTTTTTACAAAGTAATTATACTCTATCTAATATTTTAAATGAAAAAGGAATATCTCATCAGTTTTATGAATGGGATAAAGAAGCACATAAAGCTAGATATTGGAGGAAAATGGTAGGTCTATATTTTTAAATTAAAATAAAAAGGCCATTATTCACTAGAGCATAGACGCCCACTCCGTTAAGTCCTCCCGACTTTGAGGAACACAAGCTTTTTCAATTAAAAAAGCGCATCGGTTAAAATGCGCTTTTAAGAATCCCAATATTTTAATTTTGGTGACTAACTCAAATAATTAAATAATTGTGGACTGTCCTAAATGTATGTTTGTAAAGTTTAAGTTTGTTTCTTCTGGATTTTGTATAAAATCTTCTATAAAATCGCCCACTTTTGTCGTGCTAATGTTATCGTATTTAGTATTTAAATCGGGCGTTGTTATATGAAGTTTTAATGATTTATCAACACCTTCTCTAACAAGAGCGGCTTCATCATATAACCCAAAATAATCTAATAACATGCCTGCCGATAAAATAGATGCAATAGGGTTTGCAATGCCTTTGTTTGCTGCTTTGGTGTAAGCACCATGGATAGGTTCAAACATGGCATGCTTATCGCCAATTGATGCCGATGCTAATACCCCAATGGAGCCCACAATAACGCTAGCTTCTTCTGAAAGGATGTCACCAAACATGTTTTCGGTTAAAATAACATCAAACTGTCTTGGGTTAATAATAAGTTCCATGGCAGCATTGTCAATATACATATAGTTTAACCTAACATTTGGATATTGCGGTGCTATTTCTTGCACGACACGCCGCCAAAGACGAGAGCTTTCTAAAACATTAGCTTTGTCTACTAAAGTCAGCTTGCGCTTTCTAGATTGCGCTGCTTTAAACGCTAGATGAGCAATGCGTTCTATTTCAAACCGACTATATCTACAGGTGTCTGTGGCAGTATTGCCATCTTCGCTAAGATGTCTTTCTCCAAAATAAATACCACCTGTTAATTCTCTGTAAATAAGAATATTGGTGTCTTTAATTTGCTTTACTTTTAATGAAGATTTATTTAATAAATCTTCATAGGCAATTACGGGCCGTATGTTGGTGTATAATCCGAGTTCTTTGCGAATGCCTAAAAGCCCTTGTTCTGGACGTATTTTAGCATTAGGGTCGTTATCGTATTTTGTGTCTCCAATGGCTCCAAATAAAACGGCATCTGCTTTTTTACAGATGTTGATAGTTTCTTCCGGTAATGGGTTCCCCGTTTTATTAATGGCACTGGCACCAACTAATGCTTTCTTAAAAGTAAATATATGATTGAATTCCATAGCTATAGCTTTCAAAACCTTAACGGCTTGAGCGGTAACTTCTGGTCCTATGCCATCGCCAGGTAAAACGGCAATATTTAATTTCATTCAAATTGGTTTAATTTTCCTTAAAAGGAAAAAGGAATTATAAATTAAACGGATTAGGCTTAATTAATGAAATTTATTCGATTAAGAGGAAACAATTTCTTTGTATACCTTACTGTTCTCAATTATTTGGTGGATATCGTTATCATCAACTTCTTTTTTCTTATCGGCAAAATCTAAAAAGTTAGTATAAATTTCGTCTAATTGAAGTTTGGTTAATTCGTATCCCACATTTTTTGCTCTATATGCCAATGCGGCTCTACCGCTTCTTGCCGTTAATACAATAGCAGATTCTGTTACACCAACATCTTTTGGGTCTATAATTTCGTAAGTTTCACGATTTTTAATCACGCCATCTTGATGAATCCCAGAACTGTGTGCAAAGGCATTAGCTCCAACAATGGCTTTATTTGGTTGGGTGTAAATACCCATACTGTCAGAAACTAATTGGCTAATACCATAAAGCATTTCTGTTTGAATTCTAGTATCAAGATTTAAGTAAGGATGTTGTTTTAAAATCATAACCACTTCCTCTAAAGCCGTATTTCCTGCACGTTCTCCAATACCATTTATCGTACATTCTATTTGACGGGCGCCATTAATGACACCTTCAATAGAGTTTGCTGTAGCAAGCCCTAAATCGTTATGGCAGTGACAAGATAAAATAGCTTTGTCAATACCTTTTACGTTTTCTTTCAAGTACTTGATTTTTGCACCATATTCATGCGGAAGGCAGTAACCAGTTGTATCTGGAATGTTTAAAACAGTAGCTCCTGCTTTAATTACAGCTTCGCAGACTCGCGCTAAATATTCGTTATCGGTTCTGCCGGCATCCTCGGCATAAAACTCCACATCTTCAACAAAAGATTTTGCATAACTTACCGCTTTAACAGCACGTTCTATAATGGCTTCTTGAGTCGATTTGAATTTGAATTTTATATGAGAATCAGACGTTCCAATACCTGTATGGATTCTTGGTGTCTTAGCATATTTTAATGCTTCGGCAGCTACTTTTATATCATTTTCTACAGAACGGGTTAACCCGCAAACTGTTGCATGTTTTACAATTTTAGAAATGGCTTCAACCGATTTAAAATCACCGGGGCTTGATACTGGGAAGCCAGCTTCAATAATATCCACGCCTAAATTATCAAGCTGTTCAGCAATAATTAATTTCTGTTCAGTATTTAGCTTACAGCCAGGGACTTGCTCGCCATCTCTTAGCGTGGTATCAAAAATTTGGACTTTATTATCAGACATTTATTGAAATATATTTTCGTATTGTTACACGAATGTATATTTTGGTTTCTTAAATAGAGAATTCAACATATTGTTTTTACGATGTTTAACTTCGTAATTACTTAATTAAATAACTGACAATAAGATAGTTAATGCTATTTTTACACCTATGACAAGAGAGCAAAAAGATAATTTGTTTGTTTTGATAAAGTCGTTGTCTAAATCTGAAAAAAGACAATTTAAGCTTTATGTAGGAAGATTGGGGGTAAATGAAGACTCAAAATTCTTGATGCTTTTTAATATTCTTGATAAACTTTCAGTTTATGACGAAGCTATTATTCTGAAGAAAGGTATAGTAAAAAAACAGCAATTATCTAACCTGAAAGCACATTTATATAAGCAGATATTAATTAGTTTACGATTAAACCCTTCGCACCAAGATATCAGAATTCAGATACGTGAGCAGTTAGATTTTGCAACCATTCTATATCATAAAGGGCTTTATAAACAAAGTTTAAAAATTTTAGATAAAGCAAAAAATTTAGCTATTTCGCATGAAGAAAAAAATGTGGCTTACGAGATTGTTGAACTTGAGAAAGTAATTGAATCTCAGTATATTACACGAAGTCTTAGTAACAGGGCCGACGAACTTTCTATTCAAGCTAAAGAGTTAAGTCAGCATAATGTATTGGCTAGTAAACTTTCCAATTTGTCGCTTCAATTATATGGGCAGTTTTTAAAAACGGGTTATGTGAAAAATAAATCTGAAACAAAACGTATTACCCAGTATTTCAATGATAGACTTCCTAAATATGATATTAATGATTTAGGATTCAGAGAAAAATTATGGCTTTATAAAGCACATTTGTGGTATAGCTTTTTAACACAAGATTTTTTGGCTTGCTACAAATATGCTTCTAAGTGGGTAGATTTGTTTTATAAAAACAAAGACATGATTGTTTTAAATCCAGTCTTTTTTTTAAGAGGAAATCATTATTTGTTAGAAGCGTTATTTTATTTAAAGCAGTATGAAAAGTTTAAGGAAGCCTTATTTAAATTTGAAGAAATAACCAAAGAAAAATGGTTCCCTTTTGATGATAATATTGATGGATTAGCCTTCTTGTATATTTACAATAACAAGTTTAATTTACATTTTATTGAAGGTAGTTTTGATGAAGGTTTACCTTTGATTGATGAGGTCTTAGAGCGTTTAAAGAATTATAAAGACCGTATAGACGAGCATCATATTATGGTGTTTTACTACAAGATAGCCAGTATGTATTTTGGTGCAGGCGAAAACAAAAAATGTATTTATTTTTTAGAAAAAATAATCAGCAACAAATCATTACAAATGCGCGAAGATTTGTTGTGTTTTTCTAGAATATTGAACCTTGTAGCGCATTATGAGGCTGGGTTAGATTATAACTTGGATGTTTTAATTAGAAGTACCTATAAGTTTTTGATTAAAATGGAGGACTTATATGAAGTGCAAAAGGAATTCATTAAATTTTTAAGAGGGTTGGGTGATATTTATCCTCACGAAGTAAAAGGTGAATTTATAAAACTTCATAAGAAATTGAAGGAGTTTGAAGATGACCCTTACCAAAGTCGTGCTTTCTTATATTTAGATATTATTTCTTGGTTAGAGTCCAAAATCCAGAATAAACCTATTGGATTGATTATTAGAAAAAAGTTTCAAGATAATATAGCGCGAAAATAAGTTTTTCTGAAATTTTCATCAAAAAATTTGGATATTAACTTTTTCTGAACGAATATTTGCATCACAAAGTTCAAACACGTATTGAAATGTTATCAAGAAAGGCGGAGGGATTAGACCCGTTGAAGCCTTAGCAACCCTTTACTTGTAAAGAAGGTGCTAAATTCTACTTAAACTACTAAATGTATTTAGTGTTTTAGATAGATAACCCAACGAAATTGCTGTATGTAGTTTCTAAAATCTTTTTAACATTTTTCTATAAAGTACGCTTCGAAAGGAGTGATTTATTATTAACCAACAGCCTTTTTTATCTCTCCTTTGGTGAGGTCGGAAATATTGAATATATTTCCAAATAAGGTCTAAAAAATTAGAAAAATGAGTGATCAAAAATTAGCAACAAACGCATTACATGCAGGGCATGACGTAACAGCAAATGGTGGAGCAAGGGCAGTGCCTATTTATCAAACAACATCTTATGTGTTTAATAACTCAGACCATGCAGCAAACCTGTTTTCTTTACAAGAATTAGGGTTTATTTATACAAGATTAAATAATCCAACCAATCAAATTTTACAAGATCGTCTTGCGGCCGTAGAAGGTGGTATAGGAGCCGTGGTATTTGCTTCAGGAACGGCAGCAATATCAACTGGATTACTAACTTTATTAAAATCGGGAGATCACATTGTCGCTTCAAGTAGTTTGTACGGAGGTACTTATAATTTGTTGAGTGTAACTTTACCAAGATTTGGCATTACAACAACATTTGTAGATGCTTCAAACCCTGATAATTTCAAGGATGCGGTGCAAGATAATACTAGAGCGTTCTTTGTAGAATCTTTAGGGAATCCTAAACTAGACGTTTTAGATTTAGAAGCGATTGCTGAACATTCCAAAGCAGCAGAAGTGCCTTTTATTGTTGATAATACAGTAGCAACTCCAGTATTATTAAACCCAATTAAGCATGGCGCAAACATTGTAATACACTCATTAACCAAATATATTGGCGGACAAGGAACATCTCTTGGTGGTGCTATTATAGACGCAGGAACGTTTAACTGGGCAAACGGAAAATTTCCTGAATTTACTGAGCCATCAGCAGGGTATCACGGATTAAAATATCATGAAGTTTTAGGAGCGGCATCTTATACTTTTAAATTGATTTTAGAAGGATTAAGAGATTTTGGTGGCGCTATAAGTCCAACAAACGCATTTAATATCATTCAAGGTTTAGAAACGTTGCCAGTTAGAATCAAGCAACATAGTGAAAATGCATTAGAAATAGCTAAATGGTTAGAAGCGCAAGACGAAATAGCTTGGGTAAACTATCCTGGTTTAGAAAGTAGTAAATACAAAGCTTTAGCGGATAAGTATTTACCTAAAGGACAAAGTGGTATCGTAACTTTTGGTCATAAAGGTGGTTTTGATGCGGCTAAAAAAATAGCTGATAATACCAAGTTGTTTTCGTTGTTGGCAAATATTGGTGATACAAAATCTCTAATTATCCACCCCGGAAGTACAACGCATCAGCAGTTGGACGAAGCAGAACAAGAATCGGCAGGTGTATCTGGTGATTTAATTCGTTTGTCTGTTGGTATTGAAGATATTGACGATTTAAAAGCAGATTTAAAAGCGGCTTTTGAAACGATATAATTAAATATAAACAAAAACAACAATTGAAGCATCCATTGCAACATATTAACATTGAATATTTTACTACACAAAGTAAAGTGTCTGTCCCTGAAATTAAGTTAAGCTATCAGGTTTTTGGTAAATCGCTAGGAAGTGCGCCTATTGTTTTGGTAAACCATGCTCTTACAGGTAATAGTAATGTTGCAGGAAAAGATGGTTGGTGGGAAGATTTGGTAGGCAACAACAAAGTAATTGATACTAAGCTTTATACTGTTTTAGCTTTCAATATCCCAGGTAATGGTTTTGATGGATTTGTAATTGATAACTACAAAGATTTTGTTGCTAGAGATATTGCCAATTTGTTTTTAATTGGTTTAAAAGCCTTAAAAATAGAAAAGTTATTTGCTGCTATTGGAGGCTCATTAGGTGGAGGCATTGCATGGGAAATGGCCGTTTTAAAACCAGATTTTACAGCCCATTTAATAGTGGTTGCAACCGACTGGAAATCTACCGATTGGTTGATTGCCAATTGTCAAATTCAAGAGCAGTTTTTATTAAATTCTAAGCATCCAGTACATGATGCCAGAATGCACGCTATGTTATGTTACAGAACACCAGAATCTTTTAAAGAGCGTTTTCAGCGTTCTAAAAATGAGGATTTAGAGATTTTTAATGTGGAAAGTTGGTTGCTGCATCACGGTAAAAAGTTGCAAGAACGTTTTCAGTTGTCGGCTTACAAATTGATGAATCAGCTTTTAAAAACCATTGATGTAACAAAAAATCGAAAAGCAGATTTAAATGTTCTAGAAAATATTGAAGCTAATATTCATATTGTAGGTGTCGATTCTGATTTGTTTTTTACTGCGGAAGAAAACAGGCAGACACATAAACAATTAGCGGTAACACATGCGAATGTAACTTACAACGAAATTAATTCGGTACATGGGCATGACGCATTTTTAATGGAGTACGAGCAGTTGGAAAAAATTATAGAAGGCATTTTTGTGCCAGATTCTAAAAAGAGAAAAATGAAAGTATTAAAGTTTGGAGGGAAGTCTTTAGCCAATGGAGAAGGGTTGAATAAAGTGATTTCAATCATTGAAAATAAAGTGCAGGCAGGCGAGAAAATTACAGTAGTAGTTTCAGCACGCGGTAATGCAACTGATGAACTTGATGCTATTTTAAACATGTCTCATAAAGGGGTGGATTATAAGGCGCAGTTAGAAGCCTTTAAAGATTATCAAAGAGAGCCGCTTAAAACGATTGATTTTTCAGAAGAATTTTCAATTTTAGATAAGCTGTTTGAAGGGGTTAGTTTATTACGTGATTACAGTAAGAAAACCAAAGATGAAATTTTGGCGCAAGGCGAATTATTGTCTGTTAAAATGGTTTCAGAATTACTGAATCAAAAGCAAATTAAAGCGCAAGCTACGGATGCTAGGCAACTCATTAAAACCGATGGCGTATTTGGTAATGCACAACCTATTTCGCAAGTTTCTAAAGACAATATCAAACAATATTTCAAACAGAATAATAGTGATACCATAAATGTCGTTACAGGTTTTATTGCATCAAATTCTAATAATGAAACAACAACGTTAGGTAGAAATGGAAGCAATTATACGGCTGCATTGTTGGCTAATTATTTAGATGCGGAAGAGTTGCAAAATTATACGCATGTTAGCGGTATTTATACCGCAAACCCAGATTTGGTTGAGGATGCGCAAAAAATTAGAGAATTATCATTTAGCGAAGCTAATGAATTAGCCAATTTTGGAACCACCGTTTTACACGCAAAAACCATTATCCCTTTAGTAGAAAAAAACATTAACCTTCGTATTTTAAATACCTTTAATTCAGATGATGAAGGCACATTAATTACGGCAAAACCAAGTTCAAAAGAAGTGACCTCGTTATCCGTTTTAGATAATGTAGCGTTATTGAATTTAGAAGGGCGAGGGTTATTAGGAAAAATAGGTGTAGACGCAAGAATTTTTAGAGCACTAAGCGACCATGGAATAAGTGTAAGCATTATTTCCCAAGGCTCATCAGAGCGAGGTATAGGATTAATTATTGATGCCGATCAAGCAACTCAAGCGGTTATTGCTTTAGAGCGTGAGTTTGAAAGTGATTTTTACTCGCAGGACGTTAATAAAATTGCAGTGGTTGATGATGTTGCAGTCATATCGATTATTGGTATTGAATTGAGTTCATTTCATAAACCATTTAATGCGCTTATAAAAAATCAAATAACGCCGTTGTTGTTCAATAATACAGTAACAGGTAGAAACGTGAGTTTAGTAGTTAAAAAGAGTCAGCTTCATAAAGCAATGAATGTGATTCATGGCGAGGTTTTTGGAATTTCCAAAAAAATAAACATCGCTATTTTTGGTCACGGCGGTGTTGGTAGCGCTTTGATTAATCAAATTTTAAAATCGAAAAACGATATTGAAAAACGAAAAGGGGTTAATCTTAATGTATTCGCCATAGCCAATTCTAAACAATTGCTTTTAAGCAAAAAAGGAGCGGGTACAAATTGGGAAGATGCTATAAAAACAGCTTCAAAGGAAAGTTCAATTGAAGATGTTATTGCTTTCGCGAAAGCGCATCATTTAGAAAATTTAATTGCCGTTGATAATACAGCGAGTTCAAGTTTCTATCAAAACTATGTGCCGTTAGTTGAAGCAGGATTTGATTTAGTGTCGTCAAACAAAGTAGCCAATACCGTGTCGCATGATTTTTATAAAGAGTTGCGCGTTCAATTAAAAGAAAATAATAAGCAATATTTGTATGAAACAACGGTTGGTGCAGGGTTACCATTAATCGATACCATTAAATTATTGCACGAGTCTGGTGAGAATATCACAAGAATCCGTGGGGTGTTTTCAGGTACGTTGAGTTATTTGTTCAATAGTTTTTCAATTGAAAATAAACCGTTTAGCGACATTATTCAAGAAACTATTGATAAAGGGTTTACAGAACCAGATCCAAGAGAGGATTTTTCAGGAAATGATGTGGCAAGAAAGCTGTTAATTCTTGCTAGAGAGTTAGATTTGCAAAATGAATTTGAAGATGTTTCAGTTCAAAATTTAATTCCTGAAGCCTATCAAAATATTTCTGTGGATGAGTTCTTAAAACAGTTATATGTTTTAGATAACCAATATCAGAAAATAAAAGATGACCAAAAAGAGGGACATGTTTTAAGATATGTAGGAGATTTATCGGGTGATTTATCACAAGACAAAGGGAATTTAGAAGTTAAATTAGTATCCATTCCAGAAGATAGTACCTTAGGACATGTAAAAGGTTCTGATGCTATTTTCGAAATATTTACAGAAAGTTATGGCGAACAGCCAATAGTAATCCAAGGCGCAGGCGCAGGAGCAGAAGTGACAGCACGTGGTGTTTTTGGTGATATTTTGAGGTTGTCTAAGCATATCAATTAAATTTTCATTCCCGAGAAGGCGGGAATCTGTAATATTTCTGAATGTTATATCTCCTGTAAGGTTTCAAAAACCTTTTAGGTATAGTAGAAAAAACAAACTATTAAGACCTACAAGGTTTTCAAAACCTCACAGGTCAAATCACATAAAGATGAGCAAAAAACAATTCGAAACAGAAGCCATTCGTACCCAATTAGAACGTACTGAATCTTTAGAACATACAAGCCCATTATACTTAACGTCAAGTTTTGTGTTTGAAGATGCTGAAGATATGCGTGCGTCGTTCACAGAAGAAAAAGAACGTAATATTTATAGCCGTTTCACAAACCCTAATACCACAGAGTTTGTAGATAAGGTTTGTAAAATGGAAGGTGCAGAGGCTGGATATGCTTTTGCAACGGGGATGTCTGCTATTTTTTCAACCTTTGCAGCTTTATTAGAAAGTGGAGATCATATAGTTTCAGCACGTTCCGTATTTGGTTCAACACATACTATGTTTACTAAGTATTTACCAAAATGGAATATTGAGACTAGTTATTTCAATATTAATGAACCGGAAACTATTGAAAGTTTCATCACTCCAAAAACAAAAATATTATATGCAGAATCGCCAACAAACCCAGCGATTGATATTATAGATTTAGAGTTGTTAGGAGATATTGCCAAAAAGTATAACTTAATTTTAATCATTGATAACTGTTTTGCAACACCATATTTGCAACAACCTATAAAGTATGGTGCGCATTTGGTCATTCATTCTGCAACTAAATTAATGGATGGTCAGGGTCGTGTTTTAGGCGGTGTAACCGTTGGTAATGCCGATTTAATTCGTGAAATTTATTTATTTGCTAGGAATACAGGGCCTGCATTATCACCATTTAATGCATGGACCTTATCAAAAAGTTTAGAAACACTTGCTGTTAGAGTAGACAGGCATTGCGAGAATGCATTAAAAGTAGCTGAATTTTTAGAAAATCACCCAAAAGTGAATTGGGTAAAATACCCGTTTTTAAAATCGCATCCACAATATGAAGTTGCTAAAAAGCAAATGAAACTTGGAGGTAATATTGTTGCTTTTGAGGTTAAAGGTGGTATTGAGTCAGGGCGAAGTTTTTTAAATGCCATAAAAATGTGTTCGTTATCTGCAAATTTAGGAGATACTAGAACTATTGTAACACATCCGGCATCAACAACACACCATAGTTTAGGAGAAGAAAGCAGACTAGCAGTTAATATTACAGATGGTTTGGTTAGAGTTTCTGTTGGTTTGGAGCATGTAGATGATGTTATCCAGGATTTGAAGCAAGCTTTAAATTAAGTATATTCGCAATATGCTATCCAAAAAAACAAAATACGGACTAAAAGCACTCACTTATATTGCAAGAAGCGAAGGCGATATGCCTGTTCAAGTTGCTGTAATAGCTAAGAGTGAACAAATTCCTCAGAAGTTTTTAGAGAGCATTCTTCTAACCTTAAGGAAATCTGGAATTTTAGGTTCAAAAAAAGGAAAGCATGGCGGTTATTATTTACGACATGAACCTTCAGAAATTAAAATGACCGATGTGATGCGTGTTTTGGAAGGCCCCATTGCCATGGTGCCTTGTGTTAGTTTAAATTATTATGAGAAATGTGACGATTGCCCAGATGAGCATCTGTGTAGTGTCAATAAACTCATGTTGCAAGTTCGTGATAGTACACTTAAAGTGTTTAGAAATACGACTTTAGCAGATTTATCTAGTACTAACGAATAAAGAATTCCCAAAATATTTCCAATTTTAAAATAATTTTCTGCACTTAATCCTTAAAATATTTCATTATTCTAAAAAATGGTTAATACTATTTGTAGTGTAAAAAAAAGTGTTATTTTTGCATTCCCTACTAAATTGATAGGGTTAATATAATTCAACGACAAATGATTGGACAAATGTTATTAAAAGGAAAAGAGAAAACAACATATAAAGAAGATAGTACGAAGGAAAAACCGCTAAGAAGTGTAGTGAAATCACTTAGTTGGAGAACTATCGGTACGCTTGATACAATATTGATTTCTTGGTTAATAACAGGGAAATTAGATTTAGCATTTTCAATTGGTGGTATTGAATTAGTTACCAAAATGGTATTATACTTTTTCCATGAAAGAGTTTGGAATTCTATTAAATGGGGAAAATAAATAGATAAAAATGTTTACAGAAAATCAAATAAAGGAATTAAACGAAGCATTAAAAGAGGCTTCACCTGCTGACATTATAAAAAAAGCATTCGAGCTTAATAATAAAGCAGTTGTTACTACCAACTTCAGACCTTATGAAGCAGCTATTTTGCATGCAGTTAATAAAGTAGAAGCTAACATTCCTGTAGTTTGGTGTGATACAGGTTACAATACGCCGCAAACATACAAGCATGCAGAGCAAGTTATAAAAGATTTAAACTTAAATGTGTCTTTGTATGTGCCAAAACAAACAGCATCTCATAGAGATGTGGTTATGGGAATTCCAAGTATAGATGCTCCTGAACATGCTTTATTTACAGAACAAGTAAAGTTGGAGCCTTTCAAACGCGCTATGGATGAGCACAATCCAAGCGTATGGTTTACAAACTTGCGTCAAGGGCAAACCGCATTCAGAAATAGCATCGGAATTTTTAGTGTAAGTAAAGCTGGTGTTTTAAAAGTGAGTCCATTCTACTATTGGTCTGATGAAAAATTAGATACGTATTTAGAAGAGAATAACTTACCAAACGAGTTTAAATATTTCGATCCAACAAAAGCATTAGAAAATAGAGAGTGTGGTTTACACGCTTAAAAATAAGATTATGAAGAAAGACACATCAAATATCAATTCATTAGAAAACGAAGCGATATACATCATGAGAGAAGTAGCAGCACAGTTTGAAAAACCAGTGTTGTTGTTTTCAGGAGGAAAAGATTCTATTACTTTGGTTAGATTAGCTGTTAAAGCATTCTATCCAGCAAAAGTGCCATTTCCTTTAATGCATATTGATACAGGGCATAACTTCCCAGAAACGATTGAATTTAGAGACCGTTTATGTAAAGAATTAGGTTTGGAATTAATCGTTAGAAACGTACAAGACTCTATTGATGAAGGTAAAGTTAAGGAAGAGTCTGGACGCTATGCAAGTAGAAATATGTTGCAAACCACAACACTTTTAGATGCTTTAGAAGAGTTTAAGTTTGATGCTGCAATTGGTGGCGCTCGTCGTGATGAAGAAAAAGCAAGAGCAAAAGAGCGTATTTTTTCTGTTCGTGATGATTTTGGTCAATGGGATGAAAAAAACCAGCGTCCAGAATTGTTTGATATGTTGAATGGTGATATAGACCATGGTCAAAATGTTCGTGTATTCCCCATTTCAAACTGGACAGAATTAGATGTTTGGTCTTATATAGAAAAAGAGAATATTGAAATTCCATCAATTTATTTCGCGCATAAACGTAAAGTCTTTTTAAGAGATGGCATGATTTGGTCTGCTGAAGATGAAGTGGTTTATAGAGATGATAACGAAGAAGTCTTAGAAAAAATGGTGCGTTTTAGAACCGTAGGCGATATGAGTTGTACGGCAGCAGTATTATCAGACGCCGTATCTATTTCTAAAGTAGTAGAAGAGATTAGAGATTCAACTATTTCAGAGCGTGGTGCACGTATAGACGATAAACGTTCAGAAGCTGCGATGGAGAAACGTAAACAACAAGGATATTTCTAAGCCCCCCTAGCCCCCAAAAGGGGGAACTAGCAAGTTTGCGGAAACTAAATTCTGCGAGGTTTTAAAAACTTTGTAGGTATGATAAGAAAAAGAGTAAAACAATTTTAAAATATAACCCGTAAAGAACTCCCTCTCCTTTGGAGAGGGTTGGGGAGAGGAATGGAAGTATTAAAAATAGCAACAGCAGGAAGTGTAGATGATGGGAAAAGTACGTTGATAGGGCGTATTCTTTACGATACAAAATCATTAACTACAGATAAGTTAGAAGCGATAGAAAAAACAAGTAAGCAACGTGGTTATGATTATTTGGATTTTTCATTAGCAACAGATGGTTTGGTTGCTGAAAGAGAACAAGGAATTACCATTGATGTCGCTCATATCTATTTTTCAACTAAAAAGAAAAGTTACATTATAGCTGATACTCCAGGTCACGTAGAATATACACGTAACATGGTTACGGGAGCGTCAACTTCTCAAGCATCTATCATTTTAATTGATGCTAGAAAAGGTGTGATTGAGCAAACCAATCGTCACTTCTTCATCAATAATTTATTGAGGATTAAAGATGTTGTGGTTGCCATTAACAAAATGGACTTGGTTGATTATTCAGAAGAAGTTTATAACAAAATTAAAGCTGATTTTTCTGAATTGATGAGCAAAAGAGATTATCAAGACCAAAAAATCACATTCATTCCAGTTAGTGCTTTAAAAGGTGATAACGTTGTTAATAAAACGGATAAGATGTCTTGGTATAAAGGTGAAGCTTTATTAGAACATTTAGAGCAATTGGATAAAGCTGATATTTTTAATGCGGGTACACCACGTTTTCCAGTTCAGTATGTTATTCGTCCAAAAACTGAAGATTTTCATGATTATAGAGGCTATGCAGGAAAAGTGTATGGTGGCGATTTAAGTGTAGGAGATGATATTATTGTATTACCATCAAAAACAAGATCAAAAATTAAGGATATTTATTTCTATGATGAAAAGTATGAAACGGCTTCAAGACGTTCATCGGTAACCATTACTTTAGAAAACGATATTAATGTAAGTCGTGGCGATATGATTGTTAAAGAAAACGATTTGCCAACTATAGATAAACAATTTACTGCTAATGTGTGTTGGATGGATTCAGATCAATTAACTGCTGGAGGAAAGTACATCGTGCAGCATGGTATTAATAAAGTATTGGCAAAAGTAGATAGAATTAATCATAAAATTAATCCAGATTATTCAGGTTTTGAAAAGGACGTAACTGGTTTAAAAATCAATGATATTGCTTCAGTAACATTCAAGTTAAATAAACCTATTTTTTACGATCAGTTTAAAAATCATAGAACAAATGGTTCTTTCATTTTGATTGATCCACAATCAAATAATACGGTTGGAGCAGGTTTTATTCAATAAAAAGAAGAAGATGAAAAGTTTCGAAACAGAAATAGAAAATCCGATAGTCCAAAAAGACATTATAGAATTAGCCAATAAGATTGAGCTTTTTCATAACGGTAAAATCGACGAAGAAAAATTTAGAAGTCTTCGTTTAGCACGTGGAGTTTACGGTCAGCGTCAAGAAGGCGTGCAAATGATTCGTATTAAAGTGCCTTACGGGAAGTTAAAAAGTAATCAATTGCGCAGAATCGCAGCAGTTTCTGATGAATACTCTCGTGGTCGTTTGCATATTACAACACGTCAAGATATTCAAATTCACTATGTGGATTTAGATAGGACTCCAGAACTTTGGGCAGAATTAGAAAAGGATGAGGTTACCGTACGTGAAGCTTGTGGAAATGTAGTAAGAAATGTAACAGCTTCTGAAACAGCAGGTATTGATATAGACGAACCTTTTGATGTATCGCCTTATGCGGATGCATTGTATAAATTCTTTTTACGTAACCCAATCTGTCAAGAAATGGGACGTAAATTTAAGGTGTCTTTTTCCTCTACTGATGAAGATACAGGATTGTCTTACTTACACGATATTGGTTATATCGCTAAAGTACAAGAAGGTGTTCGTGGGTTCAAAGTCATGGTCGCTGGTGGACTTGGGTCTCAACCACGTCATGCAGATGTGTTATACGATTTTGTTGAAACTGATAAAATCATTCCAATCATGGAAGGTGTTTTAAGAGTTTTTGATCGTTATGGCGAACGTAAAAGTCGTGCTAAAGCGCGTATGAAATTTTTATTAAAAGATATAGGCTTAGATGCTTTTAAAGCATTAATTGCTGAAGAACAAAAAGCAATTGCCTTAAAAAGTGTTGCTATTGATGCAGACACTTATGTGGCTTCAAAACCAGTTTCGGTTGAAACGCCACAAGTAGAGATTAAAGATCAAGCGGCTTTTGATTTATGGAAATCAACTAATATTATTCCTCAAAAACAGGAAGGCTATGTTGCCATAGGAATTAAAGTTTTGTTAGGAGACTTTTATACAGATAAAGCGCGTTTATTAGCTAATTTGGTTGATAAATATGGCGCTGGAGAAGTACGCTTAACATTACGTCAAAATATAGTTATTCCTTTTGTTAAGGAAGATTTAGTGCCATTTTTCTATACAGAATTAGAGCAATTAGGTTTCGTAGAAGCAGGTTACAATAAAGCTGTTGATATTACAGCATGTCCAGGTACAGATACTTGTAATTTAGGTATTGCTAGTAGTACAGGTATTGCTGATGAATTAGAGCGAGTTATCAAATCAGAATATCCACAATATTTAAAGAATGAAGATCTTGTTATTAAGATTAGTGGTTGTATGAATGCTTGTGGACAACACAATATGGCAAATATTGGGTTCCAAGGAATGTCAGTTCGTACACCAGATAAATTAGTAGCCCCAGCGTTACAAGTTTTATTAGGTGGAGGGAATTTAGGAGATGGGAATGCTGCCTTTGCTGATAAAGTTGTAAAAGTACCAAGTAAAAGAGGTCCTGAAGCTTTGCGCAGAATTTTAAACGATTTTGAAGCGAATGCTAACGGAAAGCAATTTGTTGAGTATTATAAAGAAAATGGAGAAAAATACTTCTACGATTTCTTAAACGATTTACAAGACGTTACTAATTTAACTCAAGAAGATTTTATTGATTGGGGTGAAGAAGAAAAGTACGTTAAAGAAATTGGAATTGGAGAATGTGCTGGTGTTGTTATAGATTTAATTGCCACTTTATTTCTAGAAAGTGAAGAAAAAATTGAAAATGCTAAGACTTCTTTTGAAGATAAAGTATACTCTAGTGCCATTTATTACGCTTACACATCTTTAGTTAATTCTGCGAAAGCGTTATTGTTAGCAGAGAATAAAAAGACAAATACACACGCTGGAATTGTTTCTCAGTTTGATGAATTTTTTACAGAAGGTGGGAAAATTAATTTAGGGACTTCATTCTCAGAATTGATTTATCAAATTAATAAAAATGCACCAACTAAAGATTTTGCTGCAAATTATATTGATAGTGCAAATAAGTTTTTAGCAGCAGTTAGAAATTACAGAGAAAAAGAAACAGCAGTGCTTAACAATAAAGCGGTTTAAAGAATAAGAATGAGTTTAAAAACCCCAAAGTTAACGGTTGTAGGCGCAGGTCCTGGCGATGTCGATTTAATTACGCTTAAAGCAATTAAAGCAATTAAATCTGCCGATGTTGTTCTTTACGATGCGCTTATTAACGAAGCATTATTAGAATATGCGTCCAAAGATGCAGAACTAATATTTGTTGGAAAACGTAAGGGGTGTTATGTATTTCAGCAGGAACAAATCAATGAGTTAATTGTTGCTAAAGCCAAAGAAAAAGGACATGTAGTACGATTAAAAGGAGGGGATCCATTTGTATTTGGTCGCGGTGGTGAGGAGATTGATTATGTAAGGCAATTTGGTCTAGAAACTTATGTTGTTCCCGGGATATCATCAGCTTTAGCTGTGCCGGCATATCAAGGTGTTCCATTAACAAAACGAGGAGTGTCAGAGAGTTTTTGGGTCGTTACAGCAACAACAAAAGACCATGCGTTATCAAATGATGTCACTTTAGCAGCTAAGTCAACCGCAACCGTTGTTATTTTAATGGGCATGCATAAACTGGCTGATATTGTGAAAGTTTTTTATGCAGAAAATAAGCGAAACACACCTGTAGCCATCATTCAAAATGGAACGAGAGATAATGAAAATGTAGGTATAGGAACCATTCGTAATATCCAACAGGTTGTAAAAGAAAAGCAATTATCATCTCCGGCAATAATAGTTATTGGTGATGTAGTAAAAGAACGGGTTCAATTATCTTCTGTGTTAAAAGAAGCCAATCAAAATCTGTAAGATGCTAATTGAAGACGATAAAATAAAAAATTCTAGTCCTGTTCCTTCTTTAGGAGCAGATGAGGATCGGAATAATTTATATCCTATTTTTTTAAAGGCAAAAAACTTAAACGTGCTTATTGTAGGTGGTGGTTTTGTAGCCGAAGAAAAATTAACGTTTCTTTTAAAATCGAGTCCAGATGCGCATGTAACCATGGTGTCGCCTATGTTTAGAAAAGGGACTATTGAATTAGCAAGAAAAGGCGATGTTGTTTTAATAAAAGATAAATACAAAAAAAAGTATTTAAAAGGAAAGCATATTGTGGTGGCAACGACTGATGTTCCTGAAGTTAACGTTAAGGTTTATAAGCGTTGCAGAAAAAAAAGCATTTTAGTAAATGTTGCCGATAACCCTCCATATTGCGATTTTTATATGGGAGGTATCGTAACTAAAGGACATGTAAAAGTGGCGATTTCAACAAATGGAAAGTCACCAACAACAGCTAAACGTTTACGTCAGTTTTTTGAGGATGTCATTCCAGAAAATGTAGATGATTTAGTGAAGAATTTAAACGAATACAGAAAAACAATAAAAGGTGATTTCGAAGAAAAAGTGGAAACACTAAATGAATTCACAAAAGGATTAATTGAAAAAAAATAAGGTATTAAAAGAATAGCAGAAATGATTAAAACAGATATACTTATAATAGGAGCAGGTCCAACAGGGTTATTCACTGTATTTGAAGCAGGTTTATTGAAATTGAAATGTCATTTAATTGACGCATTACCACAAGCAGGTGGGCAATGTTCTGAGATTTACCCAAAAAAACCGATTTATGATATTCCTGGTTTTCCGGAAATTTTAGCTGGAGACTTAACTAGGAATTTATTGGAACAAGGCAAGCAATTTGAACCAGGGTTTACGCTTGGAGAACGTGCTGAAACCATTGAAAAACAAGACGACGGCTCGTTTATTGTTACCACTAATAAAGGTACGCAGCATCAAGCTCCAGTAGTTGCTATTGCAGGCGGTTTAGGGTCTTTTGAGCCTAGAAAACCAGCTATTGAAGGGATTGCTGATTATGAAGATAAAGGGGTTGAATATATTATTAAAGATCCTGAGTTTTACAGAGGTAAAAGAGTAGTTATTTCTGGTGGAGGGGATTCTGCATTAGATTGGAGTATCTTTTTGACCGATATAGCTTCAGAAGTGACTTTAATTCACAGAAGAAATGAATTTAGAGGCGCTTTAGATTCTGTTGAAAAAGTAGCAGAATTAACCAAGCTTGGTAAAATAAATTTAGTAACGCCAGCAGAGGTTAAAGAATTGCATGGTGATGGTAAAATTGAAGCGGTTAGTTATGTGAGAGATGGGGAAACTATTAAAAAAGAAACGGATCATTTTATTCCATTATTCGGTTTGTCGCCTAAATTAGGGCCTATAGGAAATTGGGGATTAGAAATCGTGAAGAACGCTATAAAAGTGGATAATTCATTAAATTACCAAACGAACATTCCAGGTGTTTTTGCTATTGGAGATGTGAATACCTATCCAGAGAAATTGAAATTAATTCTTTGTGGTTTCCATGAGGCAACTTTAATGTGTCAAGCCGCATATAGAATTATCAATCCAGGAAAAAAATATGTTTTAAAATATACAACGGTTAGTGGAATTGATGGTTTTGACGGATCACGTAAAGAAGCGCCAAAGGCAGTTGTTCAAGCAATAAATTAATTTGAAAGGTCTGCTAAGTTTTTAATATCTTACGGGTCTTAAAAACAAATATATTTTCTAATCCTACAAGGTTTTTAAAATCTTGTAGGTATTTTTATTTAAAAGATGAAAAGTTATAACGTTTGCCTTAAAGATACAGCAAAAACATTCACGAAAAGATTGTTTTATTCCTTGTTTGATTGTGAACAAGAAGAAGTTCATGAGGAGTATTTAGAAAAAACATTTCTTAAAATACTGTCTAAATTAGAGATAGAAAATGGTAGCGGCATTTGGGCAACATTTAAAACAGAACTTCCAGAGATTAGAAGAAAACTGGATTTAGATGCTATTGCATTTGAGAAAAATGACCCAGCCTCGCATTCTTTAGCTGAAATTTACATGGCTTATCCTGGTTTTTATGCCATTTCAATTTACCGATTGAGTCATGCCCTATATAAGCTTGGAGTTCATATTTTACCAAGAATGATGAGTGAGTATATTCATGGTATTACAGGAGTTGATATTCATCCTGGAGCAACCATTGGCGAGTCGTTTTATATCGATCATGGTACAGGGATTGTAATTGGCCAAACGTCTATTATCGGTAAAGATGTTAAGATTTATCAAGGGGTAACTTTAGGCGGTATTTCGGTATCTAAAAGTTTGGCATCCACAAAAAGACACCCAACTATAGAGGACAATGTATGCATTTACGCTAATGCCACTGTTTTGGGAGGAGACATCGTCATAGGAGCAAATAGTATAATTGGTGCTAACGTTTGGATTACGGAATCTGTTCCTGAAAACTCATTAGTAACCTATCAAACTGAAATTAAAATAAGACCAAGAAAAAATGGAATTCGAAAATAGTATTATTGGTCAGATAGGCAATACACCATTGGTTGAAGCAACTCATCTTATTTCAAAAAAGGGAGTAAGATTGTTTCTAAAATTAGAAGGTAATAATCCTGGAGGAAGTGTTAAAGACAGGCCTGCGTTCAACATGATTAATGAAGCCTTAAAAAGAGGTGATATAAAAATAGGAGGCACTTTAGTTGAAGCTACTAGCGGAAATACAGGCATTGCTTTAGCTTTTATCGCAAAACTATTGGGATTGAAGATGGTATTAATCATGCCTGAGAATTCTACTGAAGAACGCGTTAAAACGATGAGGGCTTATGGCGCTGAGGTGATTTTGACACCTGCTGATGTTGGTATTGAAGGTTCAAGAGATTTAGCTTTTAAGCTCAGAGATGAAAAAGGCTACACGTTGTTAAATCAGTTTGAAAATCATGATAATTGGAAAGCGCATTATAAAACTACTGGTCCAGAAATTTGGGAAGCAACTAAAGGAAATGTGACTCATTTTGTGTCTGCCATGGGAACAACTGGAACTATAACCGGAGTTTCAACATATTTAAAAGAGAAGAACCCAGCTATCACTATTGTTGGAGCACAACCTGCAGATGGTGCAAGAATTCCTGGGATTAGAAAATGGTCACCAGAGTATGTGCCAAAATTTTTCGAGCCTAAAAAGGTTGATATCGTAGTAGATGTTTCAGAAGAAGATGCCAAAAGAACAACCATAAAATTAGCCAAAGAAGAAGGTGTTTTTGCTGGAATGAGTAGTGGCGGTTCTGTCTATTGTGCTTTAAAAATCGCAGAACAAATTGAAGAAGGTGTCATTGTAGCCATAATTTGCGATAGAGGTGATAGGTATTTGTCGTCAACATTGTTTGAGTAAGGGTACAATTTTTATAAAATAAGTGTGAATAAAGGAATATAGTTAGTACTTTTGTTCGCGAGTTCATTAACGTACTAGTGTTATCAAGAAAGGTAGAGGGATTAGACCCGTTGAAACCTTGGCAACCCTTTATCTTGTAAAGAAGGTGCTAAATTCTACTAGTATGAAAGTATTGGAAAGATAACGAAAAGTAATCCTTAGCTTTTCTTGATGACATGCAGCTAATAAAGATCAAATGTCAAATATACAACAAGCATTAAAAGAACGAATTTTAGTTTTAGATGGCGCCATGGGTACCATGTTACAAGCTTACAAATTCACAGAAGAAGATTTTAGAGGCGATCGCTTTAAAGATTACCCAACACCATTACAGGGTAATAACGACTTGTTGTCTATTACACAGCCTGAAGCCATTAAAACCATTCATGGAAAATACTTTGAAGCAGGTGCAGATATTGTTGAAACCAATACGTTTTCAGGAACCACAATTGCTATGGCAGACTACCAAATGGAAGATTTGGTCTATGAACTCAACTATCAATCTGCTAAAATCGCTAAAGAAGTTGCTGATGAATTCACTGCTAAAGAACCACATAAACCACGTTTTGTTGCAGGTTCTATAGGGCCAACAAACAGAACGGCTAGTATGTCGCCAGATGTAAATGACCCAGGATATAGAGCGGTGACTTTTGATGAATTACGAATAGCATACAAACAGCAAGTTGAAGCTTTAGTTGATGGTGGTGTAGATTTACTATTAGTTGAAACGGTTTTCGATACGCTTAATGCGAAAGCAGCATTATTTGCTATTGAAGAAGTAAAAGATGAAAGAAGTATAGATATTCCAGTTATGTTAAGCGGAACGATTACAGATGCTTCAGGTAGAACCTTGTCTGGACAAACTGCTGAAGCGTTTTTAATTTCAGTATCACATATTCCTTTATTATCTGTTGGATTCAATTGTGCTTTAGGGGCAAATTTATTACAACCGCATTTAGAGGCGATTGCTTCTAAAACTGATTTTGCAATTTCAGCACATCCTAATGCAGGTTTACCAAATGCTTTTGGAGAATATGATGAATCGCCAGAAGAAATGGGTGAACAAATTGAAGAATATTTAAAAAAGGATTTAATCAATATTATTGGTGGTTGTTGCGGAACATCACCAGAACATATTAGAGAAATTGCAAACATAGCGGCAAAATACAAACCACGTGAAGCTGTCGCCTTGAGCACAGTCAAAGGGTCTCGTTAAGTAAAGATATGATTTTAGAAGTAGCCACATTAAATATAAAAGAAGGTCTTTCTCCAGATTTTGAAACTAGTTTTCAAAAAGCAGAAAAAATTATATCTTCAATGAAAGGTTACATCTCACATCAACTTAAAAAATGTATTGAGCAAGACGATAAATATATATTATTAGTGAATTGGGAAACGATTGAAGATCATGAAATCGGATTTCGTAAGTCAGATGAATACCAAGAATGGAAAGCGTTATTGCACCATTTTTATGACCCATTTCCAACAGTAGAGCATTATAAGTAATGAAAATAAAACAAACAAAATACATGAAATTGTCTGGTTTAGAACCTTTGGTTTTGAACGAAAACAGCAATTTTATAAATGTTGGAGAACGTACTAATGTTGCTGGTTCTCGCAAATTTTTACGATTAATTAAAGAAGAAAAATTTGATGAGGCTTTAGACATTGCTCGTCATCAAGTAGATGGTGGAGCACAAATTATCGATATTAATTTTGATGATGGATTGATTGATGGTAAAGAAGCGATGATTCGTTTCCTTAATTTGATTGCTGCCGAACCTGATATTTGTCGTGTGCCAATCATGATTGATAGTTCAAAATGGGAAATCATTGAAGCTGGTCTTCAAGTGGTACAAGGTAAATGTGTTGTGAATTCTATTTCACTTAAAGAAGGTAAAGACAAGTTTATTTGGGAAGCTAAGCAAATAAAACGCTATGGAGCTGCTGTTATTGTCATGGCTTTCGATGAGGATGGACAAGCTGATAATTATGAAAGACGTATAGAAATTGCAAAACGCTCCTATGATGTTTTGGTTAACAAAGTTGGTTTTCCTTCAGAAGATATCATTTTCGATTTAAATGTTTTTCCTGTTGCAACAGGCATGGAAGAGCACCGCAAAAATGCGATTGACTTTATTGAAGCAACACGTTGGGTTCGTCAAAATCTAGAGAATGTTTCAGTAAGTGGAGGAGTGAGTAATGTGTCTTTTTCTTTTAGAGGTAATAATGGCGTTCGTGAGGCGATGCATTCGGTGTTTTTATATCATGCCATTCAAGCAGGTATGAATATGGGCATTGTAAATCCTGCACTTTTAGAGATTTATGATGATATACCAAAAGATTTATTAGAACATGTTGAAGATGTTATTTTAGATAGAAGAGACGATGCTACTGAGCGCTTACTCGATTTTGCAGAAACCGTTAAAGGTTCGAAAGTAGAAAAAGGATTGGATTTATCATGGAGAGAAAATCCATTGCAAGATAGAATTACACATGCTTTAGTAAAAGGGATTGATGCTTTTATTATTGAAGATATAGAGCAAGCTAGACAAGCAGCAGATAAACCTATTGAAGTTATTGAAGGTAATTTGATGATTGGAATGAACGTAGTCGGGGATTTATTTGGCGCTGGTAAAATGTTCTTACCACAAGTAGTAAAATCTGCCCGTGTGATGAAAAAAGCGGTTGGTTATTTAAATCCGTTTATTGAAGCTGAAAAAGGCGATAAACAAGAGCCTGTTGGTAAAATATTAATGGCAACTGTAAAAGGCGATGTGCATGATATTGGTAAAAATATTGTGAGTGTGGTCTTGGCATGTAATAATTACGAAATAGTTGATTTGGGGGTTATGGTACCACCTGAAAAAATTATTGATACAGCTATAAAAGAACGTGTTGATGCTATTGGGTTGTCTGGATTAATCACACCATCGCTTGATGAAATGGTGTATTTAGCAAAGGAAATGCAGCGTCAGAATTTTGAATTGCCATTACTAATTGGTGGCGCAACAACCTCTAAAGCGCACACTGCGGTTAAGATTGATACGCAGTATAAAAACGCTGTGGTTCATGTAAATGATGCCTCAAGAGCGGTAACGGTTGTAGGTGATTTGTTGAATAAGAAAACATCTCATGAGTATGTTGCTAAAATGAAGACGGATTATGATGAATTCCGAACCAAGTTTTTAAAACGCGGTAAAGAGAAATCTTATATATCGATTAATGAAGCACGAGATAGAAAATATAAAATTGATTGGGAAACTTCTGAAATTGTAAAACCTAAGGAATTGGGTGTTCAGATCTTAAAGCAGTTAAGTCTAAAAGAATTAGTACCGTTTATAGATTGGAGTCCGTTTTTTAGAAGTTGGGATTTACATGGTAAATTTCCAGATATTTTAACGGATGATGTTGTTGGCGAACAGGCCACAACGATGTATGAAGAAGCGCAACAGATGGTTCAAGATATTATTGCAAAACAATTATTGAAGCCTAAAGCCGTTTTTGGTTTGTTTGAAGCAAACTCGATTAATGAAGATGATATTTCTGTTCAGAAAAAAGGTAAGGAAATTGTTGTTTTTAGAACGTTACGTCAGCAATTAAAAAAACGTGAAGGGGTTCCTAACCATGCTTTAGCAGATTTTATTGCACCAAAAGATTCTGGTAAGACAGATTATATGGGCGCATTTTGTGTTGGAATATTTGGAGCGCAAGAATTAGCCGATAGTTATAGGGATAAAGAGGATGACTATAATGCGATAATGGCGCAAGCTATTGCGGATAGATTTGCAGAAGCTTTTGCTGAATATTTACACAAACAAGTAAGAACCAAACATTGGGGCTATGCTGCAAATGAAGATTTATCTAACAACGATTTAATTAAAGAAAGTTATAAAGGCATTCGTCCAGCACCAGGTTATCCTGCTTGTCCAGACCATTTAGAAAAAGAAACCATTTGGGAATTGCTTGAGGTTGAAAAATTAATAGGCGTAAAATTAACCGAAAGTTTAGCGATGTGGCCAGCTGCAGCCGTTTCGGGTTATTATTTTGGAAACCCTGAAGCTAAATATTTTGGTTTGGGTAAAATTACAGATGACCAAGTAACAGACTATGCCACCAGAAAAGGGATAGCAAAAGATAAAGCTAGAAAGTGGTTGCATCCTACTTTAGCTGAATAAAAATCCCTCCTAACCTCGCCGAAAGTGAGGAATGGATTGTGGATAGAAAAACGTTGAGACCTTTCATGTTTTTAAAAAACATGAAAGGTCTGGAAAAAAAGAGTTGAGTAAGAGTTCCCCTCCTTCGGAGGGGCTAGGTGTGGGTTTTTCGCGTTAGGGATTGCAGTGGAAAGCCCACAGCCCGACGAAGGAGGTGCGAGGACTTGTAACGGAAAGCGCGACCCTTGTGGTAACGCCCAGAAAAATAGCTTAAAAGAAATCATTCGTGTTCCGATAGTTATCGGAATCGGGGCTAAGAAAAAATAAAAATAATATTGATGAGATTCCCGCCTTCACGGGAATGACAAAAGATAACTGATGAAAGTAACAGATCACATAAAAAACGCCAAAGGGAAAACGTTGTTTTCTTTTGAAGTGATACCACCTCAAAAAGGTAAAAATATTCAGGATTTATATAATAATATAGATCCGTTGATGGAGTTTAAACCGCCTTTTATTGATGTGACGACGTCTAGGGAGGAATATGTGTATATTGATAAAGGTAATGGACTTTTAGATAAGCGAATTACTCGAATGAGACCGGGTACCGTTGGGATTTGTGCATCTATTATGCATAAATATAATGTGGATGCTATTCCGCATTTGTTGTGTGGTGGATTTACTAAAGAAGAGACTGAATATGTATTGGTAGATTGTCATTATTTAGGGTTAGATAATGTCATGGCACTTAGAGGAGACTCAATGAAGGATGAAGCTTATTTTAAGCCTGTAAAGGGAGGGAATGCATTTGCTAGTGAATTGGTATCTCAAATTGCTCAACTTAACAGAGGTCAATATTTGCATGATGACGTTGTGGTTGAGCATAATTCTGATTTTTGTATTGGTGTTGCAGGTTACCCTGAAAAACATATGGAAGCACCATCATTAGTAACTGATTTAAGACGTCTTAAAGAAAAGGTGGATGCTGGAGCTGATTATGTGGTGACTCAAATGTTTTTTGATAATAAAAAATATTTTGAATTTGTTGATAAGGCTAGAGAAATGGGTATTAACGTGCCTATTATTCCTGGAATTAAACCTATTGCGGTAAAACGTCATTTACAATTACTGCCACAGGTATTCAAAATTGATTTGCCGCAAGATTTAATTGATGCTGTTGAAGGCTGTAAGGATAATAAGGCTGTTAGACAAGCAGGTATTGAATTTGCTATTCAGCAATCAAAAGAATTAAAAGCGGCAGGCGTACCTGTATTGCATTATTATTCCATGGGCAAAAGTGATAATATAAAAGCTATTGCATCGGCGTTATTTTAATAATTAAATTATTTATGCGCCAATTATTTTTATGTGTTTTTTGTTTAGCTTTTAGTTTTTCTTTTTCTCAAGATAAGACGCATACGTCGTATATTGATGTTAACTACTTTCGAGGGAATATTGCACTTCACAACAATGAAATTCTCCATTTGATTAAAGGACATCCTGAAGGTGTTATTTTAGGTTGGAATAAAAAAACATACGGTTTTGAAGACTGGGAACAGCGGTTTAATTATCCAGATTATGGGTTTTCGTTGGCCTATCAAAACATGAAGAATGATGTTTTAGGGAACAATATGTCGCTTTATGCACATTACAATTTTTACTTTTTAAAACGAAATTTGATGTTCCGTATTGGGCAAGGCATGGCCTATAATACCAATCCGTATCACAGAGAAACTAACTTTAAAAATGTAGCTTTTGGTTCCAAGTTTGGAAGTAGTACCTATGTGATGTTGAATTATAAAAAGGAGCGTGTTTTTGATGATTTTGGTTTACAAGCAGGGTTTTCATTGATTCATTATTCTAATGCGAATGTGAAATCGCCAAACAATGGTACTAACTCTATAACATTTAATGTAGGAGTTAATTATAGTTTGAATGATGAGAATTTGGTATACCAAAAAACCTTAGATAAAAAGGCGGATCAAGCTTTTTCTGAACCTATTAAATACAATTTAGTTTTTAGAACGGGAATTAATGAAAGTGATATTGCAGGCAGCGGGCAGTACGCCATGTACGTGCTATCTGCTTATGCTGATAAACGGATTAATAAATCTAGTGCATTGCAATTGGGTACAGATGTTTTCTTTTCAAATTTTTTAAAAGAACTTATTTACTATAAAAGTGTCTCGTTTCCTGAAGAAAATGTATTGGGCAATGAGGATCATAAACGTGTTGGTGTTTTTGCAGGACATGAATTATTTATTAATAAAACGTCGTTAGTAACACAACTTGGATATTATGTATATTATCCTTTTGATTTTGAAGGAAAAGTCTATGTGCGTATTGGTTTGAAACGTTATTTTTTCAAAAAATTGTTTGGCGCATTAACACTTAAAGCGCACGGTGCTAGAGCTGAAGGTGTTGAATTTGGATTGGGTGTACGATTATGAAAAAACTAGTTTATATTTTATTATTCTTTTTAATTATCGGGTGCGATAGTGAAGATGCTGGTGATTGTTTTCAAAAGGCAGGAAGCATTATACAACAGGAGGCAACGCTTTCTAGTTTTGATAAAATTTTGGTAAATCGAGATATTGAGTTAATTATTAAAGAGGGTGCAACTCAAAGTGTAATTATTGAAACAGGAAAGAATTTAATTAATGACGTTATTGCTGAAGTTGTTGATAGCAGATTAACGTTAACGGATAATAATGCGTGTAACTATGTTAGAGATTATGGCATTACTAAAGTATATATTACATCACCTAATATTACTGAAATAAGAAGTTCTACACAATATGAGATAAGTTCTGATGGTGTTTTAAGTTATCCTAGTTTAACTGTTTTGTCTGAAGATTTTAGTGCTCCTGAAGCTTTTAATGTTGGGGATTTTAGATTGCAAATAGATAATATTAATTTCACTTTGGTATTTAATAATCTATCGGTAGGTTACATTTCTGGACAAACCGATAATTTGAATATTACATTTGCCGCAGGCACTTCTCGATTTGAAGGGCGACATTTAATAGCCCAAAAAGTTAGGGTGTCAAATAGAAGTTCAAACGATATGATTGTAAATCCACAACAGGAAATTACAGGGATAATTCGAGGCATTGGCAATGTAATTTCTGTAAAAGTGCCACCCATAATTGATGTTGAAGAGGTTTATAAAGGCCGATTAATTTTTGAATAGTTTTTAGTTCTATTTTTTTTATTATCTTAATAAAATTAAAACCAACCAAAAATGAAAAAGCAATTAATCTTCAAAAAAACATTATTATTATTATTTACATTTTGTGCTTTAATTTTTTCTTGTCAAAGTGATAATGAAGAAGATGTTAAAGAAACACCTGACTTAATCACAGGTGTTTTCTTAGATAGTACAGTAGAAAATTTAAGTTATGCAACAGCCACACAGTCTGGTACTACAAATTCAAAAGGAGAATTTAAATATGTTGAAGGAGAAACAGTAACATTTTCTATAGGTAGTTTGACCTTTCCTCCTGTTACAGCTGCCGAAATTATAACACCCATGTATTTGGCAAATACTACTGAGGTTAAAAATAATACAGCTACTAATGTTGCCAGATTACTCCAAACTTTGGATGCTGATGGAAACCCCGAAAATGGAATAGTAATACCAAGTCAAGCAGCTAGTTTTGCTAAAGCAATTAATTTTTCAGTTGATTCTGATGCATTTGAAAACAATCCAGATGTTATTAACCTAATTTCCAATTCAGGTTCAACAAATACTAGTTTAATCTCGGTAGTAGAAACTCGAGCTCATCTTACGCAAACCATGAATTTGAATTTAGGCTCCGATATTGTTGGTGCATGGCAGCTTGGTGATAGTACTCTTTTTTTGTTTTTACCTGATAATCGATACTTTGGTATCCAATGGATAGAGGAGAATAATAATATTGGTTATGAAAGAGGAACTTATACTATAAACGGTAGTACTGTTTCTTTTACTACAATTGAAAATAATGATGGAGAAGCTTTAATTTGTGATCAAACAAATTCAACATGTTCTAATGTGAAATTTGATTTCGCGTTAAGTGGGAATAAATTAGTGTTTACGCCGTCTGGAGGATCTGCGGTTGAATTATCACCAATATTTAATGAGTCGCCATTTAATAGTTCAACACTTATCGGTGCATGGGAAAGTGGGTTGAATGGTGATGTTATTTTTATGTTTTTGCCTGATAATCGGTATTTTGGATTACAATGGACTGAAGAGAATAATTTTATTGGATTTGAAAGAGGTACATATGTTTATTCTAATAATGTTGCAACGTTTCAAACCCTTCAAAATAATGATGGAGAAGCGCTTGTTTGTCACGAATCAAAAGGAGTGTTATGTTCAGATGAAGTAGTGAGCGTTTTCGTTAGTGGCAATATTTTATCAGGGCAACAAGGTGTTGACTCAAATTCTTTTATAAGAATTTATTGACTCTTTAACCAATAGTCTTAGGTAATACCAAGGACATAGCCTGTTTAGCTATTTCCAACTCCTCATTGGTTGGAATAACCAATACCTTTACTTTTGAATCTTCAGTACTTATAACGGTCAACTTATCTGGTCTTACCTGATTTTTCTCTGAGTCGAGGGTAATGCCCAGATAATCTAGATCTTCACAAACTCGTCGTCTCATTTCGGGAGAATTCTCGCCAATACCTGCTGTAAAAACTATGGCATCAAGGCCGTTTAAAACAGCCGCATAACTTCCAATGTATTTTTTAATACGATATGCATTCATTTGTAAAGCAAGTTGACAATCTTTATTTCCTTTTTCGGCTTCAGCTTGAATATCTCTTAAATCACTGAATCCTGTTAAACCTAACATCCCACTTTTCTTTTGAAGAATATTGTTGATTTCTTTAAAGCTATAATTAAATTTTTCAGCTAAATGAAATATAATGGACTGGTCAATATCTCCAGAACGTGTGCCCATGATGAGTCCGTTTACTGGTGAAAAACCAAGGGTATGGTCTATACTTTTTCCATCTTTAATAGCAGTCATGCTACATCCATTGCCTAAATGAATAGTGATGATTTTTGAGTGTTCTTTACCAAGAAATTCAATAGCTTTTTCTGAAACGAATTTATGACTGGTGCCATGAAAGCCATACAAACGAATATGGTGTTTTTCTAAAAATTCATTTGGAATAGCATATTTATAAGCATGCTCAGGGATAGATTGATGAAAAGCGGTATCGAAAACAGCAACCTGTTTAGCGTTTGGAAAGATGGCTTCCGCAACTTCAATACCTTCTAAATTTGCGGGGTTGTGCAAAGGCGCTAATGATGATAGTGCTTTTATTTTTTCTTTAACAGCTTCGGTTATTTCAGTGGTGTTACTAAAATGTTTACCACCATGAACCACACGATGACCCACAATATCAATCGCATCTGCAGATTTGATAATGCCCTTTTCTTTATCTAATAATTGCTTTGATAATAATTCCAACCCTACTTTATGGTTCGGTATGGACTCAACAACTTCAATAGTGTTTTTATCGGTTTTGAATTTGAATTTGGCGTCATCAAACCCTATACGCTCAATTAAACCAGAACAAAGAATCGTTTCTTCTGGCATTGAAAACAATTGAAATTTCAAGGAAGAACTTCCTGAATTTAAAACTAGTATTTGCATATTTTAAAGGTCTTGGGCTTGTATTGCGGTTATGATTACTGTACTGTAAATATCATCGGCAGTACAGCCTCTACTTAAATCGTTAACGGGTTTGTTAAGTCCTTGTAACATTGGGCCAATGGCTAAAGCTCCAGTTTCACGTTGCACCGCTTTGTAGGTGTTGTTTCCTGTATTTAAATCAGGGAAAATTAAAACACTGGCTTGTCCTGCAACCTCAGAATCAGGTAATTTACTTTTGCCAATGCGCATATCAACCGCGGCATCATATTGTATAGGGCCTTCAATTTTTAAATCTGGTGCTTGTGCTTTTGCAATTTCAGTTGCTTTTCTAACACGTTCAACATCTTCACCTTTACCAGAAGCGCCAGAAGAATAAGATAACATGGCTACTTTAGGTTCAACACCAAAATCTTTAGCGGTTTTGGCAGATGAAATGGCAATTTCGGCTAACTGTTCTGCATTAGGGTTTGGGTTTATGGCGCAATCTCCAAAAATGGAAACGCGATCCTCTAAACACATAAAGAAAATTGACGATACAATATTAACTCCCGGTTTCGTTTTTATAAATTGTAAAGCAGGGCGTAAGGTATGCGCTGTAGTATGTACAGCACCAGAAACCATACCGTCTGCATGCCCTTTGTGAATCATCATGGTGGCAAAATACGATACGTCTATCATCGTGTCTTTAGCCATGTCTAAGTTTACACCTTTATGCTTTCTTAGTTCATAAAATGTATTTGCATAATCCTCAAAGTGCGGTGATTCAATTGGGTTAACAACATTAATATCATTAATATCTAAAGAAATATCAAAGTGCTCAATGCGTTCTTTGATTTTTTCTTTTTCACCAATTAAAGTTAAATCCACCACATGTGCATCAATCAATCTTGCAGCAGCTTTTAGAACTCTTTCGTCATAACCTTCAGGGAGCACAATATGCTTTTTATTGTTTAAGGCACGTTGCAATAAATTGTATTGAAACATTCTGGGGGTAAATATTTCTGACTCAAAAGTGATTAAATCGTTGGCTAGTTTATCCGTGTCAACATGCATTTCAAAGGTTGCAATCGAGGTTTCAATTTTTTCAATGTTTTCAGCATAAATTCTAGACTTAATTTTACCAATATCATTGGCAACTGAGAAGGTTCCACCTTTAACACTAACTATTGGAACGATGCTTGATAGTCCTTCAATAAGTTTTAAAATGGATTCTTCAGGCATTAACCCGCCAGTTAAAATAATTCCAGATATTTTTGGGTAGTTTTTGGATATATTGGCTTGAAGCGCACCTAAAATAATGTCTGCCCTATCTCCTGCGGTAATTACTAAACAATCGTCTCTTAATTGGTTAAGATAATTACGGAGTTGCATGGTGGCCACATTAAAGCTGTCAACTTGGTTGTTAAGCATGTCTGAGCCAAAAAGAATGTTTCCCTTCAGTTTTTTTATAATTTCCTTAACGGTAGGGCTTGCTAAACTGCTTATTTTAGGAATTACAGTAATATCTGTGCCGCTTTTTATGCGAGTCTTTAAAAGTGATTTTAAATTTGATGCCTCATTAGGGTTAATTTTATTGGTCATTATAGATAGCACATCTACTTCTTCTTTGAAAGCATCATGCGCCAATTGGACATTGTCTGCAACTTCGGATAGCGATTTTCCGTCACCCTGAGAAACAATAATAGCTGGGATTCCTAAGTTTTTAGAAATCAGTAGATTGATATCTAACTCAAGACTAGAATTCTCATGTGAAAAATCAGTGCCTTCAACTAAAACAAAATCAAAACGATCTTCAAGGTATTTGTATTTCTTGATAATTTCATCAATAACATCACCAGACTTTCCTTTGTTATATAAGTCCAAAACCTCACTTCTCGTATAAGCAAAGGTTTTTTTATAATTAATGTCGATTTCAAAATAGGAAACCACCGTATTAATGTGGTTATCCATTTCGCCTGTTTTGGTGTCTTCAATAATGGGTCTAAAATACCCTACTTTGGCGGTTTTCCCCAAAAGCATGCGCATCAGCCCTAGAACAACAACAGATTTGCCACTATTTGGTTCTATTGTTGCTACGTAAATTCCTTTACTCATAATGATGTTTCTCTAGAAGTGCAAAGATAGTTTATTGCATGTTTTTAAACGATAGATATCTATTCATTTCTATTTTAAATTACGACAAAATTACTGTCTTATATTTAAGCTAAAGATGATTTTTGTCATACAATTGCCTCAATTGAATAATTTTATATTGCCACATTCTACCCATAAATATGGTGCGATTTTTTATATTTATAGTCATAAAATAATTTAGTTGATGGATTTAAGCAATGATAAATTGATTTTTTTCATAGGAAGTTATACCGAAATGTTGACTCCTAATTTCGGGGGCTCTGGAAAAGGTGTTTCTACGGTGTCACTAAATCTAAATTCTGGAGTTATTGAGTTTTTAAATGCTTACATGGTAAGAAATCCCGCTTACCTTACAGCAAATAATGGGTATTTGTATGCTGTGACCGAGGTGGAAGATATCAACGCTCCAAAAGTTAGCTCCTTTAAGATTTTGGATGATTTTTCTTTGAAATTTGTTAATGAACAACCTCTGGATGGAAGCTTGCCTTGTCATATCAATACAGTAAATAATAATTTATTGGTAGCCTGTTACGGTTCTGGAAACTTGGTATTTTTTCCGTTAGGGGCAAAGGGGACTATTTTAGGTTGTAGTCATAATTTTGTGCATAAAGGAAAGAGTATAAATAAAGATCGACAAGAAGCACCACATGCGCACCAAGCAGTAGTGCATCCCGATGGTGAGCGTGTATTCGTGACAGATTTAGGGATTGATAAAATCAAGGTTTATAGATTAAAAGAGGGGATTTTAGAAGGCTTGCCAGAAAAGGATATATCAATTCCAAAAGGAAATGGTCCGAGACATATGGTTTTTAATACTGAAGGAAATTTATGTTACGTAATGAATGAATTAACGGGAAAAATAGCTATTTTAAAGTACAAGGAAGATAAGTTTTACTTTGAAAAATTATATGATGCATTACCTGCTTCTTTTACAGGTGTTCCAAGTGGTTCTGCCATAAGAATTCACCCGAATGGAGCATACCTTTATGCCGCAAATAGAACGGTTGACGTAATTACTATTTTTGAAATTAAAAATGAGGAACTACATATGTTGGCCTACCAATTAACTAACGGAAAAACATTAAGGGAATTTAATATAACACCCGATGGTAATTGGCTTATAGCTTGTTTACAAGACTCAAACGAAGTGATTAATTATGCTATTACAGCATCAGGATTGTTGGAAGAAAAAAGCAGAACTAATAGTATTGTTTCTCCAGTTTGTGTATGTTTTTTATAAATAGACTCAATAAAAAAAAGCCCACCTATTACTTTCGTAACAGGCGAGCTTTAATGAATATTGCTTAGTTTATTTTAAATGTAAAAGCATGATTTCCTACTTTTTGTTTCGGAAGGGAAATATGAAGTCCATCGTTCTTTATTTCAAAGTTTAGATCTCCTTCATGACCTAGAAGTTGTATGGATGTAATGTCTCTTTTTAAATATTCATTCCCTTTTTTAAGGGTTCTAATTACTTTTTCACCTTCATTTGGCCAATCTAGAACAATAGCATAAAGTGTTTCACCTTTAGTTGTGAAACGCACATCTTTTGATGTGTTATCTGCATTTTTTTCTTCGCTTAAATGCCCTTCTACGATTTCTGCATCACCTTCACCATATACTTCAAAAGTACGTGTACCATATATAGCTTCACCGTTTACTTTTAACCATTCTCCTATTTCTAAAAGACGCTCTTTTACAGGTTCTGGAATTGTGCCGTCGGCTCTAGGTGTAATGTTTAATAACACTGCGCCATTTTTACTTACTACATCCACCAAAAAGTCAATGAGCCTATTTGTAGATTTGTAGCGTGGGTCGCTAATATGGCTCCATGCTTTCCAATCAATTGAATCATCGGTAAGCCATGGGAAAGGTTGCTTTTCTTTCATTCTGGAACGCTCTAAATCTAACACAGCAGATCCTTTTGCAAAGTCGTAAAATTTATAGGTTGCCACAACATCTTGGTTGTTCATTTCACCATGGTTATAATAATAATTCAAGAATTCCTTTCTGTAATCCTCACCAATAACATCCATTTTATTATCAAACCACACCAAATCTGGATTGTATTTGTTAATTATTTCCTTAAGGCGAGCCAGCCATTCTTCATTAAATTCCTTATCGGCTAAAGGGTAATATTTATCAACACCAGCATCAAGGTCATGTACATCTCTAGGATAGATAAAATCCCCTTTTTTCATTTTTGGTCCGTATAGTCCAGCATATTCTGGGTAAGAGGCATCTGTGGTTTCATCCCAAGTTGGATACCAAGCTAAAAGCCAATGACGGTGGAAAGTGGCGATAAATTTCATATCTCGTTTACGAATTTCTTTAGAAAGTTCGCCCATAATATCGCGTTTGGGCCCCATGTCCTTAGCGTCCCATTTAGTTAAATCACTATTCCACATCGCAAAACCATCGGCGTGTTCAGAAACTGGGCCAGCAAATTTAGCACCTGCTTTTTGGAATAAATCTGCCCATTCAGCTGCATCGAACTTTTCTGCAGTAAACATTGGTATAAAATCTTTATATCCAAATTGATCTAAAGTGCCATATGTTTTTACATGGTGCTCATAGTATTTACTTGGTTTACCATTTTTAGCTTCTGGATTATCCGCGTTTACATACATCCAGTGGGAGTACCATTCGTTTTCATATGCTGGAACGGAATATGGCCCCCAATGGCAATAAATTCCAAATTTGGCATCTAAAAACCACTTTGGGGTTTCGTGTTGTTTTAAAGACTCCCAGTCTGCTTCATAGGTGATTTGAGCATTGGTATCGTTGTCTTTCTTTTGTTTTGTTTTGGTATTGCACGATATAAAAAATATGGCGGATAATAGTGCTAAAAATGGTTTCATGTTATAGTTTTATAATTATTCAATATGTGTTCTCTTTTTTGCTAATAAAATATGGTCGCAAACCAACACTAGTTCATCTTTTTGGTTAAAGATTTCGACGTGTTCGTTTACATGACCTAACTCTGGTCGTTTAGATTCTTTTTTCTCACTAATGGAAACTACAACTCTAATAGTATCTCCAATATGAACTGGCTTTACAAATCGTAGTCTATCGTATCCTTTAGAAAATGCTTCAGGGTTAATTTCAGTTGCAGTCATTCCAATACCTACTGCAAAAGTTAATGTTCCGTGTGCAATACGTTGTTTGAAAGGTTGAGTTGCACACCATTCTGCATCCATATGATGGGGGAAATAATCTCCTGTATGGCCTGCGTGAACTACAAAATCTGTTTCTGTAATGGTTCTGCCTAAGGTTTCTCTTTTATGACCTAATTGGTAGTCTTCGTAAAATTGAGATTTAATATGCATAATTATATTTGAAGTGTTTTTATTCGTAATTTAAATAAATGGTTCTTTTTTGAAGGTAATGATCTATTCCATAAATTCCATCTTCTCCAGCATTACCTGATGTTTTATGTCCAGAATGGTAGCCTTGGATATTACCAATAATTTGCTGGTTGATAAATATGGTACCCACTTCCATAGTGTCAATTGCTCTTTGGTGGATTCTATAATCGTTTGAGTATAAATATGCAGAAAGTCCTTCTTCTCTATCATTTGCAAGTGCAACGGCTTCTTCAAATCCTGAGACCCTTACAATTGGCATAACTGGAGCAAATAATTCCTGACTAATTGTAGCGTGGTCTCCTTTTACATTGCCTAAAATTGTAGGAGCGTACCAATTTCCTTTTTCAAAAAAAGCACCTTCTGGTCTACCACCTCCTAAAAGTAATTCTGCACCTTGTGCTACATTTTGTTTTACCAAATCATTTACGCGTTCTAACCCAAATTTACTTACGTTTGGACCCATATTTACAGCTGCGTCAAAAGGGTCTCCAACCTTGATTTGCTGAGTTCTTTTTACCACTTTTTCGGTGAATTCATCGGCTATTTTATCATCAACAAATACCATTTCATTACAAATACAAACTTGTCCACAATTGGCATATCTGGAAATAACGGCAGCGTCAACAGCTTTATCGATATCGGCATCATTACAAACAATAAACGGTGCTTTTCCACCCAATTCTAAAATTAAACCTGTAATGTTTTCGGCGGTGGCTCTGTACATTGCTCTACCCGCTCTTGTGCTACCTGTTAATGAAATTAATTTGGTTATCGGACTTTCAACTAATAATGAAGCCGCTTCTGCACTTTTAGTCGAAACCATATTTATAACACCCTTTGGAATACTTGATTCATCCACTAATCGGCAAAATTCTGAAGCGGTTATAGGAGTCAATTCATGCGGTTTTATAATCATGGTATTACCTGTAGCAAGTGCTGGTCCCACTTTTCGTCCAATAAGGGCTAGTGGATAATTAAAGGCACACAAGCCAACGGTTACACCATAAGGCACTTTGTGAATTGAAAGCCTTTTATTAGCTGCATCAGCTGGAAAAATAGCACCTTGTATTCGTCTAGCAGATTCTGCGGCATACGTCATGTAAGTAATGGTGTCATCCACTTCGCCTAAAGCCTCAGGGTAGGTTTTACCTTGTTCCATGACCAAAAGTTTAGCAAAATGTTTACGTTCTAGTTTTAACTTATTTGCAATTTCAATTATATATTGAGCTCGAGTATTTGCAGGAGTTAATGCCCAAGATTTTTGTGCTTTTTCTGATGTTTCCAAAGCATGTTGCACATCTTTTTTGGTACATGCTGTAACAGTAGCAAAAACCTCATTGTCAACAGGGTTTTCTACATTAATAACATCTCTTGTGGTATCATCTAGCCATTCACCGTTTATGTAACATGAATAGTGTTTTATTTCAGTATGTTTCATATTTATTTGTTTTTAGATGATTATTCGAAATTAGGTTTACGTTTTTCTAGAAAAGCTTGAAAGCCTTCTTTGGCATCAAATGTTTTATATAATTGGTCAACATTTGTTTTTTCTAAATTTAAGAAATCTATGAGATTCATACCAAAACCTTCTCTTATGGTTTTTTTTATGGCTGACATAGCTTTCTTAGGGCCATTTGATAATTTTTCAGCATAATTCAAAGCCATTTTTTCAGATTCATTTTCTTTAAATAATTTTGTAACAAGGCCATAGTTAAAAGCTTCTTCTGAAGAGAAAGTATCACCAGATACAAGCAACTCTAGTGCTCTAGAGTTACCAATAAGTTGTACAAGTTTTGGAATACCACCATTCCCTGGCATTAATCCAAGATTTACCTCTGGTAACCCCAACAAAAATTGCTTGTTTGATGCAATTCTTATATCGCATGCCATAGCTAATTCTAGGCCACCGCCTAATGTATGACCATTTAAAAATGCCACGATAATTTTAGAACTAGTAGCTATTTTTTCGGCTGTTTTATTCGCCATAACTACCATTTCTTTATTTTGCGCTGGTGTGTTTTGGCTAAACACTTTAATATCTGCGCCAGCACAAAAGAATTTTGGAATGGCACTTTTTATAAGCACTACAGCAATACCAGAATCTTTTTCAACCTCATCAAGAAGATCGATAAACTCTTTGAAAAAATGTACGTCGTAGCTGTTCGCAGGTGCTTTGTTTAGCGAAATAACACCTAGTCTATTTTCTTTTTTAAATTCAAACATAACTTAATTGTCAAACCCTCTTGCAATGGGCATTTTTTCATCAGCTTCATTATGTCCTTCTTCTGCTCCTAAACTGGGGTAGTATCTAAAATAATTTGCCCAACCATATTTTTGTTTAATTTCAAAGGCTTCTAACCCAATGGCTCTAAGTTCTTTTCTGTCCTTTTCCTTATCGGCTACAAGTAACATATAATCATTACTCGAAAGATTATTTTTCTTTTCGTCCGTTAAAGTAATTTCAGTAAAAAATCTATCTCCAATTTGCCCAGGAACTTTGCACGTTACTTCAACAAATTTTGCAGAACTATCACCTTTGATTTCAGAAATATCAAAGTTATCTTCCTTAATTACAGTTTTGTTGTTGTCTAGAAATTTAATAGTTGCTTTACAGTTGTTGAATGAATTATAATAATCGTTCACTACCCACAATTCACCTTTGAATTCTTCACCCGGTAACCAACGTCTGTCGTAATGTTTCATTGTGATTAACAAAGGTTGATATGCTTTTTTAACGTAATCAAAGGATAGTTTTTTCTCTTGATAATAGTCAACAATACCCCATTTCATATCTGGTGCAAACGTGATGTAGTGGCAAATACAAATAGCACTAGTTTTTGGTTTTCGAGTTCTAAAATGTTCTAATGCATATTGAAAAATAACACCTTGGGCTATTTGAGTAGCTTCTACAAATTTTTCAAAACCATCTCTACTTTGATCTCCTAAAACTTCAAAGTTTAAAGTTCTAAGCGCGTCAAAATCGGTCCAATGGTGCCCCCAACTTGGTCCAGGAGGCCAGATTTCATCCTCCGGAATAAACTTTTTAATACTATCAATATTTGGACATGATGAAATTGCTAATTCTGGAATAACGGCATAATCTAAACTTGGGAAATAATCTTCCATAACAAATTCACCTTCGCCATAAAATAAATCGTTCGCATGGAAACTTTCATTGGGTTTGAAACCTAAATTTAAACCAACTTCATCACTTAATGGAGAAGAAGGAATAAAATGCAACGGTGTGTATGGTTTTATAGCTTCACCTAATTCATTCACAAATTTAAGATTGTGCTCAGGGTCTGAAGCTGTCATAAATAATTCTTCTGAGCCTTCCAATAATACTAAACAAGGATGGTTTCGTTGTTCTTTAACAGATGTTATGGCTTCTGCAAAAACGGCGTCTTTAAAGGCTTGGTCTTTTGGTAACGATAGACTTGCTAAGGGCAATACATCTTGCCAAACAGTAATACCCGCCTCATTACATAATTGGTAGAATAACGGAATTTCCTCTGGATGCCAGCCAAAAATCCTTAAATTATTAAAGTTGGCTTCTTTGGCTAAACGAATCAATTCTATGTATTTACTTGGGTGCGCACGCCCCATAAAAATATCTGGTGGCCCTCCCCAAGTTCCGGAACGCATAAAATGGCGTTTGCCATTAATCATAACCGTCCATGGGTTTTCTACTTGGTCTTTGGTGAACCCTGGATTGTGAACCATTTTCACCTCTCTAATGCCAAAGGATGTATCGGTTGTATCCAGTAATTTATTATCTCCTTCAGTAATAGTTATCTTAGCATTATATAAACTTTGGTCTCCCAAATCCCATGGCCACCAGAGTTTAGCGTCATCAATATTTAAACTCAATTCAAATTGATTTATGCCTTTAGAAACCGAAACTGTTTTGTTTACTTCGTAGGTTTCTGAGCTAAAATTAGCGCCTTCAACAGCTATTTTTACTGTCACTTCTTTTTCTGAATCCTCATGGTTTTTGAGCTCTATTTCAAGATCAAGTTTTGCTGAATTTTCAGAAGTTATAGTTGGCTTTACATAAGTGTCTTCAATTGTAACTTTGCCAGTTGCTTCTAAATAAACAGGTTTCCAAATACCAGTAGGAGGTAGACTCACCCAATAGTCGCCATGCCATGCGGGTTTGCGGCCTGCGACTTGACTGTAGCGTCTAGGAGCTGGATGCAAACGAATCATAAGTACGTTAGTTCCAAAGCGTAGGTTTTCAAATCTAATGGTATTTGAAACATCGAATTTAAATTTTGAAAACATCCCTTCATGTGAACCTAAAAATGTTCCGTTCAGCCACACGTCACAACCAAAATCTACACCATCAAATACTAGTTGAATATGTTTGTCATACATCTCTTTTGGTACATCAAACTGTCGTTTGTACCACCATTCGTTTTCTGGTACCCATTTAGCTTTTAGGCTGTTTCGCCCAAAATGCGGGTCGTCCAGACGTCCAGCACGCCATAAATCAGTATATACATCTCCTGGTACTTTGGCAAAACTCCAGTTGAATGAGTCACCAGTAATGTCAAAATTTAATTCGTGGAAACCAATTTTAACCCCTTCTCCAGGTCGGATGCCTTCAAATTGCCAATTGTTTCCTGTTAAATCGAAAACAACTTTTTCGTTGGATTCAATGCCTCTTTTTGAAAGATATTCTCTTTCTTCTTGACTAATGTTTTTCACTTTATATTATGTTTAATTCACTAATAATTCTTCTAATATTTTTTAATTCTGAATACTATGCCCTTTTAAAATATAGATTTATGTTCATATTATCATTTCTTTTTCAAAGTGTTTTTATCAAACATTATAATTAGGAGAAACTCCACCATAATTATTTGATTCGTAAGCCGCTTCTACAATTGCCATGGAGTGAACTACGTCTTCAACACTTGTTGGTAATTCGTCTGTAGAGCCTTCAACATAGCGCATTAAAGACGCCATAGTACCTACAAATGCATCAGGAAACCATGAGCCTTCTAAATCTACCTCAATCCATTTTGGGTCTTCTCCTTTTTTCAAAATGCTATATTGAAATAGGTCAGGTTTCCCGTTAGGGTAATCTAGAAGCAGACCAATTCTTGCTTTAATCGCACCTTTAGTACCTTCCCATTTTACAAAACTTTCTTGATTTTTTTCTCCAAAGTTATGATCGTGATTGGTATTGATAATGGCACGCATAGCATCATTGTAATCCATAATTGTGGTTGTTCTAGTTGATGACATTGGCTTTCCGGGATTCTTCAACGTTTTTGAATATACTTTTTTAGGATTACCTAAAAACGAACGTATCAAATCTATATAATGAATACTGTGTTGCTGGATTTCTAATCGCGGATGATTCACCACATTTGGAAAATATTCCCAGGGTGTGTAAGTGGTTAAACGCACTTCAAAATCATATAATTCACCAATTAAACCTTCTTCAATTAAATATTTGGCTGCCATAACATAGGGAGCGAAACGCATTTGGCAATTAATGGCTGCTTTTAGTTTTTTTCTTCTACAAACCTCCAAAATTTCCAAGGTTTGCTCATAATTGTCACCCATTGGTTTTTGAATTAAAACCGCTGCTTCATCTGGTAATAATTCTAAGGTTGCTAAAAACTGATTTGGCATTAACGTTAAATCAAACACAGCGTTTTTAGGTGCTGCAGCAATCATGTCTTCAGTTGTGTTATAGACATTGGGTATGTTAAATGATGCTGCTAAATCTTCAGCTTTTTCCCGTGTTCTATTAGTAATGCCTTCAACAACAAATCCTGCTTTTTTGTACGCTGGTAAATGTGCGTCTCTAACAATACCACCAGCACCAATAATATAAATGGGGCGTTTTTCTTTTGGTAATTCAGGTTTGTAAACTAGTTCCATGGTTATTTATTTTCTATACAATCAATCTCTAATTGAGCAATGTCTAAAATGGATTTAATGTCTTTTGAAGTATTAATGACTTCTAAAACCAATTTATCTATAACAGTTGCAATTTCAGACCAGTTACTTTTTCTTGGGAGCGATCGTGTTTTTTTATGTAACGCTTCTAATTTATAATAATAGGGCACTTCTTTATTTACATCTTTATCATGCCATGTAGATTTTCGGCAACCGATAGCTCCTTCTAAAGTTAATAATTTATCGTTTTTTTCATTTACTGCAAATTTTATAAACTCGTAGGCTAGTTTTTTATGCTGACTACCGCTACCTATAACATACATCCAGTAAGCGTTTAGCGATGTTCCTTCTCCAGTAGGGCCAGATGGTACATTTGCAATATCTACTTTCCCTTTTACCTTAGAATCTTCTAAAAACTCACACATTGATGCAAAACCAAACCAGTTTACCATCATCGCTAAATTTCCATTTGCGAAAGCCATTCCAGATTTTACAGAATCAAAATCTCTTGAATCTGGATGAATTGCGTTTATGTTTTTCAAAGCTTTTCTATAAAATTCCATACCCTCGATAGCGGCTTCAGAGTTTAATTTTATTTTTTTGTTTTCATCGAAAAGCTCTCCGTTACGTGTCCATAATTGCAAACAAAAATCGAAAACGGTGTTGTGCGCGTCGGGATAAGCGGCAAATGTTGTTCCATATAAACCGTCTTTTGGTCTATTAAAAAATTCGGCAACTTCAATTAAGTTATCCCACGTTTTGGGAATTTCTAAAGGTTTTCCAAATTGTTTTTTGAAGGTTTCTTTTTCTGAAGGAGATTCAAATAAATCTTTTCTATAGATTAAACATTCAGGACCATCGTGAAATGGTAATCCCACTGTTTTTCCGTCAAATTCTTGCTTGTATAACAACGATCTAGACCAGCCATTTGGGAAATTCTGTGGTGCCTCTTTTTCAATGTAAGGTGTTAAATCTTCAATTGAATTTGAGGCATAAGCCTCAGTAATCCAATCGGTATTTATCAATGACACATCCCAAATGCCATTAGCTAATCCTTTTTCTTTTAGAATGGTATCATATAAGGGGTGCAAATCTAGAGGTACTGCTTCGAGTTCTAAATTACAACCAGTTTTTTCACAGAATAAATTCCAAATTTTAGCAATAGCACTTTCAAAGGCATCAAATTTTCTTACTGCTATTCTAAATTTGTTATGTGCCATTTTAGCTAATTAATTCTTTGACAATTGCTTCGGTGTTTTCACCAAGTTTTGGAGATCCTATAGGTGATTTTAAATATTCACCATCAATTTTTATAGGACATCGTGTCGTTTTATATTCAAAACCATCACTCATAGAAACTGTTTGAATCATGTCTAACACTTTAAAACCTTCTTCTGAAAATAAAGCATCCCAATCCATCACTTTTGCACACCAAATATCAGCAGGCTCTAATATAGACAACCATTTTTCAGTAGTATCCGTGCTTAAATGATCTGCTAAAACTTTCTTGATTGTATCTCTTTCAGTAAACCAAGACGCTACTTCGGTGTATTCTTTTAAAGGTTCACAGGTTAATAATTCTCCTAAAAACGGAATAGATCCCATGGCTAATACCATATACCCGTTTTTAGTCTTATAGATGCCATAAGGGGCTCCTAAATAAGCATGTGCGCTATTGTTTTTTGGGCGAACAGTTGGTTGGCCGCCATCATGATAGAATGTAGTGATAGATTCAAACTGAAAATCTAAAATAGATTCTAACATGCTTACTGAGATTTTGCTGCCTTCTCCTGTTTTAGATCGCTTAACTAAAGCTGCTAAAATGCCTTGCACCAAATGTGCACCTGATAAAATATCTACTAAAGCTAAACCAATAGGAGTAGGGCCATTACCGTCAGTACCGTTTAGCCAAGTAATTCCTGATAAGGATTGTGCTAGTAAATCTTGTCCTGGTTTAGATTTCCAAGGACCTTCGTTTCCATAACCTGAAATGCTGCCATAAACAATATTCGGATTAATTTTTTTGATAGTTTCGAAATCAAACCCTAAACGCTCAATAACACCAGGTCTAAAATTATGTACTAAAATATCAGCCTTAGCAATTAACTTTAAAACACGTTGTTTGTCAATATCGTTTTTTAAATCGGCTTGAAAACTTTCTTTATTTCTATTGATGGCTCTGAAAATTGAGGATTCGCCATTTAGATTTACATTCGAAACGTATAATTGTCTGCAAATATCACCTGTTATTGGTCGTTCAACTTTTATTACTCTTGCTCCCAAATCAGCTAGTCTTAATGTAGCTGATGGTGCTGATAAAAACTGACTTAAATCTATAACTAATATATCTTCTAATGGTTTCATTCTCTATTATAGATTGAATTCGTTAATGATGTCTTCAGTATGTTGCCCTACTCTTGGAGCTGGTTTGCTAGCGAAAATACGTTCGTCATTTACTCTAATAGGACACCTTATAGTGTGTACTACTTCGCCCGAAAGTAAAGGGAGTTTTTGATCCATTTGCAATACTTTATAAGCATCATGTTCTAATAAGGTTTTATAATCAAACACATCAGAACACCAAATACCTTCTGGTCTTAATAAATTTAGCCAATGTTTAGTAGTTTCCTTGATTAGAACCGCTCTTAAAATGTCCATGATTTCATCGCGTTTGGTGAACCATGAATCAGTGTCATAATAGTTCTCAATCTCCTCGCAATTGATAATTTTTCCTAGTTTTAGAAGCGAGCCCATGGCAAGAGCAATGTATTTATCTTTTGTTTTGTATATGCCATAAGGAGCACCTAAATAAGGATTTGCTGCACCTTGTTTTGCTCTTACGGGACGTTTGTTACCATCGTTGAGGTACGTTGTGATAACTTCAAATTGTAAATCTAAGGTTGATTCTAAGAGGCTAACTTCGACCAAAGCTCCTTTGTTAGTTTTTTCTCGTTTTACTAAACTAGCGAGTATGCCATGAGCTAAGTGTGTGCCTGTAATAATATCTGAAACCGCAGCGCCTACAGGTGTGGGGTCATCATCCTTATTGCCTGTTAAGTTAGTAAATCCAGACATGGCTTGGATTAATAAATCCTGGCCTGGTTTTGCTGCCCAAGGGCCTTCAGTTCCATAGCCAGTAACAGTGCCATATATCAATTTTGGATTGATGTTTTGAATGGTATTAAAGTCCAGTCCAATTTTTTCCATAACTCCAGGTCGGAAGTTATGGGTCATTACATCGGCTTGACTAATTAATTTTTTTACACGCTCTAAATCCTCTGGGTCTTTTAAATTGGCCGCATAAGAATCTTTATTTCTGTTCACAGTATGAAACACCAAACTGCTATCATCTAAAAATAAGTTTTTTAAAGCAATTTGTCTTCCAGCTTCACCAGTATTTGGTCTTTCTATTTTTATGACTCTTGCTCCTAAATCTGCAAGTTTTAAGCCAGCTGAAGGGCCAGCCATAAACTGTGCAAATTCTAGAACTAAAATGCCTTCTAATGGTCTCATCTATCTAAATTTCTAGTGATTTTTTGTATAATTCATTTAATTGAGAAAGCAATAATTGTTCGTTACCTCCATGCATCAAGTAGTTCCTAATTGGTGCGCCTGCTCTATCCTGAAAATACATATGTCCATTGTATCTAGGACGTAAAAATGAGCGATCTAAACCGGGTAATGTGTTTTTAAAGAAGTTTGCTGTTAAACTATTTGTATGATTGTCTGTCCATGCTTTTCTATGCCCTGGTTGTCCGCCATTATCAAAGAAAATGGTTTTTTGAATAGCTTCAGAACCCACATACTCAACATACTTCATTACGGTTTCAATGTCTTTTGTTTTAGCAGAAACTGCTAATCCTGTTCCACCTAAAGTTGAAATTGCTCCAACACCAATGATTTTAATCATATCATGAAAATGTAACAACTTTCTAGCATAACCTTTTCTGCTGTAATTGGAATAGCCGTAAGCCCAAGGACAATACGCATATTTGTCTGTAAGTGTCATCGCTTCATATACTTTAATTGGATTCCAATCAAAAATTTCTGGATCCATTTCAATAGCAAGTGCTCTTAATAGTTTTAGTGCTTCAACTCCAATTTTTTCACTAACTACATGGTCTTTAGATGTGCAAACTTCTTCTCCTAAATTACAGCACATCATATAAAAGTTCATTAATGTGTCTTGCGGAATCCCAGGCATAATTACTAAACCTTGTTTAGCAAGTGCTAATAAATCGTCATAAGTTTCTGGGAGTTTTAAACCTTTGTCATTTAGTATATCTGGTCTGCTAGACGCTACTGGTGTTGCAGCATCTACTGCCAAAGCCCATTGGTGTCCGTTTGAAGCATAACTTTCGTGTGAACGTCCTACTGTATTTTCTTCTAAATCTTTCATAAACGATTTTGGAAGGTATTCATCTAAAGGTAAGATAACGTTGTTTTTACCAGCGAATCCCGCCCATGGGTGGTCTATAATTAACAAATCGTAGCGTTCTGCTAGTTTGTCAATAGGTTCGTCTGCAAAAGCTTGCAACGAGCGTTTCTCCCAAGTTATTTCTACTCCAGGATTTAATTCCGAAAAGCGTTGTGCCGTGGCTACCATAGGTGTAAATCCTCTGCTATGGTTCCAGGTAATGCCTTTTAATTGTATGTTTTTTGTACTCATGTTATAATAAATTCAATTTAATGACCAATTGTGATTTCAGAACCTAGTTTACTGCCGTATGCCATAATTATAAACGATACTACCAATATTATTAAAGCGAAAACCAATGTGAAATATGTGCGTTTTGTTACTTGTTTCCATTCTTTCATAACAATACCAACAACATAGCTGAAGAAAATGAGCATAGACATATGTAGTACCCAACTAGCGAATTTATAAGCTCCCATTTGTACATGACCGATGCCGTAGAAAAAAAACTGTCCATACCATAAAGCGCCACTTAAAATAGACATGCCAAAATTAAGTATGAAGTTTTTCTTTCCAACACCTTTTACATCTACAAGCTCTTTTAAGGTGCCATTTTTTACTCCAGCAATTGTAAACCATATAAAGTTGGTGATAAAAGCACCACCTGTGGATAATATTAAGTTAGCGTTTCCTTCAAAATTTCCTGCACCGTATTCTCCTGCAATTTCGGCTACGGGAGCACCAACTTCCAGTGAAATACCAAATACAGCCGAAAGTACACCTGCTATAAGCGTTAGGGTTAATCCTTTTTCCATATTAAATGTTAAGGGTTCACCACCATTTGTACTATTGTTTTTTAAATCTTTTTCTTTTCTGTAACCTGCTACACCACAGATAATGATACCTATTAATGCCATAAACATACCGAAGAAAATAGTGTAACCACCAGGGCCATAGAATTTTTCTGCAAATTCACCATGCATTATTAAAGGCACAATGGTTCCCAGAATAGCCGATATACCAATGGAAATAGTGTAAGTTAGTGAGTATCCTATATGTTTAATTGCAAAGCCAAAGCACATACCTCCAAAACCATATATTGCACCAAGGAGAGTAGCGTTGATTAAAACTTCGGTTGAAGCATCACTAAAAACACTAAAGAGATTTGGTACAGTTAGAAACCCAATTAAAAAAGGAAAAATAAACCAAGCGAAAGATGCTTGTACAATCCAATAAGAGTCCCATGACCATTTTTTTACTTTTTGAAACGGGACATAACATGTGGATGCTGCAACACCTCCAATGGCGTGTATAAGTGTACCTAAAATTGGATTTGCCATAAATGGTTTTGGTTTAGTTGGTGTTGGTATAATTTTACATGCAAAAATATATTTTATATATGAAATATAAAAATTATAGTTCATTTTTATTAGATTTGTTGGAATTATATTTAAGATGAAAGAGAATCAGAAAACAAAATACAATACGCCAGCATTAGATAAAGGCTTAGATATAATTGAATATTTATCTAAAGAGGGGATTCCTCTGTCTCAAGTTGAAATAGCACAAGGTATAAATAGAACACCAAGTGAAATTTATAGAATGTTGGTTTGTCTAGAAGAAAGAGGTTACTTATTAAGGGGTGTAAATGCTGGAAAATATAGGTTATCATTAAAAATGTACAGTCTCTCTCATACTCATACGCCTTTTGATGAGTTAAAACGAGTTGCAAGATACCCTATGCAAACCCTTTCGGAGGTTACTAAGCAGTCTTGTCATTTAAGTATTATGAATAATGACCAGTTATTGGTGATTTCCCAAGAAAGAAGCCCAAGTGCTGTTTCTTTATCCATTGAAGAAGGTACTCATTTTCCGTTATCTAAAACGTCATCAGGCATTACTCTTTTATCTGTAATTTCTGAAGTGGATAGAAATACTATATTGTCGAGAGACATGTATTATAAAAATTGGAAGGTAAAAGAAAAAGAAGTTTTTATAAAAGAAATTGAAAAGGTGAAAAAAGAAGGATATAGAATGGCAAAAAGTAAGCTAACTAGTGGAATTACTGATTTAGCAATCCCTATTGGGGCTAATTCTGATTTAATTGCAGTTTTGGCAATATCGGTTTTTACTTCAAGTTTAAAAGAAGAAGTGGATGAAGATTTTTTGTTAAAATCATTAAAAACCGCACAGAGGGAAATTAATCAATTTATTGTAACCTAATTTAATATAAAAATTAACCGTTTGTTAACTCTCTAAACAAACTCTCCAAACTCGCATTTTTTTGGTTTAATTGAAGAATCTTCAACTGATTATCATGTGCAAAATCAAAAACATGGGAGCGCATATCTTGAGAAGTTTTAAAAATAATTTCATAAACAAAATCATAAGTATTTACCACGTTTGTAACATTAGGAAGCTTAAGAAGGAAAGCATCTTCTACCCGATAATCAAACTCTACAATTACCACTTGTTCTTTTTCGTCTCTTAAGTCTTTCAGTTTTTTATCCGCTACAATTTCTCCTTTATTAATAATAATAACACGTTCGCACATAGCTTCAACCTCTTGCATAATATGTGTAGAAAGAAAAACAGTTTTAGTTTTTCCAATAGATTTTATGAGGTTTCGAATATCAATTAATTGATTTGGATCTAAACCTGTAGTAGGTTCATCTAAAATTAAAACTTCAGGGTCGTGCAATAGGGCGTTTGCTAAACCAACTCGTTGGCGGTATCCTTTTGATAATTGACCAATTTTCTTGTGAGCTTCAGGTGTTAGTCCTGTTAATTCAATAACTTCATTTATTCGTTGTTTGCTTACGCCGTAGATGCTAGCGTTAAATGCTAAATACTCTTTAACATATTGTTCTAAATATAATGGATTATGCTCTGGTAAGTAACCAACACTTTGTTGTACTTCTTTTGAATTGGTGTCTACATCATAACCATTTACTTTAGCTTGTCCTTCATTGGGATTTAAGTACGTGGTTAAAATTTTCATCATGGTTGATTTTCCAGCTCCATTTGGACCTAAAAAACCAACAATTTCTGGTTTGTCAACTTTAAAGGATATCTTGTTTAAGGCTTTTTGATTGCCATAAAATTTTGAAACCCCTTCTACTTCAATAGACATATCTAAAATAATTTGTTCAAAAATAAATGATTAACTAACGTAAAGGTAGATTTACTAGAAAATCTTTAAAACTTTTCAGAAAAGTAAAAAAAAGGTTTTGTAGTATATTGATTTATTAAATAATTAATTACTTTAGCCACTCAATTATTACGATGACAGTACATTATACATATTTTAACAATTGGTTTTATTTCTTTTTTAGCAAAAGAAGCGAGGCGTTGTGTGTATAATTTAAAACATAAATTAACATTATAAGTCTCGATGAAAATCGAGACTTTTTTTTGTTTAGCGGTTAATACATTGAATTTGAACCATGAAAAAATTGAATTAAAAACTAAATTTTGATAAAAACAGTAGCCATACAAGGTGTAAAAGGGTCATTTCACCATATAGTATCACAAGAGTTTTTTAATAAACCAGTTGATGTTATTGAGTGTATGACGTTTGATGGTGTTGTAGATTCTTTAACTACCGAGGCATGTGATGCTGCAATTATGGCTTTAGAGAATTCTATTGCAGGTTCTATAATTCCTAATTATGCATTGATTGATACCTATGGTTTGCACGTTGTTGGCGAACATTATTTGGATATTCAGCATAATTTAATGGCATTGCCAAACCAAAGTATTGCTGATATTAACGAAGTGTATTCGCACCCTATGGCATTATTGCAGTGTAAGGAGTTTTTCAAATTACACCCACATATCAAATTAGTTGAAGATAAAGATACTGCTGAAGTAGCGCAGCGTATTCAAGAAAAGACGTTAACTGGAATTGGAGCTATTGCAAGTGTTACTGCTGCTGAAATTTTTGAGTTAGATATTTTGGCGCATAGTATACAAACGATAAAGCATAATGAAACCCGTTTTGTAATTGTAAAGCGGACCAATTCTGAAGTGCCAGAACTTGAAATAAATAAAGCATCAATTAAGTTTGAAGCCAACCATAAACGAGGAAGTCTAGCCACTATTTTAAACGTGATGAGCGATTGTAAATTGAATTTAACAAAAATCCAATCGTTACCAATTGTTGAAACACCATGGAAGTATGCCTTTTTTGTTGATGTTACTTTTGAGAATTACCTAGATTTTAAAAAAGCAAAGTCTATTATAGATATTATGGGTGAAGAATTTAAAGTGTTAGGAGAATATAAAAATGCAAAGCTATGATTGAGGCAGCTAACAGATTGCAAACGGTTGAAGAATACTACTTTTCAAAAAAATTAAGAGAAGTGAATTTGCTTATAGCAAGTGGCAAGCCTGTTATTAATTTAGGTATTGGTAGCCCAGATATGCAACCTCCAAAAAAGGTGCTGTCGGCTATTTCTGCAAGTTTTGAAAATCCTATTGCTCATAAATATCAGAGCTATCAGGGACTTCCAGAACTTAGAGATGCTATATCAAGATTTTACAAAGCGCATTTTTCGGTAAACCTAAGTCCTAGTACAGAGATTTTGCCATTAATGGGAAGTAAGGAAGGGATTATGCATATTTCAATGGCCTATTTAAATGAAGGCGATGAAGTGCTTATTCCAAATCCGGGATATCCAACCTACCAATCGGTTACAAAATTGGTTGGTGCTAAAGGTGTGCTTTATGAACTTGATGAGGGAAACAATTGGATGCCAGATTTTAGAGCTTTAGAAAAATTAGATTTAAGTAAAGTGAAGTTGATGTGGGTTAACTATCCACACATGCCAACAGGAGCAAAACCTAGTAAAATTGTTTTTGAAGAATTAGTGGCCTTTGGAAAGCGTCACAATATTTTAATTGTAAATGACAACCCATATAGTTTTATATTAAATGATTCGCCCAAAAGTATTTTAAGTGTTGAAGGTGCAAAAGATGTGTGTTTAGAGTTGAATTCTTTAAGCAAAACCTTTAATATGGCAGGTTGGCGTGTAGGTATGGTAATGGGAGCTAGTGCCCATATTAACAATATATTGAAAGTAAAAAGTAATATGGATTCTGGTATGTTCTACGGCATACAAAAAGGCGCTATTGAAGCTTTGAAATGTTCAAATATGTGGTTTGCTACATTGAATAACGTGTATCAAGAACGCCGGAATTTAGTTTGGCAATTAGCCGATGCGCTAAATTGTACTTATGATAAGGATGCATCAGGACTTTTTGTTTGGGCAAAATTACCAGCATATTTAAAGTCTGAAGAGTTTATTGATTTAGTATTGAAAGAGAACCATATTTTTATAACACCAGGAACCATTTTTGGAACAAAAGGAGAAGGTTATATCAGGTTTTCTTTATGTGCATCAACTGAGGTTTTAGAAGAAGCCATTGCTAGAGTGAAATAAGTTTGCAGTTGGCAGTATTCTGTTTGCAGTTGTTATGAGTAAAAAAGTAAAAAGAGTAATATAGTAGAAAAGTAATATACCCGTAACAGTTCCCTCTCCTTTGGAGAGGGTTAGGGTGAGGCTTATGAAAAATATATACGCCATAGGAGTCGGTTTAATAGGAGGGAGTCTTGCTATTGATATCAAGAAGAATAATCCAGATGTGATTATTCACGGTATTAGTAGAAAAGATTCAACCCTAAATAAAGCTTTGGAGTTAAAGCTTATCGATAAAAAGGCAACTTTAGATGATATTGAAAATGCCGATTTGGTAATTGTTTCAATTCCTGTTGATGCTACCGTGAAACTGTTGCCTACTATTTTGGATAAAATATCGGATACGGGATTGGTTGTTGATGCAGGGTCTACCAAAGAAGATATTTGCAAGGTGGTTGAAAATCATCCGAAAAGAAGAAATTTTTTAGCAATGCATCCTATTGCTGGTACAGAACATTCTGGGCCAACAGCAGCTATTGAAGGCTTGTTTCGAGGTAAAACGAATATTGTTTGTGAGGTTGAAAAAACAACGTTCAAACTTCAAGAAAAAGCATTAAAGTTGTTTACTGATATTGGTATGCGTATTCGTTATATGAATCCAGTAGACCATGATAAACATATCGCCTATGTATCGCATTTATCCCATATAAGTGCTTTTATGTTAGGGAAAACGGTGATTGATAAAGAGCAAAACGAGCGCGATATTTTTGATATGGCTGGCAGTGGATTTGCTTCGACGGTACGTTTAGCAAAAAGTTCGCCAGAAATGTGGACACCTATTTTTAAGCAGAATAAAACGAATGTTATTGAAACATTAGATGAGTATATAAATAATCTGTCGCATTTTAAAGAGTTGATGAAAGATGACAATTTTGAAGCCATTTTTGATGAGATGAAAAACACCAATCATATAAAAGATATATTGAACGGTATTATATGAAGCCCCACCTAACCTCGCCAAAAGGGAAGGATTGGATTGTGCAAGAGTGAGAGTTCCCCTCATTGGAGGGGTTAGGGGTGGGTTTTTAGAGCAAGAGTGATGCGTTAGGGATTGCAGAGGAAAGCCCACAGCGAGGTACGAGCGAGGACTTGTAACGTAAAGCCCGACCCTTTTCTGGGTAACGCCCAAATAATAAAAATTAGAGAGTAAAAAATAAATATTAAACGGAATAGCTTTAGTGGCTAAATATTAAGTAAAAATGGAAAACAAAAAAGAAATGAGAACCTGGTTAGATGATTTAAATTTAGATCATCCCTTAGTAATTGCAGGACCATGTAGCGCAGAAACTGAAGAGCAAGTATTAAAAATTGCTCACGAATTGAAAGATACAGATGTAAGCTATTTTAGAGCGGGTATTTGGAAGCCAAGAACGCGTCCTGGTATGTTTGAAGGTGTAGGGGCATTAGGTTTAAAATGGTTGCAAAAAGTGAAGGCAGAAACAGGTATGAAAATCTGTACTGAGGTAGCTAATGCAGCACATGTTAAATTAGCTTTAGAATATGACGTTGATTTATTATGGATTGGAGCACGTTCTACTGTTAGTCCATTTATTATGCAAGAAATTGCAGATGCTTTGCAAGGCACTGATAAACCTGTGCTAATAAAAAACCCTGTAAATCCAGATTTAGCATTATGGTTAGGCGGTATCGAAAGAATTTACAAAGCAGGAGTTAAAAACATAGGAGCTATACACAGAGGGTTTTCAACTTACGAAAAAACGAAATTTAGAAATACTCCAGAGTGGCAATTGGCTATTGAATTTCAAAATAAATTCCCTGACATTCCATTAATTAACGACCCGTCGCATATTACAGGAAAAAGAGATATGATTTTTGATGTATCGCAAATTGCTTTAGATTTAAACTTTGATGGTTTAATGATTGAAACACATTTTGATCCAGAAAATGCATGGAGTGATGCCGCACAACAAGTAACACCTTCAACTTTGGTTCAAATTATGAGAGATTTAAAAATCAGGAAAGCATCTAACGCTGAAGCAGAATATAATAGTGCTTTAGATAATTTAAGAGCTCAGATTGATGTGGTTGATAACCAAATCATTGAATTGTTAGGAAAACGAATGAAAAGTTCTGATGGCATAGGGGCTCTTAAAAAACAAAAAAACGTAGCTGTTTTACAATCTAAACGTTGGAACGAAATTTTAGGGAAAATGGTTTTGGAAGGTGAGCAGCATGGTTTAAGTGAAGAGTTTATTTTAAAGATGTTTAAGGCGGTTCATCAAGAATCGATTAATCATCAAGAAAAGATTATTAATGGGTAATCGATTTAATAAATTACATAAAAAATGCCTCGCTTTTGTGAGGCATTTTTTATTTTATTTAAAAGAAAAACTATTGTTTATTTCTTTTAAATAGGTACCTAGTAATAAAAATACCTTGTCCATCTCCTTTTCCGCCTTCGCTTTCAACACCACTGGTTACAAAAGCTAATCCCCAGCCTTCTTCAATCATTGTATTTATTTTTGACGTAATTATGGCATCATTAGCAGCAATGTTTTGAAAACGAATACCACCAATATTATAAAAGTTTAATAATTTTGTTTCATCAAAACCTTTAACTCTTATTTCTCCACGTTTAGATTTGTTACGAGTATTATCGTCTTCGGTTTGGGTAGTAGTAAATTCTTTATAGTCCTTGGTGTCATTAGCACTAATAATTCTTGAACGTCCTAAACCATTAGGGACAATAGATTCTACGCTAGTTACTACTTTGTATTCTACTTGAGCATTTGTTTCAATAAAAGCAAATAAAGAAATGCTTAATGCAATTAATAAGTTTTTCATGTTGTTGAGATTTTTTAGATTTAAAAATGCTAATATAGTCATAGTCTTAAGTTCTATGAGTTGTTTTTTTATTTAAAGCAATTATTGGTGAGCATAAATCAATTTAAAAATTGTTATTTTGTAGTATATTCTAATGAATGACAGGACACGTTTATAAATCTACAGGAAGTTGGTACACGGTTAAAACCGATTTAGGACATACTTACGAATGCCGTATCAAAGGGAAATTCCGCATAAAAGGTATTAAGAGTACCAATCCAATTGCGGTAGGAGATTTTGTGGATTTTGAATTGGAAACCGATAACAATCAAGAGACCGGTATCATTCATCACATTCACGACAGGGCCAATTATATTGTTAGGAAGTCCGTAAACTTATCTAAGCAAACGCATATTATTGCGGCAAATTTAGATCAGGTGTTTTTAATGATTACTATTAATAATCCGCCAACATTAACCAGTTTTATAGATCGATTTCTGGTAACTGCCGAAGCATATTCTATTAAAACCGTTTTATTGTTCAATAAGATTGATACTTATGATGAGGAAACTCTTAATGAAGTTAAATATTTGGCACATATATATAGAAAGATTGGTTATGAGTGTATAGGTGTATCTGCAACAACAGGTAAAAATGTGGATAAAGTCAAAGCTTTAATGAGTAATAAAGTAAGTATGTTTTCTGGTCATTCGGGCGTTGGTAAGTCTACACTTGTAAATGCCATAGAACCCACTTTAAACATTAAAACCAAAGAAATTTCCACCCAGCATATGCAAGGGCAACATACCACAACCTTTGCAGAAATGTTCGATTTGAGCTTTGGCGCAAAAATTATTGATACACCAGGAATAAAAGGTTTTGGTGTGGTTGATATGGATAAAGAAGAAGTTGGCGATTATTTCCCAGAGATTTTTAAGTTAAAACAAGATTGCAAGTTCAATAATTGTTTGCATGTTAAAGAACCAAAATGTGCTGTAAAAGACGCTTTAGATAATGATGAGATAGCATTTTCGCGGTATCGAAGTTATTTGCAAATTATTGAAGGCGAAGATGAACATTACCGAACAGATATTTGGGAGTAATCTACGAGTTTTCAAATAAAGGCAGAAATATAATTATATAACGAATCAAAAAGTCTCCTCTGGGGATTTAAGAGCTTATGAAAGCAGTTATCCAAAGAGCGTCTAAAGCAAGTGTAACCATTGCAGATAAGAAAGTAGCTTCCATTAAAAGTGGCCTTTTAATATTATTAGGAATTGTTGAAGATGATGCAGATGAAGATATTAAGTGGCTGTCGAATAAAATAGTAAATCTTCGTGTTTTTGGTGATGAAAATGGCGTTATGAATAACTCCGTAAAAGATGTAAATGGCGATGCTATTGTGGTAAGCCAGTTTACACTTCACGCTTCAACCAAAAAAGGAAACCGACCCAGTTACATTCAAGCCGCTAAACCAGAAATAGCTATTCCCCTTTATGAAAGTTTTGTAAAACAATTAGAAACTGATTTAGGCAAAAAAGTGCAAACAGGACAGTTTGGAGCAGATATGAAAGTAGAATTACTTAATGATGGTCCTGTAACCATTATTATCGATACTAAAAATAAAGTATAATGGCATCTGTTTTTGGACATGGTGTAGTTGGATATACTTTGACTAAAGTAATCGATAATCAAAACACTAAATGGTTATTAATTGCCGCTATATGTTCTACTATTTTACCCGATTTTGATGTTGTTACATTCAAATTTGGAATCCCTTACGAACACCCATTTGGGCATCGTGGATTTACTCATTCTATACTATTTTCAGTCTTTTGGGCATTAATTTTAATGTTCACTTTAGGAAGAAAAAATAAAGGCATTTGGTTTTTGGTAATTTTTCTATCAACATTATCGCACGGTATTTTAGATGCTATGACTTCTGGAGGAAGAGGCATTGGTTTTTTTGTTCCATTTGATAATGATAGATTTTTCTTTCCTTTTAGAGAAATAATAGTTTCACCATTAGGTATCCAAAAGTTTTTTTCGACTTGGGGAATAAAAGTTGTTTTAAGTGAAATAAAATATATTTTTATGCCATGCTTAGTTATTTTATTAATTTTAGGTACTTTAAAAAGATATAAATGAACATTAAAGACGCACAAAAAGAAGTAGATAATTGGATTAAAGACCATGGCGTTCGCTATTTTAACGAGCTTACTAATATGGCACAACTCACTGAAGAAGTAGGTGAGGTAGCCAGAATTATAGCTAGACGCTACGGAGAACAAAGCGAAAAAGAAAGCGATAAAGATAAAGACTTAGGCGAAGAATTGGCAGATGTATTATTTGTTGTGTTGTGTTTAGCAAACCAAACGGGCGTCGACCTGCAAAGAGCTTTTGATAAAAGAATGGATAAGAAAGCAAAACGCGACCACGATAGACATCATAATAACGAAAAATTAAAGTAAATTTGCGACTTCTTTAAATTAGAATTTTAAGAACATGCACTTTACACTTCAAAAATCTAAAATAGCCAAGCAGTCTTCTATTCAAATAACGGGTTCTAAAAGCGAATCTAATAGATTGTTGTTACTGCAAGCACTATATCCTGAGTTTAAGCTTGAAAACGTTTCAAATTCAGATGATAGTAATTTAATGACTAACGCCTTAAATTCACTATCTGATATTGTAGATATTCATCATGCAGGTACGGCTATGCGTTTTTTAACCGCTTATTTTTCAATTCAAGAAGGTAGAACGGTTACGTTAACGGGGTCTAAGCGCATGAAAGAACGCCCTATTGAAATTTTAGTTGAAGCACTGCAAGAGCTTGGTGCAGATATTAGTTATGTTCAAAATGAAGGTTTTCCGCCAATTAAAATTAAAGGAAAAAAACTCACTAAAAACAAAGTGTCATTAAAAGCAAATGTAAGTAGTCAGTATATTTCTGCTTTGCTATTAATTGCTTCAAAACTGGAAAACGGATTAGAATTAACCCTTGAAGGCGAAATAACTTCTATTCCATATATAAACATGACTTTAAGTTTGTTAGATGAAATAGGCGTAGAATCATCGTTCACAGACAATATCATCAAAATAAAACCAATTACTAAAAAGTTAAATTCTAAAACTTTAACGGTAGAATCCGATTGGTCATCGGCATCTTATTATTTCAGTATTGCTGCTCTTAGTGATGTTGGAACTGAAATTACCTTAACATCATATAAAGAAAACTCCCTACAAGGTGATTCGGCTTTGGTAGATATTTATAAACATTTTGGCGTAGTTACGGATTTTAAGGATAATGCTATGACTTTAAAAAAGGAAGCTTCAAGTTTAGAGCCTCTAACTCTAGATTTAAAAAATGCTCCAGACATTGCTCAAACCATTGCTGTAACTTGTTTTGCTTTAGGGATACCATGTGATTTAATAGGCTTACATACCTTAAAAATTAAGGAAACAGATAGGTTAGTTGCTTTAAAAACAGAGATTGAAAAGTTAGGAGGAAAAGTAGATATTACTGATAAATCGTTGCACTTAACTGCTTCACATTCAATTAATGAATTGATTCCTATTGCAACATATAACGATCACAGAATGGCCATGGCATTTGCTCCGTTAGCACTTAAAACTTCAATAGTTATAGAAGACGCTATGGTGGTTTCAAAGTCTTATCCAACGTTTTGGAACGATTTAGAATCTATAGGGTTTATAATAACTGAATAATAATCACGTATTTACTTGACAACCCCTATGTGCAGATTGTATATTTGCAACTTCTCATAAAAAACAATAAATGACACGTATGAAATTATCACATTTCGGTTTCAATTTACCTGAAGAATTATTAGCAGAATATCCAGCAGAAAATAGGGATGAATCCCGTTTAATGGTTTTAAACAGAAAAGAACAAACCATTGAGCACAAAATGTTTAAGGACGTTATTGATTATTTTAATGAAGATGATGTTTTAATACTAAACAATACTAAAGTGTTTCCTGCCAGATTATACGGCAATAAAGAAAAAACAGGAGCAAGAATTGAAGTATTTTTATTAAGGGAATTAAACGAAGAACAGCGCCTTTGGGATGTTTTAGTAGATCCAGCTCGGAAAATAAGAATTGGTAACAAACTATATTTTGGCGATGATGATACGTTAGTAGCAGAGGTTATTGATAACACAACATCAAGAGGACGTACTTTGCGTTTTTTATATGATGGTTCCTATAGAGAATTTCGTATAAAATTAAATGAACTTGGAGAAACACCCCTTCCTAAATATATTAAAAGAGACGTAGAGGCATCGGATGAAGATCGTTACCAAACTATTTTTGCAAAAAATGAAGGTGCAGTAGCGGCTCCAACTGCAGGACTTCACTTTTCAAAACACTTGTTAAAACGTTTAGAAATTAAAGGTGTTAATTTTGCCGAAGTAACGTTACATGTTGGTTTAGGTACTTTTAATCCTGTTGAGGTTGAGGATTTATCAAAACATAAAATGGATAGCGAGGAGTTAACCATTGATGAAAAAGCTGTAGAAATTGTTAATACAGGTCTAAAAGAAAAAAGACGTATTTGTGCGGTAGGTACTACTGCAATGCGAGCTATAGAAAGTGCTGTGTCAACCAGCGGGAAGCTTAACGAAATTGATGGATGGACCAATAAATTTATTTTCCCTCCATATGATTTTAGTATAGCTAACTCAATGATCACCAATTTCCACACACCAAAATCAACTTTGTTAATGATGGTTTCGGCATTTGCAGGTCACGATTTCATAAAGCGTGCTTATGATGAAGCTATTAAAGAAGGCTACAAATTTTATAGCTATGGTGATGCTATGTTAATTATATAGTCACAAAATATTTCAAATAATAATTAGCCTCTTTTTTAAGAGGCTTTTTTTGTGCTGTCCCGATAGCTATCGGGATTATTTCGGTATCTCGGGCATTCCCCAGAGGGTCGGGCTTTCGGCAGTCGCTTTTTTGTGTTGCATAGGTGCAACAGCACAAAAAGAGCTTCAACAAAGCCTCAATCCCTAATGCAATTTAAAACTCGAATTCAAAAATCGTTAATCGTAATTCGTCAATCGCAAAACCTTTCACTATTTTTGCATTCAAATGGAAATCAAGAAAAAAGACATACGCGCATTAACCAAAGAGCAATTAAGAGATTTCTTTGAAAATCAAGGCGATAAAGCATTTCGAGGCAATCAAGTTTACGAATGGTTATGGCAAAAATCGGCACATACTTTTGAGGATATGACCAATGTTTCAAAGGAAACGCGTCAAATGTTAAAGGCTAATTTTGTTATCAACCATATAAAAGTAGATACCATGCAACGCAGTAGTGATGGTACGGTTAAAAATGCAGTACGTTTACATGATGGTTTAATAGTCGAATCGGTTTTAATACCAACCAAAACTAGAACTACCGCCTGTGTGTCCAGTCAAGTTGGTTGTAGTTTAGATTGTAAGTTTTGTGCAACGGCTCGTTTAAAACGCATGCGTAATTTGAATCCTGACGAAATTTACGATCAGGTTGTAGCCATAGATAATGAAAGTAGATTATACCATAACAGGCCACTAAGTAACATTGTGTTTATGGGCATGGGAGAACCACTTATGAACTATAATAACGTTATTAAAGCCATAGATAAAATTACGTCATCAGAAGGATTGGGGATGTCACCTAAGCGTATTGTCGTTTCGACATCGGGCGTGCCAAAAATGATTAAAAAAATGGCTGATGATGACGTAAAATTTAAGTTAGCAGTATCTCTTCATTCAGCAATTGATGAGGTTCGGACCTCTATTATGCCTTTCAACGCTACCTTTCCGCTTAACGATTTAAGAGAAGCACTTCAATATTGGTATGCTAAAACAAAAAATAGAATTACCTACGAATATGTAGTTTGGGATGGTATAAACGATAATAGAAAGGATGTTGATGCTTTAGTTGAATTTTGCAAATTTGCACCGAGTAAAGTGAATCTTATTGAATATAATCCTATTGATGATGGCGAGTTTCAACAAGCTAATTCTAAAGCCATAGATTTATATGTTAAAATTTTAGAACATAATAATATTACCGTTACCGTAAGACGAAGTAGGGGTAAAGATATTGATGCAGCTTGTGGACAATTAGCTAACAAATCTTAAAAAATTCTATTCTAAGGTTTATATTTGAATTTCCTTAAACCAATCAATTGAAAGTAGTAGAGCAAATAAAACAACCCATAGCCTATGAAATGGATCTTTTCGAGCAAAAGTTTCAGCTTTCTATGGCCAGTAAAGTAGCCTTACTTAATAGGATTACACATTATATAGTGAACCGAAAAGGAAAACAAATGCGCCCGATGTTTGTTTTTCTAGTTGCTAAAATGGTATCTAACGGCGAGGTTAGCGAGCGTACTTATAGAGGAGCGTCCGTTATAGAATTAATACATACAGCTACATTGGTGCATGACGATGTGGTGGATGATAGTAACCGCCGTCGTGGATTTTTCTCAGTAAATGCCCTTTGGAAAAATAAAATAGCCGTTTTAATTGGCGATTATTTACTCTCAAAAGGCTTGTTGTTATCTATTGATAATAATGATTTCGATTTGCTTAAAATCATATCGATTGCGGTACGCGAAATGAGTGAAGGCGAACTGCTTCAAATTGAAAAAGCCCGTAAACTAGATATCACGGAAGCCGTGTATTACGAGATTATTCGTCAAAAAACAGCAACTCTAATTGCGGCCTGTTGTAGTTTGGGGGCAGCTTCTGTAAAACCAGAATCTCAGCATGTTGAAACCATGCGAAAGTTTGGCGAACTTATTGGTATGGCATTTCAAATAAAAGATGATTTGTTTGATTATGGTGATGCTCAAATTGGAAAACCTACAGGTATAGATATTAAAGAGCAAAAAATGACCTTGCCACTGATTTATGTGTTAAATCAAGCCTCAAAAAAAGATAAGAAGTGGCTTATTAATTCTATAAAAAATCATAATAAAGACACTAAGCGTGTTAAAGAAGTTATTGCTTTTGTGAAGAATAGTGGTGGTTTAGATTATGCGGTTATTAAAATGAAGCAATTTCAAACGGAAGCTCTACAGTTGCTTCAAACGTATCCAGATTCTAAATATAAAAATTCACTAGAACTTATGGTGAATTATGTGATTGATAGGAAGAAGTAATTATTGCTGCTGTTGCATTTGCTGTAACAATTTTACATTTTGGTGATAACTATTAGTGTTTACTTCTTGCTCTTTCTTTTTTAAAGATAATGTAAGCTCATCATCATTATTTTTAAACGTGCTCACTTTTACTTTTACAAATAAATCGCTTTTTGCAGTACCTTTAAAAACTCCTTTTACGGGAGTACAATCTTTATAATCTCTTCCTACAGCTAAACGAACATGGTATTCGTTTGCAATGGCGTTATTAGTTGGGTCTATGCCAAGCCATCCATAAAAGGGGATATAAACTTCAATCCAAGCATGCGTGGCGCCTTCACCACGTGATCCAGATTCGTTAGGGCAAATATAACCACTTACATATCGGGAGGGAATGCCTAGCATTCTAATAACTTGCAATAGTATATTTGCGAAATCTTGACAAACACCGGCCTTTAGTCCCCATACATGATCTAGTTTAGAGTCTACACTAGTAATGCCTTGTATGTATTTGAAATTAGTGTATATATATTCGCTTAATTCAAGTGCAATTTTAAAAGGCGAAAGTGTATTGACGTCTTTAGTTTTTAATAGCTTTAAAATAGAATCTGTGCCATCAAAGTTTTTGTATCAATCCTGTCCTAAATAAATTTTGGACACACTAAATCTAACCATTTTACTGATTTATTTCATTGCTTTTA
>NZ_BAABJJ010000031.1:0-58340 GCF_039543245.1 Algibacter agarivorans
TGAAGAAATATGAATAATACTCCAATCCTTTTTAAAAATGAATAGTTTTTGGACTTACTTCTGAAAGTGCCTGACTGGTCTAAATTTATATGAATAAGATATCCCTTAATTAATCTCCGTTCCAAAAGGAAACATCAACTGAATTCCTTTTTTCTCAGACATGGCTTTAACTTTTTTAAGCATCATATAAGTGTCTTCCCCTAATTCCTCTTTTAAAATAGTTTCCTTAGCTTTTATTAAACCAAACTCTTCTAACATTTTATCAAGGTCTTTTTCAAAAATCGGAAATTCCTTTATTTTATAATCTTCAATTTCAGCAGCTTCAGAAGCACGTTGCAAGGCCAAATCCAATCCGCCTAATTCATCAACCAAACCAATATTTAGCGCATCAGTTCCTGTCCAGACGCGTCCTTGAGCAATAGCCTTAACATCGTCTTGTTTCATGTTTCGTCCTTCGGCAACTCGACTTGTAAATAACTCATAAATATCAGAAACACCTTCTTTTATAAAAGCACGTTGCTCATCATTTAAAGGTTCAAAAAAGCTATATGTCACTGCGTTTTTATTAGTAACCACTTGCTCTGCATTAATACCCATATTATCGGCTAATCCCTTACCATTCGGCAACATACCATATACACCAATACTTCCTGTAACGGTAGTTGGTTCCGCAATAATCTTATCGGCATTACATGCAATATAATATCCGCCAGAAGCTGCATAATTACCCATGGATACTATTACAGGTTTCACTTTTTTAGTCAGTTCTATTTCTCTCCAAATAAGCTCGCTAGCCAATGCACTGCCGCCAGGCGAGTTTACTCTTAACACAATGGCTTTTATTTTATCATCTTCCCGAGCATCTTCTAATGACCTATTCATGGTGCCTTGCCCAACGGCATTCTCATCACCTTCACCATAAATAATATCGCCTTCAGCATATATAACAGCAATTTTATTTTTACTGGAGTTTATAAGCAATTTAGTTGCAGTATGTTTTGCATAATCTTCAATAGTAATGGATTCTAAATCATCCTTTTCATCAACTCCTAAAGCATGTTTTAAAGCGTTTATATATTCATCATGATACCCAATTTTATCTATTAGATTAGATGATTTTGCCATGCTTGGATTTCTTGCAAGCAGACTGTCTGCTATGGTATTTAATCTATCTACTGGAATGTTTCGGCTGCTGGAAATATCTTGTTTCATGTCATTCCAAAGTGAATTTAAATACACCGAAATTTGCTCTCGGTTATTATCGCTCATTTCATTAGCTAGAAAAGGTTCTACGGCACTTTTATATTTCCCTAGCCTAACCACTTCCATTTTAACACCGGTTTTTTCTTGAAAATCTTTAAAGTATAAACGCTCAGAAGACAAGCCTTTAAACTCTAAAACACCTACAGGGTTTAAATAAACGGTATCTGCTACTGAACTTAAATAATAATCTTTTTGGGTATATATATCTGAATACGCTACAATGAATTTTCCTGACTCTTTAAATTTCAGTAAAGCACCTCTTAATGCTTTTGTTTGCGAAATCCCTGCATCAATAAAATGGTTTTCTATTGAAATACCTGTAATATTATCGTCAGTAGCCGCGTAATTTATAGCATCTATAATATTAAAAAGACCATTTTTTTTGGCTTCATTTAAAAACGGATATTCTGCAAATACTGTTTTTCCTGCATAGTCTTTAATGGGGAAATCCAAGGTTAATTCTAGAACAGAATTCGGTTTTACCTTAACAATATTATCTGAACCTCCTCCAAATAATACCCCTAAAACAATTAAGCCTAAAAAACAAATGGCCAAGAATACAAAGATTCCTGTTACAGTTGATAATACGCGTTTAATAAAATTCATAATTAAATATTTAATGCTTCTAAGGTATTCCTTCTATGAATCTTTCCCGATGCCGTAAGTTTAAAATTAGGAATGGCAATAATTTCTTTTGGCTTTTCGTACTTATCTAAGCAGTCAAAAATTGATGCATCCAAATTATTCTCTTTACTTTCTAAAACCAGTATTAATTTTTCTCCTAAAGCATCATCTAGTTTCGACGCAATAAAAAATTCTTCATCTATTTTACACCTAAGTTTTTTTTCAATGACCTCGGGGAAAAATTTAATACCTCCAGAATTTATTACATTATCACTGCGGCCCAACCATTGAAATTCATTTTGAGAATGAATTTCAACAACATCATTGGTAATAATTATTTCATCAGAAAGATGCGGGGCGTTAACTACCAAACAACCTCTATCATCTTGAGATACTGAAACATCTGGAAATGCTTTGAAATAAGAAGTTTCAATATTTTCTGAATCGCTAAAATTATTTAGTTTTTTTACAGCAATATGAGATACTGTTTCTGTCATTCCATAGGTTTCATAAACAACAGGTTTTTTATCTTTAATAGAGTCTATTATAGGTTTGGAAACTCGACCTCCCCCAACTATTACAGTTTTTATGCATTTCAAATACTTTGCAAAATTTTTAAGTTGCAAAGGCGTAAAGGCACAGAACTCATAGTCTTTTTCGTAATCTATTTGAGGAAGCCCAGTAGGTCCAACCATGTCTAATTCTAAACCTAAAACAATGGCTCTAACTATCATCATTTTTCCTGCAATAAAATTTGATGGCAAGCAATGCAGTACTTTACTACCTGGGTATAAATTAAAAAAATCACCTGTCGCTATAGCCGAATTTACCATAGCTTGTTTTTTAATCTTTATTTTTTTTGGCTTGCCAGTAGACCCCGATGTTTTGGCTATAACATAATCTTTATCATCCAGCCAATCGAGTAAAAAATTACCTAGTTCTTGTTGATAAGGAAAACCTTCTTTAACATAACTATATGCAATTTCCATAAGGTCTTCGTATTTGTAATTTAAACCGTCTAGTTTAAATTTTAAATGTACATTGGTGTAATTTGGTGTCATAATTCTTCTAAAATTTTATAATCTTCTGTTGGTGGTTCAACTATATTTCCTAATAATTTATCTTTCCAATTTGTCCAATTGTACTTTTTTGAAAGTATAAAAAGCAATATTGGAAACACTACAAAAACGGGAACAAATATTTCTTCAATCCCCATTTCTGATGGGTCTGATAAATCTTTTAATACTGAATGTGTTTGAAATGCTGTCCAGTCTGCTGTAACCAAAAGTGCAGTAAATAAATTGTTTGCTGCATGAAAACCAAGAGACAGTTCCAGACCTTCATCCATTAACGTCATAATACCTAAAAATAATCCTGTGCCTATATAGTAAACCATAATAACGGACCCCAATTTATCTACTTCTGGATTGGCAATGTGCAATAGCCCAAAGACTAGAGATGTTAATATTAACGGCACCCATTTATTTTTCACCAAAACACCTATACCCTGCATTAAATAGCCTCTAAACAAATACTCTTCAAAACTGGTCTGTAAAGGCACTAAAAGAATGGCAATAACGCAAAGCATTAAAAACGGAACTAATTGAAAGTTTAGCTCATAATCTTCTGGTGCCATATAATAATCAAGCAAAACAATTCCACTTGATACAATGCCCCAAATAAAGAATATAAACCAAAATCGTTTCCAATCGATTTTTTTTCTAGTAGTTGTTAAATGTGTTATAGATTGTTTGTGTAAATATTTAACTGCTAATAGGAGCGCTAAAAGACCTCCTGCAAAGGGCAATAAGACGAATACCAAATTTAAATTAGGATCAAACAAGGACATCATATAATTAGTATCCTGCATTTGAGACAAATCTACATTACCAATTGCCGTTTCAACACCTATAGCAATCATGTGTGGCATAGAGAAAATAACAACACCAATAATGGCAATTATTACACCAACTATGTAACGCCACCAATCGTGCAAAACATTAAAAACTTGAGTTATATACATAACTTATAAATTAATTCCGATTTTAGTTCGGAATGACAATTATTAATTTGAAGCAACACTTTTAATGTTGCATATTGAACTCATTTAAACTTTTTTAATTGGCTGTAAAATGATATTTTTCGCTTCAATCCAAAAAGTTTAAATGAGTTCATTACCTAAATTCCAATTAACATTTTTACGGTATTGCAATGTACCATTTTTTACTTGTAATGGGCTTTCAAAATTGTTGAAAAATAAACCTCCGGTTCCAAGTCCTTGTAGCAAACTACTGTTTTTTGTGTATGTATATTGCGCTATGGCATTTAGCCCAATATTACTTTCTAAAGCACTGGTTATCCACCATCCCATATTTTGTTTTTCTGCAATGTCAATCCATTCGTTACTTCCACAAAAACCTGCAACCAAACTAGGTTTTAAAATGATGTATTGTGGATTAATAGTTTGTAGCAATTCTTGCTTTTTTGTTACAGAAAAGACCCCAATTAATTCTTCATCTAAAGCAATAGGTAAAGGTGTATTTTCACATAAAGCGGCCATGTCTTGAAATTGACCTTGTTTTATGGGTTGTTCTATGGAATGTAAATCAAATTCAGACAATATTTTTAATTTTTCCAAAGCTTCGGATGGATGAAATGCACCATTGGCATCCACACGCAATTCGATATCTTTTGATGTGAATTGGTTTCTGATGGATTTTAGAAGGTTAATTTCTTGCTGAAAATCAATGGCTCCAATTTTCATTTTAATACAATTGAAACCAGCTTCAATTTTGTCTTTAATTTGCTGTTTCATGAAAGCTTCTGACCCCATCCAAATTAGTCCGTTTATTGGGATTGAATCTTCACTTTGTGTAAATTTAGAAGGAAACAACTCAAACATACTAGGGCTTTCCAGAGATTTAAAAGCGGTTTCTAAACCAAACTGAATACTTGGGAACGCCATCAACTCTGCCAATAATTCTTCTAAACCTAAATTAATATTTCTACAAACCCATTTAAGTTTTTCTTCATAATCCGGTCTATCATCAACTGAAAGCCCTCTAAAAAGTCCACATTCACCAATGCCTTTTTTGCCTTCAGCATTTAAAATAAGAAACCACGTTTCTTTAGTTTTTAAAACCCCTCGAGATGTTCCGCTAGCTTGCTTGAAGTTAAGAATGTACTTTTTATATGATGCTGATATCATTTATAATTCAATAAAATCACCAATTTTCAAAAGCATTAAATCTTTATCTTTTTCAAAGAATTTTCGCTTTGCGACTTCATGGTCTATTTCTATATAGCCAAACGTATCGTAGTGATAGCCTAAAACTTTGTCGCATTCAATAAAATCACTGGCTAGAATAGCGTCATCAATCCCCATTGTAAAATTATCGCCAATAGGCAAAATAGCTAAATCTAATTTTGTTTGAAGCGGAATAAGTTTCATATCAAAAGTCAATGCCGTATCTCCAGCTATATAAATATTTTTATGTTCGCCTTCAATTACAAAACCTCCGGGTTGCCCACCATAACTTCCATCAGGAAAAGAAGAGGTGTGAATTGCATTTACATATTTAACAGAACCAAATTCAAAATCCCATGTTCCGCCATGATTCATAGGGTGGCCTTCAAACCCAAGGTTTGTGTAATGCGTAACTATTTCATAATTTGAAATGATAACGGCGTTAGTTCTTTTAGCAATAGCCTCGACATCTACAATATGATCTTGATGTGCATGTGTAACGAGAATATAATCGGCTTTAAGAGTATCAATATTAATTTCTGAAGCTTTTGGATTGGCTGAAATAAATGGGTCTACAAGTATATTAACATCGTTAATTTGAATCCCTAAACTGGCATGTCCGTAAAATGTGATTTTCATGTTTAAAAATTTAAAGTTTTAGAATGCTAAATTTACTAAAATGGCAGTAAATGTCCAATCCCTATTAAGATTGCTAATAATACTGTAGTTAGCGCTAATTTTTTTAATTCAGGGTCCAGCAATTTAGGATCTGAATTATTATTTGTTTTTTTTAGGTGAATTAATAAAGGAACATATGCTAAAACAAAAATTAAATTATAAGGTGAGGTATAATATAATATACCAAATAAGCCAGATAAAACTATAGCAGATATAATAAGTATAATATGATAGATTTTTGCTTTGTTTTTACCAAGTTTTACAGCCAAAGTGATCTTATTAGACTTTTTATCCGAATCTAAATCGCGCATATTATTAAGGTTTAAAACCGCTGCACTTAGCAACCCAATGGTACACGCTGGCAAAAAAGTGACGTGATCTACCTGCTTAGCAAACAATACATAGCACCCTATAACACTTACCAATCCGAAAAAAATAAAAACAAAAACATCCCCTAAACCTCTGTAACCGTAAGCATTACTCCCTATAGTATAGCGCATCGCGGCAATTACAGATCCTATTCCGATTCCGAAGAAAATAAGCGTTAGAAAAAAATGTTTGACTCCAAAGGCCGTAAAAACAAGCATGAATGCTAGTCCAATTGAAATCAAAATATTCATTTTGATAGCGTTAAATAACTCCTCTGGAGAAATTTGTCCAGACTGTACGGCGCGTTCAGGACCAATTCTATCATCATTATCAATACCCTTTACTCCATCGCCGTAATCATTAGCAAAGTTAGAAAGTATCTGAAAACTCAAAGTAGTTAAAATAGCCAATGTACAAACATCCCAACTAAAAACGCCGTTATAATACGCTAAGCATGAAGCTAATATAATTCCAGATATTGATAATGGAAGCGTTCGTAAACGCATTGCGGAAATCCAAATAGAAATTTTGTTCATCAAGGGATCCATTTTTTATCAAAGTTAGGCTTGCGCTTTTCAAGGAAAGCATTTCGTCCTTCTTTTGCTTCATCTGTCATATAGGCTAAACGGGTAGCTTCACCTGCAAAAACTTGTTGTCCCACCATGCCATCATCAGTTAAATTCATGGCAAATTTCAACATCTTTATTGACGTTGGGGATTTTGCTAATATTTCTTGAGCCCATTCGTAAGCCGTGTTTTCAAGATCTTCATGAGGTATAACCGCATTAACCATTCCCATATCAAAAGCTTCTTGTGCTGAGTAATTTCTTCCTAGAAAAAAGATTTCACGGGCTTTTTTCTGCCCTACCATTTTTGCTAAATAGGCAGAACCATAACCGCCATCAAAACTAGTAACATCGGCATCGGTTTGTTTAAAAATGGCATGTTCCTTACTTGCTAAAGTTAAATCGCAAATGACATGCAAACTATGTCCGCCGCCTACTGCCCATCCTGGAACTACGGCTATTACCGCTTTTGGCATAAAACGGATTAAACGCTGAACTTCTAATATATTTAAACGATGGTAACCGTCTTCTCCAACATAACCTTGGTGACCACGAGCTTTTTGATCGCCACCACTGCAAAACGAATATACACCATCTTTAGTTGAAGGACCTTCAGCAGAAAGCAAAACAACACCAATATTTACATCTTCATTGGCATCATAAAAGGCATCGTATAATTCGCTTGTTGTTTTTGGTCTAAATGCATTTCTAACGTTAGGTCTATTAAATGCTATTCTAGCCACGCCATTGCACTTTTTATAAGTGATATCTTGGAATTCTTTAACGGTAACCCAATTTGGTTGTTCCATTTTATTTATTTTAGTCAAAAATAAATTTTATTTCATTAAAACACTTACTTCAATATGAAAAATAATATTTTCCTATTCGTTTTTATCCTTATCGCTTTTGCTAGTAATTCTCAATCTTATGAGTTTAAAACGGTTATAGATATAGAAGCTACACCCGTTATTAGTCAAGGCAAAACGGGAACATGTTGGAGTTTTTCAACATCTTCTTTTTTAGAAAGCGAAATTATTAGGCTTACAGAAAGAAAAAATGATTTATCTGAAATGTACTCTGTCCGTAACAGATACCCGAAAAAACCTTGGAATTAAGTTATAGGACTACAGATGACCATTTAATACATATAACAGGCCATGTAAAAGACCAAAACAACAACACCTATTACAAAGTTAAAAACTCTTGGGGCAGTGAATCAGAAAGGGTTACTAATGGTGGTTGCTTGTATATGAGTCAAGCTTATTTTAAAATGAAAATGATTTCTATAACTATTCATAAAGATGCTCTTCATCAAAAACTGCCTAACCTTTTGATGAAACAACAAAAATACTTACACATTTTTAAATATGTAGTAAAAATAAAAAATAAGGATTAGTGCGTATTGTCATACTCATTTTATTTGTTAATTTTGTTAATAATTTTTTGTTAAAATTAAATTTTGTTGACAAATAGTGTGTTTTAACGAAAAAATATGTATTTTGTCGAAAATTTAAACCCCAACGCCTATGTTGTTAACAATTACTTTCTCTATTTCTGCTCTTGTAATCATTAATTTGTTGCTATTAAAGTTTAGTTGTAATAAAACTGTAAAAACGACAAAAATGGATAAAAAGCCTGTTATTCTAAGATCATTTACCTCCACTGAATCTGGGGCTGAAATTCTGGCTCCAACCGGTAGTTAGAAAATTTATTTTTTTAAATAATGTCTTCAAAGCAATGATCTTTAAGGTATAAGGTATGGAGATATAATTCTTTGGTGTTTTAATTTTTATGGTTTTTGGGTAAAAAACGTCTTGAATATTTTAGGGACTAGTTTTAATTCACTTGTTATTCATCGTTTTACATAATTACAATAATGAATTCATGAATCTTTCAATTTCATGGGAATAACAATTTAAACGGAGAAGATTAGAACTATTTTTTCAATTAAAAATGACTTATTAAAACCTTTTTGGACCTTAAACACTAATATTTTCACACTATGATGTTTATATATTTTATTATTCTTGTATTGTTTTTTATTGCAGCCCTTACTTTTTCAGTACATATTTATAACAGAAACAAAAACGGTTAAACTTTTTTACTACCAATTTATTTTCTTCTCTCCATTATCTTCCAACCAAATATTGGCATCACTAAAACTCTTATTTCCGAACCAATACCCTCTATTTGCACTTAAGGGCGAAGGATGCCCCGAAGTCAATACTTTATGTTTTTGATTATCAATTAACTTTATTTTTTTCTTGGCAAAACCACCCCAAAGTAGGAATACAACACCTTGTTTTTGGTCACTAATTATTTTAATGATTGCATCTGTAAAAATTTCCCAACCCTTCTTTTGATGGCTTGCCGCTTGATGTGCTCTTACTGTTAAGGTTGCATTTAACAACAATACTCCTTGACTTGCCCAACGTATTAAATTACCGCTTTTAGGATATGGAATTCCTAAATCTAATTCAATTTCTTTAAATATATTGATTAACGACGGCGGGTGTTTAATCCCTTCATTTACAGAAAAACATAATCCATTAGCTTGTCCGTGGTCATGATATGGATCTTGACCAATAATAACTACCTTAACATCTTCAAAATGACAATGATTAAACGCATTAAAAATCTGGTTTCTAGGTGGGAAACAAGTATGTTTATTATATTCAGACTTAACAAAACCTGTTAAATCATTAAAATATTGTTTATTTAGCTCTTGTTCTAAATAAGGTTTCCAGCTTTTGTGAATATCGAAACTCATATTGAACATAAAATTAGTTTAGAATTCTAACCAATAATTCCTTTAACAAATCACCTTGTGGCACAGCATTAGAACCAACACCTTTGCTTTTTACATCAAATTCTCTCAAGGTAGATACCACACTACTCACTTTACGCATCGGGTAATTTCGTGCCGCAGTAATATACTCATTAACAAAATAAGGATTCACCTTTAAAGCAGAAGCAACACTTCTTGGAGATTTATCATTTAATCCATGAAAATGAAGTAATTGCGAGAAAAAATTAAACAATAATGATACCGTTACCACCATTGGGTTATCCTTGGGGTTCTCAGCAAAATAATTAACTATTTTGTGCGCTTTAATGGTATTCTTTTCACCTATTGCTTTGCGCAATTCAAAATTATTGTAGTCTTTACTTATGCCTATGTTTTCTTCTATATGATCAGGCGAAATTTGAGTCCCTTTTGGTAAAATAATCTGAAGCTTTTCTAATTCATTATTTATTTTACTTAAATCTGTTCCTAAAAATTCCACAAGCATTTGTGCGGCTTTTGGCGAAATGGTATAGTTTTTTGGAGATAATACGCGACGAATCCAATCGGCTACTTGGTTTTCATAAAGCTTTTTACTCTCATAAACTACGCCTGTTTTTTTAAGTGTTTTATAAAGTGTTTTACGCTTATCAATTTTTTTGTACTTATAATTCAGAACCAAAACCGTTGTTGGCTGAGGATTTTCGGCATATTTAGCCAATTTCTCAATGGTGCGGGATAAATCTTGAGCTTCTTTAACAATAACGACCTGATGCTCTGCCATCATGGGGTATCGCTTTGCATTACCTACAATATCTTCAACAGTTACATCGCGTCCATACAACACCATTTGATTAAAACCGCGTTCCTCTTCAGCTAAAACAGTAGCTTCAATAAAATCTGAAATCTTATCAATATAGTAAGACTCTTCACCCATTAAAAAGTATATGGGTTTTAATTTACCATTCTTTATATCTGTAACCAATTGTTTTACTTCGTCCAAATCCTCTTAAAATTTTCAAATTGCAAGCACTAAATTCCATGTATATAAGTACAAATTTGGAATTTGGTATTTAGAAATTGTGATTTATCATTTTGTAGTTTAACTTTGAAAAAATAAACATCATCACATTGCAAGACCTTAATTTTCCAAAGTATTCCTTTCGATTCAAAAATAGCGAAAATAAAGTTTCCATTTTCGATAGTATTCGTAAAAAATTTGTGATTTTACAACCCGAAGAATGGGTGCGCCAACATAGTATCCAATATTTAATTGAAGAAAAAGGATATCCTAAATCCTTAATTAATATTGAAAAAGAACTGACTATTAACACATTAAAAAAGCGATATGATATTGTGGTTTTTAACCCAGATGGAAGTATTCATTTAATAGTAGAATGTAAAGCGCCTAGAATTAATATTAATCAAGACACATTCGACCAAATAGCCCGTTATAATTTAGAGTTAAACGCCTCCTATTTAATGGTTACTAACGGATTAAATCATTATTATTGCCAAATGGATTTTGAAAATGAAAAGTATCGGTTTTTAAAAGACATTCCAGGGTATAGTAGATAGTATTCAGCTTACAGTCGCAGTCGCAGTCGCAGTCGCATAAAAGTAAAAAGAGTTATTAATTAAGAAAGATTAACACATAAACTTTTAAAATATATAAACTAAAAATTGAACATAGCCATCGTCATATTAAACTGGAATGGAAAAAAACTATTAGAACAGTTTTTACCTTCAGTTATTAAGTATTCAAAAGAAGCGCGTATCTATCTGGCAGATAATGCTTCTACAGATAATTCTGTTTCTTATGTAAAAGCCACATATCCATCAATAAAGATTATTCAAAACAAAGAAAATGGCGGATATGCTAAAGGTTATAATGATGCATTGCAACATATTGAAGCTGACATATTTTGCCTTTTAAATAGCGATGTAGAAGTTACAAAAAACTGGCTTGTTCCCATTATAGAAGTATTCAAAAAAAATCAGAATACTGCTATTATCCAACCTAAATTATTAGATTTCAAAAAGAAAGATTACTTTGAGTATGCTGGAGCCGCTGGAGGTTTTATTGATAAGTTTGGCTATCCATATTGTCGAGGTAGAATTTTTAATACCATTGAAAAAGATACCGGACAATACAATGATATTTTCGAAATATTTTGGGCATCTGGAGCTTGCCTTTTCATCAGAAGTGAAGTTTTTAAAGCACTAAATGGCCTAGATGAACTTTACTTTGCGCATATAGAAGAAATAGACTTATGTTGGCGTGCCAAAAATTTAGGCTATTCTATTAAATACGTTGGATATTCGGAAGTTTATCATGTAGGCGGCGCTACTTTAAATGCCTTAAACCCTAAAAAAACATTTCTTAATTTTAGAAATAGCCTATTCGCCCTTACCAAAAACGCAAATGGGGTTTTGTTTTCACTTATATGTATTCGCCTAGTTTTAGATGGCATTGCAGGAGTAAAGTTTTTATTGGAATTTAAACCTAAACACACCTTAGCAGTCATAAAAGCACATTTTAGTTTTTACTTTTACTTAAATCGTTTATTAAAAAAACGAAAAGCAATAAAAAATAAAATAAAATACTATCAAAGAACATCTATAGTATTCGATTATTTCGTAAATAAAAAAACGAATTACAAAAGTTTATAACTCGTTAGTAAAAGTTTTGTTAAAATGTTGAAAACTACTGATTTTTATATACTTTTGTGCAAATTAACAAGAAAAATTAATCCTTAAATAATTATGAAAAAAGTTTTATTACTTAGTGTATCTGCCATGTTATTATTAAGTTCATGTGTAACTAAAAAACAATTTACAGATCTTCAAGCAAAACAAAAAGAAACTCAAGATTTACTTAACTCTGCAACTGTAAAATTAAATTCTTGTTTAGAGGATAGAGCATCTGCAACAGCTAGAGCAAAAGCACTAGAAGAGCAAGTAGTGGATTTACGTAAAAGTAATGACAATTTAACAATTTTGTCATCTAAAGGTGCTAGTAATGTTGAGAAAACATTAGAGAGCATCAAAGAAAAAGAACTTAAAATTACACGCTTACAAGACGCACTTACTCAAAAGGATAGTGTAACTTTAGCTTTAGTAACAAGCTTAAAACGTGAAGTTGGCATAAATGACCCAGATATTGAAGTGAATGTTGAAAAAGGTGTAGTATTCATTTCTATTGCCGATAAATTATTATTCCAAAGCGGTAGCTACAATGTAACAACAAAAGCTAAAGATGTCTTGGCAAAAGTGGCTAAAGTAGTAAATAGCAAGCCAGATTTTGAATGCATGATAGAAGGTCACACCGATAGTAGATCATACGAAAAAGGCGTATTATTAGATAACTGGGATTTAAGTGTAAAACGTTCTACATCTATTATTAGAGTATTACAAGAACTTGGTGTTAACCCAGGACAGTTAATTGCTGCAGGTCGTAGTTCTTATGTGCCATTAGTAGATAACGATACAGCAGAAAATAGAGCAAAAAACAGACGTACACGTGTTGTTGTGTTGCCAAAAATCGATCAGTTTTATGACATGATTGAAAAAGAAATGAAAACCCTTGCAGCTGGTGGTAACTAAGCAGTATTTTAAATAAACATAAATGAAGCTCAACTGGAAGGTTGGGCTTTTTTTTTGGATTAAACTTTTATTTGGGCGGTTACCCAAAGGGTCAGGCTTTCGGCAGTCACTTCCCAATAAAAATTGGGCGAGCTCGAACAAAGTCTCAATCCTTAACGCTAGCTTGCCGTTTTGTTATATGCTTTCAACTAAACACTTATGCAATCGGAGAGGCTCAGAGCGCTACAATTGTGAATTGATTTAGCTCCGATGAACCTCGAAACTTAAGTTTTTTTTATAGATTATTTATACGAGCTCATGCAATTGCTTAAACCCACGTTTGTGATTTAGGTTTCAAATTGCATTTTTACGTATGGATTCACAAGAAAGCCTGTTGCGTCATCTTTCCTGTCTGAGTTGTGAATTCAATTTCATGAGGTTGCCACGTCTTACTGTTTAGCATTGACAGTTCCAACTAACAACTACTATTTGACAAACCTAAAAAATCTCCAAATCCCCCTTACCTTCTCTAAGAACAACCGGTTCACCTTCAGATAAATCTATAACGGTAGAGGGTTCGTTATCGCCATAACCACCATCTATTACTAAATCTACCAGATTACCCCATTTTTCAAGAATGAGTTCTGGGTCTGTGGTATACTCTATAACTTCATCATCATCATGGATAGAAGTTGATATAATAGGGTTTCCAAGTTTCCTTACAATCTCCAAAGCAATGTTATTATCTGGCACACGAATACCAACTGTCTTTTTCTTTTTAAAAGGGTTTGGTAACGATTTACCTCCAGGAAGAATAAAGGTATAAGGCCCTGGAAGCGCACGCTTCAATATTTTAAAAACCGACGTATCAATTTGCTTCACGTAATCACTTAAATTACTAAGGTCGTGACAAACAAACGAAAAATTTGCTTTTTCTAATTTAACTTGTTTAATTCTAGCCACACGCTCTAAGGCTTTTAAATTGGTAATATCACAGCCTAAACCATAAACGGTATCGGTAGGATAAATTATAAGTCCACCACGTTTTAGAATAGCCACGGCCTTTTCAACCTGCTTAGGATCTGGATTCTCTTCATAAATTCTAATAAATTCTGCCATAATATCAACTTTTACCCAACAACCTCCAACTTAGCAAAACGCAATAACAACTTTTTAACACCGCCATGCTGAAAATTAATTTCAGCTTTAACATCGCCGCCTGTACCTTCAATTTTCATGACTTCTCCTGTTCCAAAACGGATATGCTTAACAATATTGCCAACAACCAGTTTACTATCAAATAGATTCGTGTTGCCGTTAGTTTTTGTAACTGGCTTTAAGTTTTTATGCGTTGTTACTTCGAACTTTTCAGGTTCTTTTTTCGTTACATTTCCTTTTTTAAATACAGGTTTTTTAGCTGGTTTGTATCTAATTTTATTCGGATTTATTTGAGCGGTTTCTGGGTCGCCAAAAATATCAGCAGACAGCATCGGGTTGAATCGACGTTCTTCAATAGGCGTTACAATATCTAAATACTGCTCGTCTATTTCTTCAATAAAACGGCTAGGTTCAGAATCTACTAATTTTCCCCAACGGTAACGGGATAAAGCATACGTTAAATAAGCTTGCTTTTCGGCACGTGTTAATGCTACATAAAACAAACGGCGCTCCTCCTCTAGTTCGCTACGGGTATTCATACTCATAGCGCTCGGGAATAAATCTTCTTCAAGCCCAACAACAAACACCGTTGGAAACTCCAGCCCTTTCGCTAAATGTATAGTCATTAACGCGACGTGGTCAGCATCACCTTTATCGGCGTCTAAATCCGTTGCCAAAGCCACATCCTCTAAAAATTCAGCCAAAGAACCCGTAGTATCAGCAATTTCCTTTTGTCCTTCAACAAAATCCTTCATACCATTTAAAAGCTCTTCAATATTTTCCATTTTAGCAACACCTTCTGGCGTACCATCTTTATTGAACTCTTTTATTAAACCCGTGGTTCTTGTAACATGTTCTGCCAATTCAAAAACATCGGCAGTTTGATTTAATACTTGAAAACTTTCAATGAGCGTAACAAAATTTTGAAGTTTGGTTTTGGTTCCTGAATTAATCTTAACATCGGTTTTATCGATATTTTTCATCACTTCAAAAATTGTTCGATTATAACCATTGGCCGAAACAATCAATTTATCGACTGTAGTTTGCCCAATACCACGAGGCGGGAAATTAATAACACGCTTTAAGGCTTCCTCATCCGCAGGATTAATAATTAAACGCAAATAAGACAATACGTCTTTAATTTCTTTTCGTTGATAAAATGATAAGCCGCCATAAATCCTATACGGGATATCACGCTTTCGCAACGCATCTTCAATAGACCGCGACTGTGCATTGGTTCTGTATAAAATAGCAAAATCGCTGTTTTTTAACTGGTTTTGCATTTTATTCTCCCAAATGGTACTGGCTACATAACGCCCTTCATCTCCATCTGTTAAAGAGCGATGTACTTTTACTTTTTCGCCTTCATCATTGGCTGTCCAAACTATTTTTTCAAGTTTCGTTTCGTTTTTATCAATAATAGAATTCGCAGCATTGACTATATTTTTAGTTGAACGGTAATTCTGTTCCAATCTAAATTCTTTTACATCATCATAATCCTTCTGAAAATTCAGAATATTATTAATGTTAGCACCACGGAACGCATAAATACTCTGTGCATCATCCCCTACTACGCAAATGTTCTGAAACTTATCAGACAACGCTCTCACAATTAAATATTGCGAGTGGTTGGTATCCTGATACTCATCAACCAAAATATATTTAAAACGGTTTTGGTATTTCATTAAAACCTCAGGAAACCGCGTTAACAGTTCATTGGTTTTCAACAATAAATCATCAAAATCCATAGCGCCAGCTTTAAAACATCGGTCTACATATGCTTTGTAAATATCGCCCATACGAGGGCGCCTTGCCATAGCATCCGCCTCCTTAAGTTCTGGGTTTTGAAAATAAGCGCGTACGGTAATCAAACTGTTCTTATATGAAGAAATTCTAGAGCGCACTTGCTTATACTTATAAATATCTTTATCAAGTTGCAATTCTTTGATAATAGAAGCAATCAGTCTATCAGAGTCTTGAGTATCGTAAATCGTGAAATTACTTGGGTAGCCTAATCTATCTGCCTCAATACGCAAAATTTTAGCAAACACCGAGTGAAATGTACCCATCCATAAATTCTTAGCCTCACTTGTACCAACAATACCAGCAATACGTTCCTTCATTTCGCGAGCCGATTTATTAGTAAACGTTAGGGATAATATATTAAAAGGGTCAATACCCTTACTCATCATATAAGCAATACGATAGGTAAGCACACGCGTTTTTCCAGAACCAGCGCCTGCAATAATAATCATGGGGCCATCAATTTGAATAGTTGGCTCTAATTGGGCTTCATTTAATTGGCTTAAATACTTTTCCAAATCATCTTCAATTTTATCACGTGAAAATAGCGATTGTTATGCTTTTATTGAAGTGTAATTCATAATAATTATAAACAATTAACACTTATATTATGCTTTAGTATATTTTGAATATCTTTAATGTTGAAAAAATTTCATCTTTCTTATGAAACATCCATAACTAAATTTCGATACCCAAGGAAATGATTAAATGGATGTTACATGTTACCAATAAAAAAACAATAAATATAAACACATGAAACACCTCATATTTCTATTTTCTTTCTTTGGAATAATTAATTCTTACGGACAGCATAATTTAGAAAAACAATATATTGATATTGAATCTAAAGTCATAGAATGGCGACGCGATTTTCATCAAAATCCAGAACTATCAAATAGAGAGTTTAAAACTGCCGAAAAGATTGCAGGGCATTTAAAATCTTTAGGTTTAGAGGTTAAAACTGGCGTAGCGCATACAGGAGTGGTTGCCATATTAAAAGGACATGCATTAGGAAAAGTGATTGCTTTAAGAGCAGATATTGATGCACTTCCAGTTACTGAACGCAACGATTTACCTTTTAAAAGTAACATAAAAACCACATTTTTAAATACAGAAACCGGAGTAATGCATGCTTGTGGACATGATGCACATGCTGCCATTTTAATGGGCGTTGCAGAAGTACTTTCAAAAAACAAAGACAAGATTAAAGGTACTGTAAAATTCATTTTTCAACCTGCCGAAGAAGGTCCTCCTCCAGGTGAAGAAGGCGGTGCAAAGCTCATGATAAAAGAAGGTGTTTTAGAAAACCCTAAAGTAGATGCTATTTTTGGCTTGCATATTCGTTCAGGGGTTGACGTTGGACAAATTCATTATAAACCAGGTGGTGCTATGGCTGCTGTAGAACGTTTTACGATTAATGTAAAAGGAAAGCAAACCCATGGCTCGGAACCATGGCTTGGTGTGGACCCCATTTTAATTTCAGCTAAAATTATTGATGGCTTACAAACTATTATCAGTCGGGAATCTGAATTAATTAATGAAGCTGCTGTAATTAGTGTTGGAAAAATTACTAGCGGTGTCCGCTTTAATATTATTCCTGAAAGTGCCGAACTCATTGGAACGGTTAGAACTTTAGACCCCAATATGAAAGTTCATATTATGAAACGCATGAAAGCTATGACCGAAACCATTGCTAAAGCTTACGGTGGAGAAGCAACTATTAGATTTGAAAATTTTACAGCCGTTACTTATAATAATCATAGTTTAGTTTCTCAAATGCTACCTGCATTAGAGCGTGCTGCTGGAAAAGAAAATGTTACACAAATAAAAGCAGAAACTATCGGAGAAGACTTTTCCTATTACCAAGAAAAAATACCTGGGTTTTATTTTTATTTGGGTGGAAAACCAGAAAACGCAACCAAAACACCACTGCATCATACGCCAGATTTTTTAATTAATGAAAGCGGATTGCTTCTTGGTGTAAAAGCATTAACACAAATAACTTTTGACTTTTTAAACAACTAAAATGGACATCATATTGGATTTTTTAACGAACATCTCTTGGTGGGGATGGATTTTAATAGTTTTAGCAGGTGTTGCCATTCGCGATATCTTTTTTCAGAAAGCGCACACAATTAGCCATAATTACCCAATTGTTGGTCATTTACGCTATTGGTTAGAAAGCATTGGCCCGGAAATGCGCCAGTATTTTGTGGCAAACAACAGAGAAGAGTTGCCTTTTAATAGGATAGAACGCGGTTGGATTTATGCCTCTGCTAAAAAAGAAAACAATTACGAGGGTTTTGGTACCGATCGAGATATTTATGCCCATCAACACATTTTTGTTAATAATGCGATGATGCCCTATAAAATAGCTGACAACCATCCGAACAAAATAGACAAAACCTTTTTGCCATGTGCCAAAGTGATGGGCGAATTCAACAAACGTAAAAGACCATATCGTCCAGCATCAGTTATTAATGTGTCTGCCATGAGTTTTGGATCGCTTTCAGCAAAAGCCGTTGAGTCCTTAAACAAAGGTGTTAAAATAGCATGCGCCTACCACAATACTGGCGAAGGCGGTCTATCCCCGTACCATAGTCATGGTGGCGATGTCGTGTTTCATTTTGGAACAGGATATTTTGGGGTTCGAGCTGATGACGGCGGATTTTCCATGGAAAAAATGGTAAAACTTGTTAACGACAATCCGTTTATAAAAGCCATAGAGGTCAAGTTATCCCAAGGTGCCAAACCAGGAAAAGGTGGTGTCTTACCAGCAGCAAAAATCACCAAAGAAATTGCTAAAATCAGAGGGGTTGAAGTTGGCAAGGATGTACTTTCCCCACCAAACCACAAAGCGTTTTCCAATGTTCCAGAAATGGTTGATTTTATTGAAAAAATAGCAGAAGCTACGGGTTTGCCAGTAGGCATTAAAGCGGCTATTGGTAAATTAGAACAATGGGAAGAGCTTGCCGATATCATGAAAAAAACTGGAAAAGGTCCAGACTTCATTACGGTTGATGGTGGCGAAGGCGGAACAGGTGCAGCACCGCCTAGTTTTGCAGACCATGTATCCTTACCTTGGGTATATGGCTTTAGCGATTTATACTGCCTTTTTAAAGACAAAGGCCTGTCCGAACGCATTGTATTTATAGGAAGTGGTAAACTTGGATTTCCTGCCAAAGCCGCCATGGCATTTGCTATGGGTGCCGATTGTATTAATGTGGCGCGAGAAGCTATGATGAGTATTGGCTGTATTCAGTCTCAAGTATGCCATACAAACCGTTGTCCAAGTGGCGTGGCTACGCAAAGTAAATGGCTGCAAAATGGCATTGACCCTACTCTAAAATCGGAACGTTTAGCACAATATTTTAAAACTTTTAGAAAAGAATTTATCGAAATCACCCATGCCGCAGGATATGAACACCCATGCCAATTTAAAATGAGTGATATTGAAATAAATGTAGATGACCACAATCTTTCAAAAGAATTGAGCCGAACTTATATGTATAATAAAACTCCTGTTCCCTTTACCAGTATGCAAACTTTAAAAGATTGTTCGTATTTAGGAGGTGTTTATTAGTTTTTAGTCGCAGTCACAGTTTTCAGTTATTTACGTTTAATATTGCACTTTTTTTGGGCGCAACCACAAGGGTCGGGCTATACGCTACAAGTCCTCGCTTCCCCGAAAAAAATCGGGTCGCTGTGGGCTTTCCTCTACTATCCCTTGCGCGCTTCTCCCAGCTTTAGCCCATAACTATTAACGTAAGTTCTACCTAAAAATGTGTGTTTTTGGGATAAAAGCTAATAGTATAGACATTTGTCACCTTAAGCCCTTCGTCTCCGCTCAGAATAAACTAAAGTCGAAAGGTCTCGAAAAATCAAAAAATTTCGTAGGTCTAAACTTTAGCTTATCTCGAGCGGAGATAAAGAGTTCAACCGGACTTGAATCTGGTAAGTTGTTCAAATTTAATTTTTAGATAAAATTTTATATCGAACTCAAGTTATTAAGTTTAAGCTTATTCATTTAGCAAGTAATTATTTTTTGTACAATAAACACAAACCCTTATGTTTGTATATAAAACTACCTTCTTATGGAAATCAGCCGAATCATAGACCTTTTTTTGTTTGCCATTCCTTCATTAATCACAGGAATTATTGCCTATTACTTTTTTAGAGAACACACCAGAAACGAAGATGGTCGACGACGCTTTTTATTAAAAAAAGATTTGCAAGTAAATGCCATGCCACTACGTCTTCAAGCTTACGAACGCATGGCGCTTTTTTTAGAGCGCATATCGCCTTCAAAATTACTGATTAGAATAACACCAATATCCTCAAGTAAAGAAGATTACGAGTCTTTGCTTATACAAAGTGTTGAACAAGAATTTGAGCATAATTTATCACAGCAAATATATATTAGCGATAGATGCTGGAACATTATAACTACCGCAAAAAACGCAACCATTCAACTCATAAGAAAAGCTAGTATGCTCGAGAAAACAGATACGGCAAATAAATTAAGAGAAGTGGTTTTAACGGAAATGATGGAACGTCGTTCTCCTAGTGATGCTGCATTATCTTTTATAAAAGAAGAAGTTTCAGATTTATGGTGATTCGCTTAAACGCAACTCATTAGAACGTGCCGCTTCGCACTTTTTCTTAGCATAAAAATAACCTTGTTGCCACCAAGAAGTCATTAGTTTTTTATTAAAAATCAACGAGTTTTCAGTAAGTTTAGATGGCGTATAATACAAATTAAGCTTTACATCTTTATTTTTTGCCGCTAATTTACCTATAAGAATATCACTGCGTTCTACTTGATCTAATAAGTGCCCAAACAAGTTTAACATTAAAGAAAATGGGTTTTTACCAAGCACTTTATTATAGGCCATGCTTTCAGACTCCAAAATAATAGCATCAATTTCCGTTGCACCCCTTAAAATAGCCTCACGAATAGGAACCACGCAACCAAAAGCACCATCAGCATATTCAAAACCATCCTTCTTCACTAAAGACATAAACGGAATATAATTACAAGAAATCCATATCCAATCACAAAATTCATCATAACTAAAATCTCTAATAGACTTATATTCCACTTTGTTTTTTGATAAATTGGAAACCGTAACCACTACATCATCTTTTGTTTCACGTATTAATTTAAACTCATCATAAGTAAAGTTCTTTTTTAAATAACGGCGTAGTGCTTTACTCTCTCCAAAAGTTCGTTTCATTTTAATAAACTGCCATAACGAGTTTAAAAAATCTATAGAAACAAATTCTCTATTTCCTTTTTTACGAACCACAAACGGATTAACGCTAAATATATTATGCTGATTAACATTAGTAAATACTTTGTGGATTTTATCAATCTTACCAGCTGCCAAGTGAGGAATCAACAAACTACCTGTGGATGTTCCAAAAAACATATCATAATCCCGTCCTTCTTCCTGAATTAAATATTGTGCAACACCTCCAGCATAAGCGCCTTTACTACCTCCTCCAGAAATCACCAATGCTTTCATTTAAGTCTTTTATTGAATTCAGATAAAGATATTATTTTCTTCTGAAAATCATTTAAAATATCAAAAAACTCTTATAAATGATTTTTATCGAGGCATAACATACCTAATAATGGGTATAAATCTGTAAAAATCAACATAAATCCTGTTTTAATTGGGCTTCATTAAAAAGAATATTTATTTTAGTCTCAGCTATTAATACATTTTTTCTGCATGCGAAAGACTTATTTTCTTACCGTACTATCTTTTTTTATAATAACTATATCCATTTTCGCCCTAAATAAAATCGATTTTATAAACGACGAAAAAACCATTTTAGAAACAGAAAACCATACGGTAGCTGTTTTACTTCCGCCAGCTGCAACAATTTCTGGTTCAACTGATGTTTGCAGAAATGATACCGAACCGCAAATAACTTTTACGGGTTCTGGAGGAACTGCGCCGTATACATTTACTTATACTATAAATGGCGGTGGAACTCAAACTATAAACACAACTGGCTCTAACGATTCCGTAAATATAAATGTTAACACTAACACAGTCGGCACTTTTTCATACCAGTTGGTTTCTGTTGAAGATAGCACAAATGATACATCAAACGAAAACGGTACTGCAACCGTTGTTGTAAGCGAACCTACAGTGGATTTCACATTTAATAATAGTGGTGCCTGCGCTGGCACTTCTGTAAATTTCACATCAAATGTTACTGGAATTGGACCATTTACTTATAATTGGAATTTTACAGATGACGGCAGTACAAGTACCATCGATAATCCAACTCACATATTCACATCTACAGGTTGTGGCACAGAAAACGTAAACGTTACACTTACAGTTACCGATGCTAATGGCTGTTCCAACTCTGTAACACAAGCTGTTCTTGTTCAAGAAAAACCGATGTTAGAATTCACAGACATTGATAGTCCTTTTAACCCATTCAATAATTGTGGGAACAACACTACAGACCCTTCATATACTATTAATGTCGGTATAGCTAATGTGTCTGCAACATGCATAAACTCTTATGATGTAGATTGGGGTGATGGAAGTGCCATAGAAACAACTGTTACTTTTCCTGCCACACACACGTACACCCAATTAGGTTCTTTTAACATGAGAATAACTGGCAATGGAAGTAATTGTGATAATACCGTAATATATTTAATCAAGAACTCAAGTAATCCAACAGGTGCCATTGTCAATCCTGGAAACACAGTTAATCTTTGCACGCCCGTTAACCCCATTGAATTTGCCATTGGGTCTTGGGCTACCAACCCTCCAGACACCAACTATTTTGTAGATTATGGAGATGGTAACACCGAAAGCTACACACAAACACAACTTGAAGCATCAACATATTTTAATGCAACAGACCCTGTAAATTCACAAGATTTCCCAATACCTCACACATACACAGAAACCAGTTGCCCTAACAGCTATACCGTTTTCTTAGCGATTACAACATCTTGCGGACAAACCAATTTAACCGCTGGACCTATTATTATTTTAAGAAAACCCGAAGTAGATTTTGAAGACCCTCCTACAAGTTGTGTTGACACCCCTATTCAATTCAACAACAATTCTTTAGATGGATATAGCAATGATTGTAGTGTAAATGATGGGTATTTCTGGGATTTTGGAGACGGCAGTCCAATCTCCACATTAAGAAACCCTAGTCATATCTATACGGTCCCTGGAACTTACACGATTTCATTGTATGGTGAAAACTCCTGCGGGGCTACAAACACCATAACCAAAACAATTTGTATTGAACCCGAATTAATACCTGAGTTCACCTTAAGCACAAACAATGGCTGCTCTCCGCTTGCCATACAAACCACAAATACCACAGATTTAAGTGAAAGTTGCGGGGGCGAAACTTACCTATGGGAAGTAGCTTATAGCTCTGGTTTTTGTGGAAACAATCCAACGCAATGGAGTTTTACAAATGGTACAGATGAAAACTCAGCAGCTCCATCGATGAGTTTTGATACCGCTGGCACTTATACACTTACTTTAACAACAACAAATTCATGTGGAAGCAATTCAATTTCTGAAACAATAGAAGTAAAAAGACCACCAATAACAACTATTAATCCTATCGTTAATTTTTGTGGTTCAGCATCTATAGCACCAGTTGCTACAGTTGATGCTTGCGCCCCAAGTTCCGAAACCCCAACCTATAGCTGGAGTTTTCCTGGTGGCACGCCCGCAACCGCCAACACTTTAAATCCTGGAACTATAGTTTACGCTACTCCTGGAAATTACCAAGTATCGTTTAGCGTAACGAATAGTTGCGATACAACTACGGATACTGAAGATTTTACAGTAAATCCAATTCCAACACTTACTAATACCAACTTAACGCAAACTATTTGTTCCGGCACAAATACTTCGGAAGTAACCCTTACTTCTGATATTACAAACACAACTTATATATGGACAGCAACAGCTCCAGCTGGAGTAACGGGATTTACTGCTTCTGGGAATACAGATGTCATTCCTGTTCAAACTATTTTTAATTCTAATACAACTTCTCAAGATGTTACTTACACCATTACACCATCTGTTGGTGGTTGCGATGGCAGTTCAGTAACTTTAATAATTACTGTAGACCCCGCTCCTGAATTCACTAGTCAACCTCAGCCCGAAACGGTTTGTTTAAACGGCCCTTTAAACGCATTATCCATTACTGTAAATGGCCCAGGAACACCAACATACCAATGGTACAGCAATGCAACAAATTCTAATACTGGCGGAGCTTCAATTACAGGAGAAACGGCTTCAACTTACACCCCACCAAACACCTCTGTTGGCATTACATATTATTATTGCGTGGCCTCATTTACCTCTGGATCAGGCTGCAACGAAATCGCTTCAAATACAGCAAGAATAGAAATTGTTGATGGCATTCAAATAGACACCAACCCAACACTAACAGAGCGTATTTGTAACGGTGGAGATATTGCTTCCGCACTCTCCGTAACACACTCTGGAGGCACAGGGACAATAACTTATCAATGGTACAGCAATACCACAAATTCCAATACTGGAGGAACGATTATTGCAGGAGCAAACAGCATAAACTATACGCCACCTACTTTTAACACCTCAGGTAATTTTTATTACTATCTGCTTATTTCACTTAACGGAAGTGGCTGTAGCGATATTACAAGCGAAGTAGCCGAAGTTATTGTTGTTGACGACCCAACTATTACGACACACCCCATAACCACCCAAACACTCTGTCAAGGCATTATACCACAAGATTTAGAAGTCATAGTTTCAGGCGGATTAGGAAGTTCATATAATTACCAATGGTATAGCAATACAACAAACACAAATTCTGGCGGGACATTAATTACAGGTGAAACAAACAGCATATTCACACCACCTACCACAACTGTTGGAACACTTTATTACTATGCTGTTATTACGCAACCTGGCGCTGGTTGTAGTGTGGTTAGTACTACTTCGGAAATTAATGTAAATCCCGCACCAGTTTTCACTGCACAACCAGCCTCCAACACCTATTGTCTTGGCGATTCCCTAAATCAGCTTTCAGTGTCGTATGCTAACGGTGTGGGCACACCAACTTATCAATGGTATTCGAATTCAGTAAATGATTCCACTACAGGAACGGCTATTACTGGCGAAACAACAGCTACTTATAATCCGCCCTCAGGAACCGTTGGAACAGCGTTTTATTACGCTATTATTACGTTTTCTTCAGGAGGTTGTACTCAAATCACTTCCAATGTCGCAGAAATCACAATCAATCAAACACCAAGTATTGGTCCTAAATCAGACATTATTTGTAGCGGTAATGCTTTCGCCATTACACCTGATAATTCCGGAGGCGACATAGCTCCTATTGGAACCACTTACACATGGACGAACCCTGTTATAAATCCAATTGGCTCTATAAGCGGAGCTTCAATCGAAACAACCCCTCAAAACAACATCAGTCAAACCTTAATAAATACCACCACAAACCCTTCAACGGCAACTTACACCGTTACACCAACATCAGGAATTTGTATTGGCAATGACTTTGAAGTCACCATAACGGTTAATCCATCCATTAGCATAACTGAAATTACAATTAACAGCGATTGCTATTTGGCAAATACTGGTTCTATTGACATTTCAATAGCTGGTGGCGTGCCGTTTTCGACAGGAAACCCATATCAAATTTCTTGGACAGGACCAAACGGATACACCAACACTAATGAAGATATTTCTAATTTAGAACCCGGAGACTACACGGTTACCATTATAGATGATGGTGGTTGTCCGTTTTCAAACACATTCACAATTACTGAACCTAATGAATTAATATTTAGCACGATTGATTTCGACCTAGAAACCATTTCATGTTTTGGAGCAAATGATGGCACTATAGGTATTGAAATTTCTGGAGGAACAACACCATACACCCATAATTGGACAAGAAATGGAGCTGCTTTTACAACTACGGAAGATTTATCAAATCTAGGTCCTGGTGATTATGAAATAACAGTAACTGACACGAATAACTGTACGCCTATTATTGAAAGTTTCTCGATAATGGAACCAACAGCATTAAACGCCAACCTGTCAAATCAAGTCAATATTATTTGTTTTGGCGATGCTACTGGCGAAATTAATGTTACTATTTCTGGAGGACGATTAATTGAAACCAGTCCCGGAGTTTTTGATTATTCATACGCTTGGACGGGACCAAACGGGTTTACCAGTAATCTTCAAAATTTAACAGGGTTATTTGCAGGAACATACAATTTAACGGTAACGGACAAATCAAATTGCACCGATACTTTAGAAGTAATTTTAATTCAAACAGATGAAATTATTATAGATTATACAGCCACAGAAATTGAATGTTATGGCGATAATGACGCATCTATAACCATCAACAATATATCTGGCGGCAATCCACCTTATACTACGGCATGGAGTAATTTTGGGTCTGGAATGGTTCAAACAAATTTATCCGCAGGTACTTATGTGATTACCGTAACAGATAATACAAATTGTGTAAAGCAGGCTACCGTTGTTATTGACGAAGCGCCTATTTTCACCATAACACCTGCCGTAAATAACGTGTCTTGTTTTGGAGAAAGCGATGCGCGTATTGTATTAAATCTCATTGGAGGTATAGCCCCAGTAACCGTAGTTTGGGACGATGACCCTACTGCTGGTGTTGAACGCAATAATATTGGTCCAGGCACATACACCGTCACTATTACAGATGGCACACCTTGCGTCATCACCGAAACCTTTACAATTACTGAACCTGACAAACTAGCGCTTTCAGCAAATACTACCGATGCTTTAGATTGCGATGATGCCAATAGCGGTGCTATTAATTTAATTGTTACAGGAGGCACACTTCCGCTAACGTATTCATGGTCCAACGGCGCAACCACAGAAGACCTCAACGCTATACCACCAGGAAATTATTCAGTTACCATAACCGATGCCAATACTTGTCAAATCTCTGGAGATTGGACTATTAACAGGTTCGAACCCCTTGAAGTTCATGTTAATACGGTTACCGATTTTGATTGTGCCGCCAAAACGGTTGAGCAATCTTTTGTAGCCCAAGTTTCAGGTGGTGTTCCTCCATATAATATTAATTGGTCCAGCGGTTCGATTAGTGGTGCAAATGGAGAAATCATGGATACCAATCAAAATGGACTTGTGATTATTGATGTTTCTGATAGTTTAGGTTGCACAACCAATTTCTCATATAATGTTGATATTCCTGTTTTAGGTGATGCTGATTTTGCAATAACATCAAATGCGTTCAGTACTTTTGGATTCTATTCCATTCAAGACCCTATTCAGTTTACAAATACCGCTACTGGCGACTATATTTCTATATCCTGGGATTTTGGAGATGGTAATTTTTCAGCAGAAGAAAACCCAACTCATACCTATATTAATGAAGGTAGCTACATCGTTACACAAACAGCAACCTACCCTTTTGGATGTGTTTACACGAAACAAATCACTTTAATTATAGAAAAAGGATATAGTATAATCATGCCAAACGCATTTACACCAAATGGCGATGGCATGAATGCCTATTTTGCTCCAGAATCTATTGCACTAAGCGATATAACACTCAATATCTATGACACTTGGGGCAGTTTGATATATTCTGAAAAAGGCGACAATATAAAAGGTTGGGATGGTAAAATAAATGATGCTGAAGCAGAAAACGGCAACTATTACTACACCCTTGAGGCCAAAACTTTTTATGACGGTACTATTACTAGAAAAGGCGCATTTGTATCCATTAAATAAAAGCAACAACTAAGGATGAAATTTAAAATATTCACATTAATCATTATAAGTTGCTTTTCAATTAAAGTAAACGCTCAAGACCCTATTTTTTCTCAATACTTTTTAGTTCCTGAAACTTTAAATCCAGGATTTTCTGGCTTTGAAGATGCTTCATATTTTGGGCTAATCCACAGAACACAATGGCCTAGCCTAGATTTAAGAGTAGACACCGAATATGCCTTTTATAATTCGTGGATTGAAGATATTGGCGGTATAGGCTTTAGTATTTTAAATCAACATGAAAACAATACGAATTACAATCATTTACAAGGCAATATAAACTTCGCATATCATATTAGACTTGCAAACGAATGGTATTTCAGACCAGCTGTAGAAGTTGGTTTTGGGGCAAAATCTTTTAACTTCGGGAATTTAGTTTTATCAGACCAAATTAATATCAATTCTGGAACGATAAATCCAACATCATCCGACCCTTTTGCAATAAACGCCAATAGAAAAATAAACTTTGTCGATTTTACCGCTGGTTTTGTTTTCGACAAAAAAAACACCCGAAATAACACCGATTTATGGTTAGGAGCTTCAGTGAAACATTTAAACAAACCCAATATTTCATTTGTTGAAAATGGCAATGTACCGTTAGACATTTTTTATTCATTGCATGCCAATTACAAGTTCCCTTATTTTGATTATAACGACATGATTATTTCAGCCAACTACATGCAACAAGGCGAATACAATAGATTAGATATCGGAACGACCATAAAATTAGAAAAACTAATGCTAGGTGCCATGGCAGTTACAAATCCAGCAAAAAACAATTCAAACAGTCATTTACTAACCTCTATAAATGCCTTTGTAGGAATAGAATTTGAGCAATTACGTTTTGGATTTTCCTATGATGTAAATACAACAGGCATTGGCAGGACCGATGGCGTTTACGAACTTTCAATCACCTATTTATCTGGTTGTTTAATTTGTAGAAATCCGTCGAATTTGGAACGGAGGAAGTAGAAATGAATCCGTCACCCTGTCCCAAAAGCTTTCGTGATTGTTTCAGGGTCACACCCCAACACGTCATTGCGAGGAGGTTACGACGTGGCAATCTCATAAATTCCACCATAATAAACAGATGCTCAAGCTTCGCTCAGAATGACGGAAACATTTTGGCTTACTGCATAGACTTAAGCATGGCTTTAGCAAATTTTGAAAATCGCCAGTTATGATGCTTTGTTGCTTGCTCTAAATTTTCTTTGCAGTTCTCAGCGCAAGCACTTATCCATAATAAATATTTAAAAGCATTTTCTCTAATTTCAAAACCGTATTTAGGACTTGTATAATCCGTTAATTCATTAAAGTAAGCCGTTTCATTCTCAGGGTTATAATCATCGCTTACCAATGCCAATGCCAACCAAATTATTCTAATGTTTTTATCATTAAAGCCTTCAATATCTTTTGTTTGATTTAAATACTTGTTTTGCTCCTCAGGAAAACTATTCCACAAACCAAACAAAGCTGCTTTAATTGTTATATAAGATTGGTCTTCTAATAGGGTTTCATAATCTGTTTTTAATTCTAAAGGCACTTTAGATAGCGATAGCGCGACGGCTTGACGAATTTTTAAATCATTTGACTTTAATGCTTTTTTTAAAATATTATGGTTAACGCCCGCAATCATTTCCTTTGAAAACAAATGAGCTTTAACTCTCGGATACATGGCATTTTCCCAGTATCTATTTATCTTATTATCTAGACCATCTGATGACACTAACAACATATCGTCAAGTGTAATCATTTGCGCGATCTCTTTTGAAGCCGCTTTTAAAGGATTAATATAGTCTTCATAAAGAAACCCGCTGCCTTCCAACCAAGTGTTTACAAAATTTGTCAAATCTTGGCCACTTGCCTTTTCAACTTCACTTATAAAATCATCGGTCTCTACATTCTTAAATTGATGTTTTAGTAGATAGTTTTTCACACCTTTTTTGAAGGCTTCATCGCCTACCTTTTCGCGCAACACATGCAACACCCAAGCCCCTTTTTTATAAAACGTTGTACTACTCGATTTTGGATTGAGCAACGCCGTTCCTTGTCTTGCTTTGTGCTGCTCTAACAATTCTTGAGCATAGTCGTAAAGCTGCCAATAGTAATACGCATCTCCAAAAATGTGGCGTTCTGCTAACAAGGCATAATAAGTCGCAAAGCCTTCTTGCAACCAATGATGCGTTCCAGACGTTTCAGTAACCAAATCGCCAAACCATTGGTGCGCCAATTCATGTGCATTAACGTTAACGTAGTTTTTATCCACAAAGGCAATAGAATCAATTACAAAACTATCGGCAAAAATGGTGGTACTCGTATTTTCCATACCTGCATATAAAAAGTCTTTTACAGGAACTTGTTTATAATTTTGCCAAGCATACGGCACGCCTATTTCTTCCTCCAAAAAATCAAACATCTGTTTGGTATAGCGGTACGTGGGCTCAACTTTTAAAGAATCTTCAGGATAGTAATACATTTCTAAAGGAATACCGCTATTTGAATATTCTACTTTCTTGTCATATTTTCCGATAGCCAAGGCAACTAAGTAGCTTGACATGGGCTTTTGCATATCGTAATGCCAAGTGGTTGTGGAGTCGTTGATTTGTTTATTTGTTAGTTTTCCATTGGCAATAACTTCATAATCTTTATCGAAAGTTATTGTTAAATCAAACTCAATCTTATCGTTCATGTCATCAATAGAAGGCAGCCAATTACTTGTGTATTTTCCTTGGCCTTGGGTCCAGATTTGTTTATTGCTGATTGTCCCACTGAGTGCAGTCGAAGTGTCCCAATCTATAAAATACAGGGCTTTTTTGGGCTGAGTCGAATAATCAAATTTTAACTCATACCTCTCGTCTTTCTTAAATTCATTGTAGATAATTAATCTATTGGAGTCATTATGAAATTCAACATCCGCCTGAACACCCAATCCATGCAAAACAATATTTGAAAACACCACTTTGTTTGCATCAATAAAAACAGAATCAACGGCTTTTAGAATTTCAAATTCATAAGTAATCGTTCCAGTAACTTCCTTTTTGCTTAAATCACCAAAAACAATATGGGCTTTGGCTGTATTAAAATCCACATTATCGGTTTGTTGGGAGAACCCCAAAGAAGCAGTAAACAGGAATAAAAGAAGTACTATATTTTTCATATTTAAAACCCAACAAGTATTAGACCAAATTACCACTTTAATAACAATCTTAAAAGTTCCAATATAATAAGATTACCATTTTCATGAGAATTAATTAAATTCGCCTTTATGTCTGTTAACCTTCAAACTCCCATAGATTACTTAAAAGGCGTAGGGCCTAATCGAGCCGATTTACTACGGAAGGAATTAGGCGTTCACACCTATCAAGATTTAATCAACTTATTTCCAAATAGATATATAGACAGAACCCAGTATTACAAAATTAGTGGCTTACAGCGTAATAACGCCGATGTACAAGTTATTGGCAAAATAACGGGCTTTAAAGAAGTGGCTCAAAAACGAGGCAAACGTTTGGTTGCAACCTTTGTTGACGAAACTGGTGCTATGGAATTGGTTTGGTTTCGAGGGCAGAAATGGATTCGCGAAAACTTAAAGCTTAACAAACCCTATGTAGCATTTGGCAAAACCAATTGGTTTAGTGGAAAATTCAGCATGGCGCATCCAGAACTTGAATTGCAAGAAGAACACGAAAAAAACCTTCGTTCTGCCATGCAACCGGTTTACCCTTCCACTGAAAAATTATCAAATAAAGGGATTTCAAATCGTGTGATTAGCAAAATCATGCAACAATTATTTACAGAAACTAACGGAAAATTTGTTGAAACTTTACCGGACAATTTACGTTCAGAATTAAAGTTAATCAACAAACAATCTGCGCTTTTTAATGTGCATTTTCCGAAGAGCCAAGAGTTACTTTCTCGTGCTCAATTTCGATTAAAATTTGAAGAATTATTTTATATTCAACTGCAATTAATCATTAAAAATTTAATCCATAAATCTAAAATAAAAGGGGTTTCTTTTGAAACGGTCGGCAACTATTTTAATTCCTTTTTCAAAGACCATTTACCCTTTGAATTAACTCATGCACAGAAACGTGTTTTAAAAGAAATTCGTGCCGATTTAGGAAGCAACGCACAAATGAATCGGCTTTTACAAGGCGACGTAGGTTCTGGAAAGACCATTGTAGCCTTCATGTCAATATTAATAGCACTTGACAACGGTTTTCAAGCCTGCTTAATGGCGCCGACTGAAATTTTGTCAGTCCAGCACTATTACGGACTACAAGAACTATGTAATAAATTGAATATCAGTATTTCAATACTTACAGGTTCAACTAAAACTTCAAAAAGACGAGAAATTCATGAATCTTTAGAAAACGGCGAATTACAGGTGCTAATTGGCACCCACGCCTTACTTGAAGATAAGGTGAAATTTAAAAATTTAGGACTCGCAATCATAGATGAACAACACCGATTTGGAGTTGCCCAAAGAAGTAAATTATGGAGAAAAGGGCCTACTCAATCCTCCCAAAGGGAGGAAGCTAGAGAAACCTCTTCTTCTATCCCCCCACACATTTTAGTCATGACCGCCACCCCCATTCCACGAACATTGGCCATGTCTGTTTATGGCGATTTAGACATCTCTGTAATTGATGAATTACCCCCTGGTAGAAAGTCCATAAAAACGGTTCATCGATATGATAAAAACAGACTAAATGTATTCCGATTTATTCGTGATGAAATTGACAAAGGGCGACAAGTATATATTGTATATCCGTTAATTCAAGAAAATGAAAAAATGGATTATAAAGATTTGATGGATGGCTACGAAAGCATCTCTAGAGACTTCCCTATGCCCGACTATCAAATATCTATTGTCCACGGTAAAATGAAACCTGCCGACAAAGAATTTGAAATGCAACGCTTTATAAAAGGCGAAACTCAAATTATGGTAGCCACAACAGTTATTGAAGTTGGCGTAAACGTTCCTAATGCATCGGTTATGATTATTGAAAGCGCCGAACGTTTTGGCTTATCGCAATTACATCAACTAAGAGGCCGTGTTGGTCGAGGCGCTGAACAGAGCTATTGCATTTTAATGACAAGTCATAAACTGAGCGCCAACAGTAAAACACGATTAGAAACCATGGTAAGAACCAACGATGGTTTTGAAATAGCCGAAGTCGATTTGCGTTTGCGTGGCCCTGGCGATATTATGGGCACACAACAAAGCGGTGTTTTAAACTTAAAAATAGCAGACATCATAAAGGACAGCGATATTTTACAATTAGCCAGACACCATGCTAAAAACATTCTAAAAATAGATTCTACGCTTTCGCTTCCAGAAAATAAAGTGATTTTACATACGTATAAACAGCTTGGCAAGTATAAGAATATCTGGAATTATATTAGTTGATGACCGAAGAAGGAAGACCGAAGCTTGAAGTTTGGTTGAAACTACATGGAAGTTTTAGTTTATTGTTTGATATTTTGAATTCATGAATCTTTCGATTTCACGGGAATGACAATTTCAATTGAAACCCCGAGACAGAGCCACGAAGAATTCTTTTCGATTAAATCTAAACTTCAAACAAGTCGCAAAGCCTTCCCCTCTTGGGAGGGGATTAAGGGGTGGGTTTTTCAATAATAAAACCAATAAACATAATACGAATTCACAATCCCTATTGCATTACGCAACTCGCATTAGGGATTGAGGCTTTGTTGGAGCTCTTTTTGTGTTGTTGCACCTATGCAACACAAAAAAGCGACTGCCAAAAGCCCGACCTTTAGGGAATGCCCAAATAATTTAATCGGTTATTTTTAAGCTTATTTGGTATTTGACTACTTTTACAAAAACAAAAAAATATGCTTGGTTTAAAATTAGCTACAGACCCACGATGGGTAAATATAGTAGAGTCGAATATTGAGGAGATTTTAACGGATCATGCTTGGTGCGAGCAAAAGGCCGCCAGCAATGCCATAACTATTATTACGCTTAATTCCGAACACACCGATTTAGTTACCGATTTACTCCTTTTGGCCCAGGAAGAGTTGGAGCATTTTCAGATGGTACACGATATTATAAAAAAACGCGGCTACAAACTAGGTCGAGAACGCAAAGACAGCTATGTTAATGAGCTTTATAAATTCATGAATAAAGGTGGAAACAGGTTGCAAAGCATGATAGATAGATTATTGTTTTCGGCAATGATTGAAGCTAGAAGTTGCGAGCGCTTTAAACTACTTTCAAAAGAAATCAAGGACCCTGAACTTTCTAAATTTTATCATGATTTAATGATTAGCGAAGCAGGGCATTACACGACATTCATAGGTTTTGCTCGTAAATACGGACAAGGCATTGATGTTGACAAACGTTGGCAGGAACTTATAGATTTTGAGGCAGAAGTGATTCAAAATTATGGGAAATCTGAAACTATTCACGGATAAAAAAAACCAACCAAATTATTTATTGATTGAGTTTTTAGCAACTGATTGTAGTTTGATTGATGATTTTTTAAAATCATCAAGTTAAACAGAAATACCACTCACAGGTGTTAGCATTTTGTTAATTAACATTTTAACACAAGCAACCATAAGAGTGCAAATCATCTCAAACAGAATGTGTAACTTTGCATTTCTTATTCCTAGACGCTATACTTAAGAATGATTCATATTCACGAAAAAACATTACAAGATTTAGAGTTTCAAACTGTTTTACAACAGGTAAGCGAGCTTTGTATAACACCACTTGGACATGAGAAAGCATTAGAGATTTCACCTTATAAAACTAAGGACGAATTACTTGTCGCACTTCATCTTACTAACGAATATTTATCCTCATTTTATAACGACAATCGCATACCTAATCATGGTTTTGACACCATTGCGAAAGAATTAAAACTACTGCGCATAGAAAACACGTATTTAGAGGTTCATGGATTAAAAAAAATAATTGCCATGTCCATTACAGTCAACGCTATTGTTATGTTTTTAAAGAAATTTGAAGACTACTACCCCACGTTGAACGAGTTTGCATCGCATATTGAAGTCACTAAAATACTTATTGAAAAAGTAGACGCCATTGTAGACCGATTTGGAGACATAAAAGATAATGCTTCAAATGTACTTTTCGATTTACGACAATCTATAAACCGAATAAAAGGCAAAATAAATGCCAGTTTTAGTTCAGCTTTGAACACCTATCATAATCTTGAATATCTTGATGACATACGAGAATCGGTGGTTGACAACAAACGCGTACTAGCTGTAAAAGCGATGTACAGACGCAAAGTGAAAGGCGCTATTATGGGCGGCAGCAAAACAGGGAGTATTGTTTACATAGAACCTGAAACTACATTACAATACTCAAGAGAACTCAACAACCTAGAATATGAAGAACACGAAGAGGTTATAAGGATTTTAAAAGAAGTTACGGATTTTATGCGTCCGTTTTTACCATTATTACAAGATTACCAAACGTTATTAATTGATATAGATGTGATTTCCGCTAAAGCGAAATACGCAAAATCCATGCATGCCATTCTTCCTGAATTTACTGAAGACAGAAGTATGTACTTACGCGATGCCTATCACCCATTACTTTATTTAAATAATTTAGAGAAGAAAGAAAAAACATTTCCGCAGACCATAGCACTAAAACAAGATAGCCGAATTATCGTGATTTCGGGTCCAAATGCTGGCGGAAAAAGTATTACTTTAAAAACCGTTGGATTACTGCAAGTGATGTTGCAAAGTGGTATGTTAATCCCGGTACACGAGCGAAGCAAAGTGTTTTTGTTTGATAGAATTTTAAGTGATATTGGTGACAATCAATCTATTGAAAACCATTTAAGCACCTATAGCTATCGTTTAAAGCAAATGAATTATTTCTTAAAGAAGTGCAATAAGAACACACTTTTTTTAATTGATGAATTTGGAACAGGGAGTGACCCCGAACTTGGTGGCGCTTTAGCTGAAACTTTTCTAGAGGAATTTTACCATCGTGAAGCTTTCGGCATTATAACCACCCACTATTCCAACCTAAAAATATTAGCTAACGAGCTACCAAACATGCTTAATGCCAATATGCTTTTTGATGAACGCACTTTGGAGCCACTTTTTAAATTGGTTATCGGTCAAGCCGGAAGTAGTTTCACCTTTGAAGTGGCTCAAAAAAACGGCATTCCCTATAGCTTAATCAATCGTGCCAAAAAGAAGATTGAACGCAGTAAAGTACGTTTTGATGCTACTATAGCAAAGCTTCAAAAGGAGCGCTCTCGATTAGAAAAAACGGGACAATCCTTAAAACTCAACGAAAAGAAAAAACTTGAAGAAGCGGATAAGCTAGAAGGGATTAATGCTAAAATCCAAAAGAAACTAGAAAGCTATCAGGAGTTATATGACAGCAATCAACGATTGATTTATTTGGGGCAAAAAGTTAACGATATTGCCGAAAAATATTTCGAGAGCAAGCAGAAAAAAGCTTTAATGGACGAGCTTTTTAAAGTGGTTCAAATAGAAAACTCTAAACGTAAAAAGGTTACTGCAAAGCAGAAAAAAGTAATTAAAGCCAAAGAAACTCAAGTAAAACAAGAAGCCGAAAAGAAAGTGGAAGTTATCCGCAAAAAGAAAAAAGTAGCAAAACAAAAAGCTATTGAAACCCCTAAACCAAAAGCGACTATAAGAATAGGGGATCGCGTTAGAATGGAAGACGGCAGAGCTATAGGCACAATTGATAAAATTGAAAAAAACAAAGCCGTTGTAAATTATGGTATGTTTACTACTAATGTGAGTTTAGACCAATTGGAATTGGTTGAGGCTGTAAAGAAGTAAACAGTGAAATAGTCTTCAGTAAGTAGTAAGCAGTTCGCTACCGTTTTCAGACTTAAAACGAAGCTTAATCTAGGCAAAGAAACAGATTTGAATGCGTTTTTAAATAGCCTGTAAAGCATTATCTTTGTTAAGTCATTGGAGCCGTTTTAGGCGTGGTAATCTGTTTGTTTTAAATCGAATTAATGATTGTTACGTCATCCTTCCTCACAACGACGAACTATTATGGTAAATATCCCAAAACATAAAAAACTAATTCTTTTTGATGGTGTTTGCAACCTCTGCAATAGCTCAGTATTGTATGTTATAAAACGAGATAAAAAGAACAGGTTTATGTTCGCTCCTTTACAAAGTGAAGTTGGGAAACAAATTATAGATAAATTTAATATTGACACTAATCAAGTAGATTCTATAATTTTGTATAACCCGGAAAAAGGACTTCACAACAAAAGCACTGCTGCTTTAAAAGTAGCTTCACAATTGGGGTTTCCAACTAACTTAATGACCGTTTTTTTAATTGTCCCAAATTTTATCCGCAATTGGGTTTACGATTTTATAGCGAAGAATCGCTACAAATGGTATGGTAAAAACGACGCTTGTATGATTCCTACACCTGAGTTAAAGCGTAAGTTTTTGGAATAATTCTCTTCTGTCAAGTTCAACTTATTTTGCCTTCTCCTCATAATTTTAGTAAAATCCAGAAACAACTTCAGGCATGACCAATATTTTTTGGATGAAATTATTCATTATCAATTGTTTATAACTTTTACGTAAATATTATATTACATATTGACTTTTCGATTTTAAAAAACTAACTACGCTTATCGCTTGATATAAGTCATTAAAACGGACGTATATCATTAAAGTTGTACTGCATTTCGCAAACAAACCAGATAATTACAAATTAATCATTAAAGCATTTAAAAAAGTACTGTAATTATTCAACTCAAAAGGAACATCTGCATTTTTTTCCATATCGTGAAAATGATGTGTTGCTAATAATTCCATTCCTGTAAAAGCATTCATTCTGTGAAACCCAAACATAACACCTTCATCTACACTTTTTTGATTAAAAAATTCATTTTCTAAAGTAAATGCAGTTTTAGGTGCATTCCAACTTGTAGTAAGTATATATTTTTTTCCGTGCATTAAACCACCAGTTCCGTAATTGATGTTTGGATTTTTTCTACTTCTTCCATCACTTGAATAAATTCCATTTTGATGACCTTCCGTAAAAACTTCATCTATATATTTTTTAAATCCAAAAGGGATTTGAAACCACCAAATTGGAGTATGATAAATCACTATATCTGCCCACTTAAATTTTTCAACTTCTTCTTTTACGTTATAATTTTCACCTACTTGAGTAAACTTCACTTCAAATTCTTCAAGCGTATCAAAATATGAAATAGTATTATCGAAAAGTGTTTCGTTAAATCTTCCACCAGAATGCGCAAATGGATGACTTCCATTAATTATAAATATATTTTTCATTTGTCTCTTATTTTATTTGAGGCAAAATTAAAGTAATATTTATTATTGTAAAAATAATACAAATCATACCTTTGTATCAATATTTTAATAACTATGGTAAATTTAGAATGGTACAGAACATTTAAAGAAATATATGAAAACGGAACTTTGACTAAAGCTTCTATTGCTTTATATGCGTCACAGCCTGGAGTTAGTGTACACCTAAATGCCTTAGAAGCTTATGTTGGTAAAAAACTATTTGAACGTACTTCGAGAAAAATGATTCCAACAGAGGATGGGAAATTTTTATACGAATATATTATTGAATCTTTAAAAAAACTTGAAATTGCAGAACAGCATTTTAAAAAAACAACTCAAGAAAAAAATCCATCTCTAAACATTGGAATGTGTTCAGAAATGTTTCAACTTATTATTGAACCCGAAATTCCAAAACTAGACTTTGACCTATTAGCTAGATTTGGAGCACATACAGATTTAATAAAAGACCTAAACAACGGAATTTTAGATTTAGTAATAACACCTAAAAAACAGAATGAAAAAAAATCATTAGTTGAGTATATTCCGTTTTCAAAAGAAAGAATCGTTTTAATAGCAGGAAATAAAACGAATGTAACTAAAATACAAAAACACATTAAATCAAAAAATTTAAGTAAGTTAGAAGACGAACTACTTCAAAATGTTTGGTATAGTTCATCAAACGAAATGGAACATTTTAGACGTTTTTGGTTTGAGAATTTTAATAAGAAACCTGCTTTCAAACCAAACTACATTTTACCAAACATAACTTCTATTATAAGATGTTTAAACAATGGAAACGGACTTGCATTAGTTCCAGATTTTTTATGTCAAGAACAAATTAAAAGAAACGAAATAAATTTAGTTTGGGAAGGAAAAGTAAAAACGGAAAACACCTTATATTTTGCATCAAGAACAGATTTGAAATACAAAAAAGAATTAGATACAATTAAGAATATATTTACATCAAAAATGTAATAAAAGACAAACTTAAGCCGTATATAATTTATTGCTGGCTCTAGCCTACTTACGAAAATCCTCGCGGATTTTCTATTCCGTTTTTATTTGCTAACTTTATAGTGCTTGAAACACGCAACTTTCCTTATACAAACACGATAAGCGTAATTCCCAAAATCACTACTACTTCAAACTCCTCAAAATAAAATCTACTCGTTTATTAGTGTTTTTATTTTCTGCATAAGCATCTGTAATGTGTTTTGCCTGAACAGCGAGTCCTTTTTAATAGGCGACTCAAAATCATCAGCATAATCAAAAGTTATTAACCCTTAACTAAACTGCCCCATTCCGTCCATGAACCATCATAAACCGAAATGTTTTTATATCCAGAAATTTCAGCACCTAAAGCCAAAACACAGGCCGTTAGTCCAGAGCCACATGAAAAAATAATAGCATCATTTTTATCGGCAACCATATAAAATGCTTTTGCTAAATCTTTTTTTGATTTTAAAATACCATTTTCTAATAAGTCCGTAAATGGTAAATTAACAGAATTTGGAATGGTTCCCATTCTTAAGCCTTCTCTTGGTTCTGGCACTGTACAATTGAATCGTCCTGCCGAACGCGCATCAATAATATTATGGGTTTTGTTTTTTGAAGCATCTTGAACGTCCTTAAAGAATTTCATAAATTGAGGTTGAAGATTAGCCTCAAAATCACCAGAATCACCAGTATAAAGTTTCATAGATTCTGTTGGGTATTCCGCTTTTAACCACGCAGGAAACCCGCCATCTAAAACCGCAACGTTAGTATAACCGAACGCTTTAAATAGCCACCACACACGAGCACTTGAATAAATACCCTTATCATCATAAACCACAATAGCACTATCATTATTTATTCCTAAAGCTCTAGCTTCTTTTTGAAATTGTTCTGCGGAAGGAAATGCACTTGGAAACGGATTTGATGTATCGCTAAATTTCTTTTTTATATCAAATAGTCGTGCGCCTGGTATTTGGTTTTGCGAAGCATCAAACACTTTATTTATTGTTCCGTCTAAAACAATAAGGTTATCGGCAACCAAATTGTTTTGAAGCCATTCCACTGAAACGATAGGTTCTTTTAAATATATTTTAGAACTCATTTTGAAACAAATTTTATTCACGCAAAGACATCAATTTCCAAGCATAAATTAATTATGAACTGGTTTAAACTTTTTTGATTTTCCCTGATGAAATATAAAGTTAAATATATTATTTTACTTCATCATAGTGGTCATCCCATTCTTTAGGTTTTGGGTCGTGTAATTTGTTTAAGGACTTGGCCACCATCATTGAAACCGTAGCATCGCCTGTAACATTTACTACTGTTCTACACATATCCAAAGGTCTATCAACTGCAAAAATAAGCGCCAAACCAATAGGTAGTAATTCTGTTGGAAAGCCAATAGACTCAAGCACAATAACAAGCATAACCATACCTGCGCTTGGTACCGCAGCACTCCCAATAGACGCCAATAACGCTGTAGCCACAATAACAAGTTGATTGGTAAACGTTAAACCCTCTGGCCAAATAACCTGCATAATAAATACAGCGGCAATACCTTGATATAAACTGGTACCATCCATGTTTACGGTTGCCCCAACAGGCAATACAAAACCTGACACTTCTTTGTCTACACCTAAATGCTCTTCAACACGTTCCATAGTTACAGGCAAAGTCGCTGCACTGCTACTTGTTGAAAACGCCAATAATTGCGCTGGACTTATTTCTTTTAAAAACCACATCGGTGATTTTTTTGTATACACACTAATTAAAAGAAGGTAGAAGCCTATCATTAATAGGAGTCCTCCAACAACACAGAAAGCATAATAAAGCAGTTTGATTAAAATTTCAACATCATCAAAAGCGATAATAACATTTGCCAGTAATGCAAATACAGCGTAGGGCGCAAAAAGCATGATTAAATCTACCATTTTCATGACCACCTCATTAAGCGAGTCGAAGAAATCAACCAATGGCTTTGCTTTCTTTTCTCCTATTAACAGTAAACAAATACCAACAAACAAAGCAAAAAAGATAACTTGAAGCATAGACGCTTCTACAAAGGATTCGAAAATATTACTCGGAAAAATATCCACTAATGGTTGCAAAGGTCCCGCTTCTTTTTGGGCAGATGCTTTCATTAATTTATCGGTTACACCAGCATCATTTTCATATTTTAATTTGATTTTCTCAATGGTTTCTTGCGGCATACCGTCTCCTGGCTTAATAATATTTACAATGCTCAAACCAATAACTATAGCTACTAAAGTGGTTGTAATATAAATACCAATGGTACGTAAGCCCATGGATTTTATTTTAGAAATATCCTTTAAATCTGAAATACCTTTGATTAGAGATGCCAAAATTAAAGGCACCGCTATAAGCTTTAAAAGATTGATAAATATGGTGCCAAAAGGTGCAATCCAATCTGAAACAAAACCTTTACCTCCAGCAACAGTATTCATAATAAAACCAAAAATGATTCCGAGAACCATTCCTATAATAATTTTCCAATGTAATGCTAATTTTTTCATAAAGCCTCTCTTAGCCTCTCCTCCCGATAGCTATCGGGAGGAAAGGGATTTGTTAGTTATTTATCGTCAAATAATTTTGAGACAAGATAAGTATTTTTGATTTGCTCTATAATAGTTTCTTAGATTGTTATAATTAAGATTCCATATATTACTAATTCTGCTTAAAAAGTAAACGTATTTGTTTATAAGAACAAAAAAAAGCAAACTTTTTAAGTTTACTTTTTTTGTTCTTCATCCTGAAAATGACGATTGTAATTATATATTTTTAATCTACACGTTAAACAAAAAGTGCATCACATCGCCATCTTTAACAATGTAGTTCTTCCCTTCAACACGCATTTTTCCAGCTTCTTTTACTTTGGCTTCACTACCAAATTGAACATAATCATCATAAGCAATAACTTCAGCACGGATAAACCCTTTTTCAAAATCGGTATGTATAACACCGGCTGCTTGAGGCCCCGTAGCACCTATATCTACAGTCCAAGCTCTAACTTCTTTTACACCTGCTGTAAAATAAGTTTGTTGGTTTAGTAATTTATATGCTGAACGAATTAACTTGGCAGCACCTGGTTCATCTAAACCTATATCCTGAAGAAACATTTGGCGTTCTTCGTAATCATCCAATTCATTAATATCAGCTTCTGTACCAACTGCTAATACCAAAACTTCGGCGTCTTCATCTTTTACAGCTTCTTTAACTAATTCTACATACGCATTTCCTGAAACCGCGGAACCTTCATCTACATTACAAACATACATGACTGGTTTATCTGTAATAAACTGTGATGGTTTCACAAAATCCGCATCATCTTCTTCACTAAATTCTAAAGCCCTAACAGATATTCCCGATTCTAACCCTGCTTTAATTTTTAATAAAACGGCTTCTTCTTTTTGAGCCTCTTTATTTCCTGTTTTTGCAGCACGTTTTACTTTATCAAGTTTCTTATCAACCGTTTCTAAATCTTTAAGTTGCAATTCCATATCGATAGTTTCCTTATCGCGAATGGGATTTACATTGCCATCAACATGCACAATATTATCATTATCAAAACAACGCAGTACATGTAATATAGCGTCAGTTTCACGAATATTCGCTAAAAACTGATTCCCTAAACCTTCACCCTTACTGGCACCTTTTACTAACCCAGCAATATCAACTATCTCTACTGTTGCTGGCATAACACGTTCTGGGTTTACCAAAGATTCTAGTTTTTCTAAACGTGGGTCTGGCACATTTACTACCCCAATATTTGGTTCTATAGTACAAAACGGAAAGTTTGCACTTTGCGCTTTGGCATTTGATAAACAATTAAATAAAGTCGATTTTCCTACGTTTGGTAATCCTACAATGCCTGCTTTCATCAATTATGTGTTTTTTTATCATTCCCGCGAAGGCGGAAATCTTTCAATCGCTCAGTTTTATTAACAAATTACCGCCTACGTGGTAATTTGTTTTGCGAGTGCAAATATAGACTATATTGGTAGTAATTTATGTTTTTTTCAATTGAAAATTTACTAGAAAAAGAACATAATATCAGCTTATTAGGCTTAGAAATTCGACTAGCGTTATCTACATATTATTAAAACTTTAACATATATTAGCATTAATTAACTCAAAATTATTAAAAGATGAAAAACATTTATTTCTATTTATTTTTTTTTATGACGTCCTTAGCGTTTGCGCAGCATAATGTTACAGGTGCAGTTAAAGATTCACGTGGAATTCCTTTGCCTGGTGTAAATATTACAGAGGGAGGTACATCAAATGGAACAACTTCAGATTTTGATGGCAATTATTCTATCTCTGTTAACCAGAATGCTACACTAATTTTTAGCTATGTGGGTTACAATACAGCAACACTATCTGTTAATAATCAAACAACATTAAATGTAATATTAGAAGAAGGTGTAAGCTTAGATGAGGTTATGCTTGTTGGGTCTCGAAGTCCAAGAAGAACAGCTACAGATACTGCGGTACCTGTTGATGTAATTAACGTTGCTGATATTGCTTCAACAACTGGAAAAGTTGAAGTTAATGAAATTTTGCAGTATGCAGCACCCTCATTCAATGCTAGTAAACAATCTGGTTCCGATGGTGCCGATCATATCGTACCTGCATCTTTACGTGGTTTAGGTCCAGACCAAACACTAGTTTTAATTAACGGAAAACGAAGACATCAATCGTCTTTGGTTAATGTTTTTGGAACTAGAGGTCGTGGAAATTCTGGAACAGACTTAAACGCAATTCCTGCAAACGCTATTAAAAGAATTGAAGTTTTAAGGGATGGTGCTTCAGCGCAATATGGTTCTGATGCCATTGCTGGTGTAATTAATATTGTTTTAAAGGATAATACAAACGGCTTTTCTGGAGGTATTACATATGGCGCTTATAGTACTGCCATAGGCGATGGTTGGGAAGAAGCTACCGGAGAAACACTTAATAATGTTGAAGGTAAAAATAGATTAGATGGTGATGATAAAAGTTGGGATGGTGAAACGGTTAAAATAGATGCAAATTACGGTGTATCATTAAATGACAACGGAGGGTTTATTAATTTCACTACGGAGTTTTTATCAAGACAAAATACACTAAGACCAGGATTTGCTTGGAGAAAAGGATATGGTAGCGCAGGCGTTGATGGTTTTAATTTTATGGTTAACGCTTCTTTGCCTGTTAATGATAATACTGAAGTGTATGCTTTTGGTGGTAGAAACTTTAGAGATACTAATGCCTATGCTTTTTCTAGAGATGGCTTTGCCGATGGAGACAACAGATCCGTTCCTAGTTTATATCCTAACGGATTTACGCCAAAAATTACGTCTAACATAACAGACGTTTCAGTATCAGTTGGAGTAAGACATGAAATGGAAAATGGATGGAATCTAGATTTTAATAATACTTATGGTAAAAACAACTTTCACTATTTTATAAAAAACAGTAACAATGCATCTATGCAAAATGCTTCTCCAACCGATTTTGATGCAGGTGGACATTTTCTTTCACAAAACACTACAGGCTTAGATTTCAATAAATACCTTGAAGATGTTGCTTCAGGGTTAAGCTTAGCGTTTGGTTTCGAATATAGAACAGAAAACTTTGGTATTTTCGCAGGTGAAGTTCCTTCTTATGGTCTTTATGATGTAAATGGTGTTCCTGTAACCAACCCCGCTACTCAAACGGTAGCTTTTGATTCGAATGGAGATGATTTACCTAGTGGTTCTCAAGGTTTTCCTGGATATAGTCCGGCTAACGAGGTAGATAGAAGCAGAACTAACTACGGAATCTATTTTGACACAGAACTTAATGTTAGTGAAGCCTTTATGTTAGCTGCCGCTGTTAGATATGAAAATTATAGTGATTTTGGAAGCACCTTTAACGGAAAACTTGCCTCTAGATTAAAAATAAGTGATGACTTTTCATTGCGAGGTTCTATATCTACTGGTTTTAGAGCACCATCGTTAGCTCAATTATATTATAACCTTATATTTAACAACATTGTTGCTGGTGCTTCTGTTCCTTCATTGTTATCAGCAAATAATAGCACTGTTACTAAAGCATTTGGTATTGGTCAATTAAAGGAAGAAAAAGCATTTAATGCCAGTATAGGATTTACCTATAAAACAGGCGGATTTACTGCAACTATTGATGCCTACTCCATAACAGTAGATGATAGAATCATTTTAACAGACAATTTTACAGACCAAACTATTTTAGGCCCTTTAAATGTTGATGCAGCACAATTTTTTGCCAATGGGGTTGATACAAGAACTAATGGTCTGGATATTGTTTTAGGCTACGATACTAATGTTGGAGATCATGGTAAAATTAAAGTAGCTTTAATTGGAAACTTTAATGATTTAGAAGTTAAGAATATTAATAATGGTAATTTAAATGAATTTACATTCTTTGGACCATTCTCGCAGGCCTATTTAAAAGCAGCTGCTCCAGATTATAAGTTTGGACTTAACCTAGGGTATTCATGTAAAAAGTTTGACACCACTGTTTCCTTAACACAATTTAGTGAGGTAACGCTTCAAGATTTCCAATGGGTAGATTCCCCTGCTACTACGCAAGCAGAGGCAGATGCCCTATTTCCTGTAGCAACAGATATTTACAAAGCAGCTTTAGTTGTTGATCTTAGCATGGGATATGAACTCTCGGAAAAAGTTAAATTTAGCATTGGTGCAAATAATTTATTTAATAAATATCCAACACCACAATTTGATGGTTGGACAGACCAAGGTGGTTTGGCTGATTCTGTACAAATGGGGTCTGATGGAACTTATGTTTTTGGAAGATTAAATTTTAGTTTATAATTATAAACTATTTCTATAAATAAAAAAGCCGAGCTAAATAGCTCGGCTTTTTTATTTATATTTTTTTGACAAATTAGTTAAAACCTCTAGTGCTATTTTAGAATCCTTTTTAGCAACAAATATATGGTCATGATAAAATCCAGCAATCACATTACAGCTTATATTATACTTAGTTAATTCATCTGAAAATACAGCAGTCAATCCTACAGCTTCTAATGAAGAATGAACCTTTAGCGTAATCCAGGAGGCAATATAATTATAGGTGAGATTTAAATTATCTGCCTTACTTTTTTCAATTACAATGGTAACACCTTCATCTTCTTTAAATTCACAAATGGTATCTAACCTATCTATTTTATTTAAATCAATAACCGTTGCAAAAACATAATCTCCCAAATTCAATTTAGGTGTCATTCCCTTTATTAATTTTACTAAGTTTTTTTCTCCAGTCATTCTTATATATTTTATAACAAACCTAATAATTAATTATGTTAAACCGATTTATGCAACATAACAAATTTTCATTTGTCAATTATTTGTAACACTCCAATTATGAAAAAAATTAGTTTTTTTATAGTCTTATGCTTTTGTTATTTTTATTCGTTTTCGCAAAACATTACCACTAAATTAATTGACATAAAGTACAACAAACCCATTCTATACGCCAACATAAAAACAGTTAAGCATAGTGGCTTAATTTCTAACGAGTAAGGTTATTTTGCAATCCATACTGACGATAATAATTTAAAAACCATTATCGTTTCTTGTTTAGGCTATCAAAACAAAACACTAAGTATTCAAGATATTAAAACGCTAAATTTTATTATTCCTTTAGATGAAGCGATTAACCAACTTAATAAAGCTCATATAAGCAATAAATTAGCCGAAAACCATAAGTTATCTAACAAAAAACATTTGTTAGACATTCCCTTAAATATTGTTTCTAAATTCACATTTAAAAGAATTTAACATTATTTATATGATAAAGAAAATACACCTTTCTAAAACCTTATTTCTATTATTTTCGTTTTTGCTGATTGGACTTAAAATTTTAGCACAAGAAGTAAGTGTTAAAATAGACCCTAATTGTCAACGTTTTCTTGGAGAAGTTTCGGAATTGGACAGAACCAAATACTTTTCTGTTCATGATTCATCAAGCGATACTGAATCGAATATGTTTCGGAATGATTATAACGTTACTGGAGGTAGAGGTTTCTGGGGAGCTTATAGTTTTGCTAAAAACCAAACAGGATCTGCGGGTGTTTATCCTGCTGATAAAAATGGGAATGATGATTTAAGAGCTGTAAAAAAAGGTTTTGTGGCTACTGAACATCCAGGGAATGTATTTCTAGACGGTATAGACATAACAACTGCAAGTAATTGGGCGGTGGAGTATTTCAAGGATTTCGTTAATCAAAATGGCAGAAACGAATTTTTTGAGGTCATGAACGAGCCTTTTGTTCATGCCCAAGATTTTTATTCTGGCGCTTGGAGTAATTCTGAGAATAATAGAATAAAACTTCAAATGGCGAAGTTATATGGAGAAGTCGCAAAACGTATTCATGAAACCCCTGCATTGGGTAACATGAAAGTTATTGGTTATTCTGCTGCATGGCCTTCTATGGAACTTAGCGATTTTGGTCATTGGAATGACAATATGAAAATGTTCATGGACAATGCAGGAGAAAACATGTATGCTTTTTCAACTCATTTATATGATGGTATTAACATAACAGGACAGGACTCAAAGCGTTCTGGAAGCAATTCCGAAGCCATTTTGGATTTAATAGAGAACTATAGCTATGTAAAATGGAATGCTATAAAACCACACGCCATTACAGAATATGGCGCTATAGAGCAAGGCTATGGCGATGATTATAGCGATATTGCTAGTATTCAAACCGTACAATCCATAAATCATATACTTTTTAATTTATTAGAACGAGAAAACCGTTTAGTAAACTCTATTCCTTTTATAACCGGAAAAGCCGAGTGGCATATAACAGCGGCCAATAATTACCAACCCTATCAAGCGGTACTGTTTAAACCCACGAATATTGGCGAACCAACTCCTGCTGGTTGGGAATATACTCCAAGAATTCATTTTTATGAACTTTGGAAAGATGTAAAGGGAAAACGTATTATGATTAAAAGCGATAACCCAGATATTCAAGTTCAAGCTTTTGTTGATAATACAAAAATGTTTGTAGCATTGAATAATCTAGATGATAACACACAAACCGTAAACTTAACCATGTTGTCTAGTATCACGGATTTAGTGGATGTAAAAATAAAAGCACTTAAAATCTACCCGCAAACCATGCCAGATATGACTATTGAAACGGTAACTACAGCTCCAAATACTATGTCGTTGATTAAGGGGGAAACTGTTATTCTGGAATACACATTTAACAGTCCGGTTACTTTTGATAATGCACTTAGGATGAAAACCTATTATACACAAACACACTTACAACCTATTGCTACTAATTCTGAAATAGTGTATACTTTTGATAATGTTTCTACAGGAAATGGTTTTGCTACACTTCGCATGGGTCTAGGTAGAAAGCACAATGTTTCAAAAAAACCAATTCTTAAGGTAAATGGCATTACAGTCGAAGTTCCGGATAATTGGAAAGGCTACGACCAAGCCAATAGAGACGATTTCTTCGGAATGATTGAAATTCCTTTCTCTACAACAATTTTACAGGAAACAAATACTATAAGTTTAACTTTTCCAGATTCTGGTGGAAGAGTGAGTTCTTTAATATTATCCGTAGAATTATATGATAACGCTCCAGATACAGGAGTTTTAGCTTCAGTTCAAACGACGAGTATTACGTGTCCAGGGCAAAAAAGCGGAATCATTACCGTAAACCCATTGGCTGTTGGATCATTTAATGTAACAATAACGGGTAACGGTTTAAATGAAACCAATAGTTTTTCCAGTAGTTATGAAATCACAGATTTAGCATCTGGCACATACACCATTGTAATTACCTCGCCAACAAATACCAATTTAAAAACAGAATATGAGGCAACTATTACGGAACCGGAACCATTATCGGTAACAAGCAAGGTGATCAATGACAAAAAAAGTGTAAGCTATCATCTAAGCGGTAGCAGTAGTTATACTATCGATTTTAATGGAGAACAATTTAAAACCTCAGATACCTCTATCGAATTCCTGCTTAAAAGCGGAAGCAATAGTATTGAAATAAAAACAGAAAAAGACTGTCAAGGTGTTTTTAAGGACAATGTGTTATTCAATGACATTGTAGGCCATCCAAATCCATTTGATGAACATCTAACAATCGATTTAGGGTTAGAAGATGCAGCATCATTGAAAATCTATAATACTTTGGGCACTTTAGTTTATTATAAAACATATAACCTTAACAATCATAAGATTGATTTAAAAACTAACTTTTTAAACGAAGGTATATACATTATTTCAATTGAAACCAAGACCGTTTCAAAAAAAATCAAAGCAATAAAAATTTCAAAATAAAAAAAAGTAGCTATAAAACAATCTGAATAGACAGGTGTTTTATTTTAGCTTCCCTAGTACTGCTTAGTTGTAATGGCAACGATTCAAGTGGTGATGATGAGCTAGCCTACTGCTACACTACTAATGAGCAAGTGTTCCAAACATTGTGTTAACGGTAAATACAGTTTATATCATATCTCAGATTTTTGAATTTAGAACAGAGTAAACAAAAAAATCCTAAGCCAAAGACTCAGGATTTTCATTATTAATCTTTAATTGTAAATTCTTAATTAATCTTCAGGATGCATAAAACGTTGTTTAGCCAATAATTCTTCTTCAGTTTCCACAACATCCTCATCTGGTATACAACAATCTACAGGGCAAACCGCTGCACATTGTGGCTCATCATGAAATCCTTTACACTCCGTACACTTATCTGGAACAATGTAATAAAGTTCATCGCTTACAGGCTCTTGCGCCTCGTCAGCATCAACTTCAGTTCCATTAGTTAAAACCACAGTACCTTCTAAACTGGTCCCATCTTTATAGCGCCAATCATCGGCACCTTCATATATTGCAGTATTTGGGCACTCAGGTTCGCAAGCACCACAATTAATACATTCGTCTGTTATTATAATTGCCATAGTAATTTTTTATCTTTTAAAATTCAAGAACTCTGTAGAGTTTCCTTAAATTTGCAGTTGCAAAAATAAAGCCAAAACCATTCATAACCAAATTAAGGATGCAATTACAAGAAAGAATTAATGCTTTTATAAAATTAGGAGATTTTTTAAGGCAATTTTCTAATGAAGTTATACAAAAAGCCGATAATGTTGAACATAATGACGTATTCTTTGCTGGCTTTAAACATCAACTAAAATTAGCCGAAGAACACAACGGGTGGTTTACAAAAGAAAACATCAGATTTGCTTTAACATCATGGTCAGAAGCCTTGACTACCAAAAATTTAAATACTTGGCTAAAACCTTATAATATAACTCAAATAAATCCTAAGCAAGTCGCTATTATTATGGCGGGAAACATTCCCCTTGTTGGATTTCATGATTTTTTGTCGGTGCTTATTTCCGGACATCATGTATTAGTAAAACAGTCATCAAACGACAAACATCTACTACCCTATTTAGCCAAATACTTAGAGTTTTCAGAACCAAAGTTTAAAGGAAACATAACATTTACTGAAGCTAAAATTGAAAACTTCGATGCCGTAATCGCTACAGGTAGTAATAATACAGCACGCTATTTTGAATACTATTTTAAAGGAAAACCTTCTATTATTAGAAATAACAGAAATTCTGTTGCCATTTTAACTGGTAAAGAGACTGAAGAAGATTTAGTAAACCTATCCGAAGATATTTTTAGGTATTATGGACTAGGTTGTAGGAATGTATCTAAAATCTATGTGCCTAAAAGTTATAGTTTTGACCTCTTTTTTAAAGGCATTTACCATTGGCACCCTATTGTTGAAAAAGCTAAATACGCGAATAACTACGATTATAATAAAGCGGTTTATTTAATGAGCGAATTTGATATGCTTGAAAATGGTTTCTTTATGATAAAAGAAGATGAAAGTTTTGCTTCTCCTATTGCAACATTATTTTATGAATTCTATGAAGACGCCTCTCAACTAAAAAAAGTTTTAGAAGAAAAAAAAGAACAAATACAATGTATAGTTTCTAAGGGATTTACTGAAAATGAAATTGCATTTGGTGCAACCCAAAAACCTCAACTTTGGGATTATGCGGATGATGTAGATTCTATTGAATTTTTGTTAGCAATTTAATGAAAAAATTATTGAATTTTTAACACAAAATACCTAATTAATTAGCAACTTTGCATCTTAATTTTTTAACGGAATACTAATTAAAAGTAGCCCATAAAAAATGCTTTCACTTTGAAAGTATTCGGGATAGTAAAAATGAAAAAACATAACTTTAGTGCAGGACCAAGTATTTTACCACAAGAAGTATTATTAAAAGCTTCTGAGGCAATCATTGATTATAATGGTGGTGGTTTATCTTTAATCGAAATTTCTCATAGAAGCAAAGATTTTGTTGATATCATGGAAAACGCTAGAGCTTTAGCATTGGAGTTACTTGGTTTAGAAGGCAAAGGGTATAAAGCATTATTTTTACAAGGTGGAGCAAGTACCCAGTTTTTAATGGTAGCCATGAATCTTTTAGAAAAAAGAGCAGGATATTTAAACACTGGAGCTTGGAGTTCTAAAGCCATAAAAGAAGCTAAAAAACTAGATGATATTTATGAGGTAGCCTCTTCTGTAGATGCCAATTTCAATTATATCCCTAAAGGTTTTGATATTCCTTCGGATTATGATTATTTCCATTGCACATCAAATAACACCATTTTTGGAACCCAGTTAAAATCATTTCCTAAAACAGATATCCCTGTGGTTTGTGATATGAGTAGTGATATATTTTCACGTCAATTAGATTTCACTCAATTCGATATCATTTATGCTGGAGCTCAAAAAAATATGGGCCCTGCAGGAACAACTTTAGTGGTTATTAAAGAAGATATTTTAGGAAAAGTATCTCGCGATATTCCTTCTATAATGGATTACAAAATGCATATAAAAAGCGGCAGTATGCTTAATACACCGCCAGTATTTGCAGTTTACACATCTATGTTAACCTTAGAATGGTTAAAGAGCCTTGGTGGCATTGCTGGAATTGAAAAAGAAAACGAAAAGAAATCACGTTTAATGTATTCTGAAATTGACTTAAATCCGTTATTTAAAGGGTTTGCAGCCAAAGAAGATAGATCAGATATGAATGCAACATTCAACTTAACTAATGACAATTTAAAAGACACTTTTGAAACTATGCTAAAAGAAGCTGGTATTAGCGGTGTTAATGGCCATAGAAGTGTTGGTGGTTATAGAGCATCTATGTACAATGCATTACCTCTAGATAGCGTAAAAGCATTGGTGGAAGTAATGAGTGAATTAGAAAGTAAAGCGTAATGGATTAGCCTTTGTCATTACCTCGAAGGAGGGAATATCATAAAGCTACCAAAAATTAAAAAAATGATTCCCTCCTATGAGGGAATAACAAAAATAGAATTTCAATGAAAGTATTAGCAAACGACGGTATTTCACAAAGCGGTATTGATGCCTTAGAAAAAGCAGGTTATGAAGTGATTACAACAACCGTAGCACAAGAGCAATTAATAAACTATATCAACGAAAAAGACATTGCAGTATTATTGGTGCGTAGTGCAACAACGGTACGTAAAGATTTAATTGATGCCTGTCCAGGACTAAAAATTATTGGTCGTGGTGGTGTTGGTATGGATAATATTGATGTTGAATATGCAAGAGAACAAGGTCGTAGTGTTATCAATACACCTGCAGCATCTTCACATTCTGTTGCTGAATTAGTATTTGGACACTTATACGGGTTAGCTCGTTATTTACATAACGCAAATAGAGATATGCCTCTTGAAGGCGATAGCAACTTTAAAGGCTTAAAGAAAGCTTACGCAAAAGGGACTGAACTTAAAGGAAAAACTTTAGGTGTTTTAGGTTTTGGTCGTATTGGTCAAGCTACAGCTAAAGTAGCATTAGGTGCTGGTATGAAAGTGATTGCTTTTGATCCGTTTTTAGAAAGTGCTAATTTAGAATTGGACTTTTTTGATGGTCAAACTGTAAATTTTGAAATTAAAACCGTTTCTAAAGAAGATGTTTTAAAACAAGCTGATTTTATCACATTACATGTTCCTGCACAAAAAGATTACGTTATTGACGAAGCAGAATTTAACATGATGAAAGATGGTGTTATTATTGCTAATGCAGCACGTGGTGGTGTACTTAACGAAATAGCACTTGTAAAAGCTATTGAAAGTGGAAAAGTGGCAAGAGCGGCTTTAGATGTTTTTGAAAAAGAACCAAAACCAGAAATGCAATTATTAATGAATCCTGCATTATCATTAACCCCTCATACTGGAGCGGCAACTAACGAAGCGCAAGATAGAATTGGTACAGAATTAGCATCACAAATAATTAGTATCTTAGGATAGGATAAAACAAATTGTGACCTAAATAGAATTATTGAGTCCTAACTATATTAGTTGGGACTTTTTTGTACATTAAGCTTCCAATTTTTCATAAAAACTTTATTAATTAATACATACAATAACAATCATGGCAGGAATTTTAGATTTATTAAACAGCGACTTAGGAAAAACTATAATTAGCGGAGTAGCCGGTTCAACAGGAAACGATACGAATAAAACAAGCAGTGTATTAACAATGGCTTTACCTGTTTTAATGAAAGCTATGCAACGTAATGCGGCAACACCAAAAGGCGCAGAAGGACTTATGGGAGCTATACAAGGAAAACATGATGGTAGTATTTTAGATAATCTTGGAGGGTTATTTGACGGAGGTGTTAATGATGACGTAAAACAAGATGGCCAAAAAATATTAGGACACGTTCTAGGTGCTAAACAAAATGGAGTAGAAAAAATAATAGGAGAAAAGTCAGGATTAGATGCTAGTTCTGTTGCCAATATATTAAAAGTTGCGGCACCAATTTTAATGGGCGTTTTAGGAAATCAAGCCAAACAACAAAACGTAAGTTCTTCTAATGGTATTGGAGATTTATTAGGCGGAATGCTTGGCGGGAATTCTGCTGAAAAAGAACAAAGTTTCTTAGAGTCTATTTTAGATGCCGATGGCGATGGTAGTGTTATAGATGATGTTGCAGGAATGGTTCTTGGAAATGCAAGTAAAAAAGGCGGACTTGGTGGTCTATTAGGTGGTCTTTTCGGAGGAAAATAATTTTCCCTATAAATATAAATAGCAAAAAGAGCCAAACGTTTTGTTTGGCTCTTTTTATGTTAAAAATATTTAAAAACAAGTTGTTTAAAGAATGGATTTTGTAAATTTATTAATACCAAATTAATTTCAAAATGGTTGGTGATAAATTAGAATTATATGTTCTTTAGATAAGATAGAAAATATAAGCATAGCATTAGTTACGGTTCTATTTTATATTGAAATATAAAGGAAATAGAAACTGATTTAATCAATTATTTTGATGTTTATTTGGTATAAAGAAGATAAATGGGTTCACGCAATGAAAATACCCGTTAACTCATTCTCATTTTAAAAATGATATAATGAGGCATACATTTGAAAAATAACTAAAACTCATTGAAAGCTATGAGAAAACTTATCTACACCTTACTTATTTCTGTATTTATTTTTAACTGTAATACATCAAAAACTACAGTTTCAAAAAAAGATGAAAGGTTAGCAAATGCTAAGCAAAGTGATACCGTTACCATTGCAAATGACGAATTAGAATACGAGATCATTATTATAGAACCCGGCTTCAACACTTGGCTGGTTAGTAGAGCTCGACCAGAAGGCTTCTATTCGCAGCAATATCTTGAAAACAGAAATTACATTTATGTAATAGAATGGAATCAACGGGTACTGCAACCACAACGATTTGACCCGAGCCTATATGAAATGCAAATTGATTACCAACCCGGAATCGATTACGGTTATGAGGTAAACTATAAACTCTACAATTATTTTATTTATTTTCAATTAACCTATAACCAAAGATTAGGACCTTTTGTTCCTAGGATTTAATTTCATTTTAGTTACTTTTGCAATCAAATTGTGATTGTGGAAAAATTAAAAAAACGTTGGGGCATAGAGCATAACTGGCAAATTGTTATCATTTTTATTGTATTTGCCGTAACAGGATCAACAGCTTCCTATATTGGCAAGCCTATATTAAATTACTTAAGTATTACACCCGAAACCTTTTCAACATTTGGGTATTGGATACTTCGTATTCTTTTACTATTCATCATGTACCAAATTATGTTGGTCTTTTTTGGTTGGCTATTTGGCCAGCACAAGTTCTTTTGGAATTTTGAAAAGAAAATGCTCCGCAGAATAGGCTTAAAACGCTTTGTAGATTAATGAACCACATTAAGGAACATTTCGTTTTCAAGGCACTAACGCTCTCGTTAGTTTTAACGCTATTGGTTCCTTCTGCACTTAAATTTATTCATATTTTTGAGCATCACGAGCATGACGTTTGTTTAGGCGAAAAAACGACACACCTTCATAAAATAGATTTAGAATGTGAGTTCCATAAATTTCAGCTCAACAAAAATTTTACATTTAATTTTTCTTATTTAGAACTCTTTTCAGAAAAAACTGAGTCGCTTCAAATTAGCTCTCAATACGTCTTCCTTAGTAAATATCAACGTTTACACTTTTCGCTTCGCGGTCCTCCTGCATTAATTTAATATTATTATTTATGCTGAAACCTCTACAGCTAACATTTTTATTAAATTAAATTAAACCCATCAATGAAGTCATTTATAAATACATTGCTATTCCTAGCAATCACAAGCATATACAGTCAAAACACCATACAAGGCATTGTTACAGATGCTAATACACAAGAACAGTTAGCCTTTGTAAACATTTATATATCAGACCTTGAAAAAGGCACAATAACAGACGGAAATGGAAATTTCAAACTTGAAAATTTACCTTCTGGACATTACAATATTCTTTTTTCTTTTTTAGGCTACAAAACAGAATCCTTTAAAATCAGTATTCCAACAACTGATATTATTACAATCAGCTTAACGCCCACAGCCATAGAAATGGAAAGCATTATCGTCTCTACACCCTTTCACAAACTACAAAGTGATAATGTGATGAAAGTGGAACAAAAAACCATGGAAGACTTAAAGGCTAGTGGCGCAATAACGCTATCCGAAGGCATTACAAACATTGCAGGTGTTGAAAGTATTACAACGGGTTTAAGCATTGGAAAGCCAGTGATTAGAGGATTAAGTTCTAATAGGGTTTTAGTTTACACCCAAGGTATTAGATTAGAGAACCAGCAATTTGGAAGCGAACACGGTCTTGGAGTTAACGCTGCCGGAATACAAAGCGTTGAAGTTATAAAAGGCCCCGCTTCCCTACTCTATGGTAGTGATGCGCTAGGTGGTGTTTTATATTTGAATCCTGAACGTTTTGCCGAAAACGGGAAATCTTCCGGTGATTTAAGCGGAAATTATTTCAGTAACACACAGGGCTTTAATACCAATGCAGGCTTTAAATCATCTGAAAATAATTTTAAATTTTTATTTAGAGGAAGCATAGCTGAACATTCCGATTATACTACTAAAGATTATCGAGTAACAAACACGCGATTTAGAGAACAAGATTTTAAAGCTGGCATTGGGTATCAAGTTTCACAATTTAAAACCGAATTCCGATATAACGTGAATCATTCCAAATTGGGGATTCCTGAAGCTATTGGAGAGCAATCCACGAACAGAACACCTTTACTTCCGTTTCAAGATATAACCAATCATATTTTTAGCTCAAAATCAACATTGTTTTTCAATAATTCTAAATTAGATATTAATTTGGGATTTATATATAATGATAGAAAAGAGTTTGAAGAACACCATCATGAAGATGACGATGAAGACGACGAAGATGAGGAACACGAGGAAGATGAACACGAAGATGAAGATGAAATTTTAGAAGCGGCACTTCATATGAAACTTAAAACAGCTAATTATGATATTAAATACAGTTTACCAGAATTAGGGAAATTTGAAACCATTATTGGGGTTCAAGGCATGAATCAGACCAATTCCAATTATGGCGAAGAACAATTAATCCCGGACGCTACCACTAACGATTTTGGTGTTTTAGCAACGTCTCATATTCATTTTGAAAATGCCGATGTACAATTAGGAGCACGTTTTGACACCCGAAATATTGATATTTTAAACAGTATAAATAAATCATTCAATAGCTTTAATGGTGCGTTTGGCGTAAAGACTAACATAGCTAAAAATATGACCGCTAGAGTAAACTTAGCTACAGGATTTAGAGCACCAAATTTATCCGAATTAACTTCTGAAGGAAGTCATGAGGGCACCAACCGCTATGAAATAGGAAACAGCAGTTTAAAGAGTGAACAAAATTTTCAAACAGATGTCGCTTTAGAATTTAAAAGTGAACACGTAGAATTATTTGCTAATGGGTTTTACAATAAAATAAACAACTACATTTTCTTATCCCCTAATGGAGAAGTTATTAATGAAGACCCTGTTTTTCTATATCTACAAGATGATGCCAAATTATATGGTGGCGAATTCGGTTTTCATTTACATCCGCACCCTTTAGATTGGCTACACTTTGAAAGTAGCTTTGAAATGGTTACTGGAAAACAAGATAATGAAGGGTATTTACCGCTTATTCCCGCAAACTCTTTAACTAATATGATTAGAGTTGAATTCGAAAAACCTTGGATTAAAAAAGGCTACGGATTTGTTAAACTGCGCACTACTTTCGACCAAAATAATGTAAGTGCTTTTGAAACCAATACAGATGGTTACAATCTTTTAAGCGCTGGTTTAGGCGGCAGTTTTGAGTTGTTTAAAAACGAATTGTCTGTTATCGTATCTGCTAACAATCTAACAGATGAAACCTATACCAATCATTTATCGCGTTTAAAGCCTGATGGCATTTTCAATATGGGCAGAAATATTAATTTAGGGTTTACGTATAGTTTATAAAACAGAAAGCGCTTATCTAATTAGGCACTTTCAGATACACACAAATACTTGTAAATCAGCGATATAATTCGTAAATTAGAATAAACAAA
>NZ_BAABJJ010000032.1:0-3394 GCF_039543245.1 Algibacter agarivorans
CGGGGTTTGTTTATTCTAATTTACGAATTATATCGCTGATTTACAAGTATTTGTGTACATCTGAAAGTACCTATTTAAATTAACAATGTATGAACGATGAACACGTTGAAAATAATTTGGTAATTTAACTTCTAAATCTTTCATAGTCATTAAAGTCAAAATTTTTCTGTCTTTGATAAATATAGAAATGTAATTAGCTTCAGATTTAAAATATAACACTTCCTCTAAATCAATTTTGACCAATTTATTCCCGTCTTTAACAAATAACCTGTCCTCCTTATTTTGGTGATTTGAAATGAAACTTTTAACCTTTTGAAATCCTTTGAAAAACCTAGGGAAGTTAATTGGTTTCACTAAAAAGTCAACAATTTGATTATAATTGTAGGATTCGAGCGCGAAGCTTTTATTAGAAGTAATCATTATAACTGCAGCGTTTTTATCTACAATTTTCAAAATGTCTTCCCCAGTTATATCTGGCAAATTGTAGTCTAATAAAACAATATCAAAATGGGTTCTGCTTAATATGTTTATTGATTCAAACCCAGAAGTTGTAGTTACCACACTAGTAATATCATCAATCTTACTACAAAAATGCTCTAGTAAGTCACACATTAAAGGATCATCATCTATTATAAGACAGGTCATAGTTTCATCAAGCAAATTATATATTTCATCAAGCAATATAGCTAATCGGTACAATAAAAAAACCTAATGAAGAACAAAAAGTTATTATTGGGGTATAAAGTATGTTAGCGGATAAACATTTTATAATCATTTATTGTTCATTAGTTAACACGCAAATCGCAAATTTACATAAATCAGATTATGACACGTTTAATTTCCAGTATAAATAAAAATAGATTATTAGCTATTAGCATTGGTATCATTTATTTATGGTTTGGAACGCTCAAGTTTTTCCCAGAATTGAGCCCTGCCGATGCACTTGCTAAACAAACTATTTCATTTTTAACAATAGGGGTGCTTCCAGAAATGATTAGCATTTTAATCCTTGCAATTATAGAAGTTACTATTGGTTTATGTTTAATATTTAATTTTCATCTAAAAAAGGTTATTACTGTTGCTATATTCCATTTATTACTTACGTTCATACCTGTATTGGTTTTTCCAGAAACTTCGTTTTCTAAATCGCCTTTTGTTCTAACTTTAGTTGGACAATATATTTTAAAAAACATTGTAATTATCAGCGCCTTATTTTTAATTTATCCATTGAAAAACTATAAAGTAGATGCCTAATGAAAACTATACAAGTAATTACGCGAAAGGTTGTCGGTTTTAAATAAAATTATTTAGACTAATGAATCGCAACTGACCCTTAGATGGGGTAAGTAATAAACCAAGAACAAATTAAATCAATTATATAACCAACTTTCTAATAAAAACTGATACAATAATTTACATGAAGAATAAAAGTATATTTATAGCAGTAGTATTTGGTGTTTTATTTTTATTAAGCTTTCAAGTCATAAATAATAAACTTCATTTATTACAATCTCCAGGAGCAGTCATTGAAGATTATGTCGAGCCCGATTACGAACTAGGAGCTGGTCATATAGATTCATTAATTCCCTACCCGAGTCTTAAAAAAGGAGAGCGTACACCTTTTGATTTATGGCGTTATGGAGGCAAAGGGAAAAGTTCATTTACTACGCCAGAACTACCAATGTCTTGGGAAGAATGGGTGAAGTTTCATAAAAAACAAAAGCCTGAATTGATGGTAGATGTAAAAAAGTACATGAATTCTCGATTTGACTTTAATGGTAAAACACATGAAGACAAATTAATGTCTGGCGGAAGGAAGCCTATAATGAAGGGGCCAATAGCTAGGCTACCTAAAGCTATAAAATCTTATGAGGCATTAGATAATTATTCAGCATATGAAATAAAAAACAAAGACTTATTTCCATATAAGCCATTAGCTCATCCACTACATTCAACAGCGCATATGCTTTTTCCTGATAGTTGGAATAAAGCACATCCTGAACATGAACGAATCGATGTGGATCATGATTTTCCTGATGAATATTTACCAGAATTTCCACCAGCAATGTTTTTATCCAATCATAAGGAACTTGGTGATGTAACTAAAGGTAGAGAAATAACATTAGCTAATTACTTTGAGATTTTTAATGGGTTGCTTACACCCGAACAAATGGAGGGGCTTAATGAGTTTTTAACCCCTACTCCAACTACATGGTTTAACCATACACAACATCGAGTTACACTAGAGCCCAGTGCTGGAGTATCTTGTTTTTCTTGTCATGTGAATGGGCATACGAATGGCGCTATAGAATTAGGGCCAGATAGCAGACCAAATCTAGCAAGATTAAGAGTTGACACCCCAACTATGAGAGGTAATTTTAATGCTATGCAGCTAGCTTCAAAACGATCTATCCGGAGCATGGATCATTTTGCTGAAGTTGAAGAATATTTTGATGGAGACCCTGGTATGCAACAGCATATTGGGCAAAGAGGCTTACAAAGATCCATTACAAATAGAATGGGTGATTTTAATGCTATGCTAGATTATCCTCCAGCACCTAAATTAGACGCAATGGGAAATTTAATACCTAGTAAGTCTACCAGTAAAGAATTATTTGGTGAAAAATTATTTAAGGGAAAAGCAAAATGTGCCGCTTGTCATTATGGTCCTGCATTTGCTGATGATTATTTACATGATTTAAAAGTAGAACGTTTTTATAAAGGAAGACCAGAAGGTCCTATAAAAACATTTGCCTTAAGAGGGATTAAAGATTCTCCTCCATATCTACATGATGGAAGGTTACCAACTTTAGATGATGCTACAGAGTTTTTTAATTTGATTTTTGAATTAAAATTAACTAAAGAAGAAAAAGAAGCCATTACAGCATATATGATATGTTTGTAGTATATTAATATTAAATATCAATAGCGTCCTAAACGATTAAAAAAGAGAAAGGGAAATTTGTTCCGCAAAGTTACCTTTGTGGTGCAACACAAAAAACACCTTTCTCCGATGCTAAATATAACGTTGTTTTCCCAAATAATCTCAAAATTGGATAAGTCAAAATTCAAGAAACTGGTAAAGTCTCACCATAGTGATAAGCACCAAAAAGGATTTGATAGTTGGTCCCACTTGGTTTCAATGCTGTTCTGTCAATTTTCAAAAAGTCAATCTGTTCGTGATATTAGTAATGGGCTACGTTCTGCAACAGGTAACCTGAACCATATGGGCATGCTCAAGGCGCCTTCAAAATCCACGGTAAGTTATCAGAACAAAAACCGAAGTTGGGAACTCTTCAGGGATTATTATTACATCCTGTTGGAAAATCTAGGGCAGCAAGCCCATATGAAACGGACCAAGTTCAGGATAAAACCAAAAATATTCCTGTTGGAT
>NZ_BAABJJ010000033.1:0-46430 GCF_039543245.1 Algibacter agarivorans
TGAAGAAATATGAATAATACTCCAATCCTTTTTAAAAATGAATAGTTTTTGGACTTACTTCTGAAAGTGCCTTTTCAGACAGCCTCATTTTTATTTTTGAGAGCCGTACAAAAAAGCAGGTCCGCTTAACGTTTAGGTCTTTTATTGCTCATGAAGGTTTTTGTGGAGTCTTCTAAAAGGTTATTCAATTCCTTGAACTCTTCTTTAGTCAATTCACGATATTGACCAACTGGCATATCCAACTTAACATTCATAATTCTTACCCGCTTCAGCGTTTCAACTTCATAAGTTAAGTATTCGCACATGCGTCTAATTTGTCTGTTTAAACCTTGGGTTAAAATAATACTGAAGGTATATGAGTTTATCTTTTTAACAACACATTTTTTTGTTGTTTTTCCTAACTCTTCTAAGATTATCCCGCCAGACATGCGCTTAAGAAAAGTTTGCGAAATAGGTTTGTCTACGGTAACAATATATTCTTTTTCGTGATTATTACTAGCACGAAGAATTTTGTTTACAATATCGCCATCATCTGTTAAAAGGATCAAGCCTTCGCTAGGTTTATCAAGTCTTCCAATTGGGAAAATACGTTTTGGGTAATTTAAGAAATCAATGATATTGTCTTTTTCTACGGAAGTGTCAGTAGTGCAAACAATACCAACAGGTTTATTAAAAGCAAGGTAGACAAAAGATGTTTTGGTATTCTTTATTTCTTCACCATCAACTGCAACCACATCATTAGGTGCTAATTTTGTTCCCATTTCAGGTATAACGCCGTTTATGGTTACTCTACCAGCTTCAATAAGTTTGTCTGCTTCTCTTCGTGAGCAATACCCCACTTCACTTAAAAATTTATTGATGCGCTTTAATTGTACTTCCATGGTGCAAAAATACAATAATCTTATACCAAATAAACATCAAAATAACTGAATAAATTCATTTGGTATTAAACGTTTATAAAGTCTAAAACATGTTGATAAACTTTATCTGATTTAAGACCATGACCTAGTCCTATCGTTTTTATCAGTTTAGCATCTTTATAGTGTTTCGAAATTTCTAAGGCATCTCGATAAGATATAATTCTATCTTTTTTGTCGTGAATGATGAGCCCTTTAAATGGAATGTTTTTAAATAAATTTTCTGTGGTAAAATATTCTGATAAATGGTCGTAGCGTTTTAAGTAATATTGATTCATAGCATCAAAAACCTTTTTATTGTAACTCATCATGTCAACATAGTTGTCTAAAAGTCTAATTAAACTAGATGGAGCGCCCAATAACACCAACTTATTAACCGATGGGAAGTTGTGTTTTTGTGTAGAAATAGCAGATGAAGTACCACCTATTGAATGCCCCACAATAATATTGGCTTCATATTTTTTGATGACGACATGCAAGCATTCCGAATATAATAAGGCATTGAACACTTTGCTTCCGGAATTGCCATGAGCTGGTGCATCTAGAGCGATTACGTTATAATCAAATGCTCTGAGTTGGTCAATTAAATCTTTCCATCTATAGGCGTTGCTTTCCCACCCGTGTGCTAATAAAACGGTATCCTTTTTCCCATTCCAACGATATGTTTTTAAGGTGAAATCATTATAGGTTACATCTTCTTGAATAGACGTGTTAAGGTAGTTTACTTCGTCTTCAGTACGTTTTTCCTTTTTAGGTGTTGAAAATAGTTTTACTGCTATTTTAGTAGCATAATGAATCGAAAAATGACTTATAAAGTTTATTGTAGAGCCAGCAATTTTTGGAAGATAGTTACTCATTTAATCTTCTCTGTTAACTAAATCCAAAGAGAAAGCTGGTGTGCAAATTGCAATATATTCGCATACTTCGGTAAACGGATTGGAATATTGAACTCTGGTATGTCTTTCAATTTTTATAGATTGCCCAGCTTCTAAAACAACTTGTTCTCCTTCTATAATGAATTGTTTTTTGCCTTTTATAATAAATGTAAATTCATCGAATTCTGGGGTTTGAAAAGGTTCGCTCCAACCAGCAGGAGCTATCATATGAGCAATACTTATTTCTGAATTTCCATCGGTGGTGTTTCCAAAGTGTTCTTTGATTATTTTTCCATCTGTTGTTGGAACAACAAATGGATTGTTTTGAATAATATATTTTTTTTGAGTCACAATTTTTAATTTTTATTCTAACTTTATTTCATTGGTTTTTTCTTTATCATCCCGCCTTTTAAATCTTTTACTACACCCATAATTATGAAAGCCTTTTTGTCTATTTTGTCAATTTCAGTTTGAAGTTTAGCAATTTCTAATCTAGTGATAACGGTGTAAATAATATCTTTATCATAACTTTCACCTGAAGTGCCATAACCACCTTTACCAGCATAAATAGTGCAAGCACGTCTCAGTTTTTTAGTAAGCATAAATCTTAATTCTTCATGTTTATTAGAGATAATAGTGACACCAATATATTCTTCAACACCATCAACAACAAAATCTACAGTTTTGGCGGCTGCTAAATACGTTAAGATAGCGTAAAGTGCAACTTCAATAGATAATACATAAGCACCTACTGAAAATATTACTAGATTAATAAGAAACAAAACATCACCAATTGTTAGTGATAGTTTTCTACTTAAAAAAATGGCTAAAACTTCTGTGCCATCAATAACACTTCCTCCTCTCATAGATAGTCCTATTCCAGAGCCTAAAAAGAATCCACCAAAAATGGCAATTAAAAGTTTGTCTTCGGTTATTGTTGGATAGTTAACAAAGTGAACAACGATTGCTAAAAGTGTAATGGCAACAATGCTTTTGATGGCAAATTTTTTACCAATAGTTCTTGAAGCTAGAATTACAAAAGGAAGGTTTATAATAATTAATAACCAGCCTAGGTTCAAACTTGTAGTATGTTCTAACAATAAAGAAATACCTGTAGCTCCACCATCAATAAAATGATTTGGTAATAAAAATCCTTTTAAGCCAAATCCTGCTGAAAACACACCAATAATTATATAAATATATTCTTTTATAGCATGAGAAACTTCTACTTCATACGTGCGTACTAAAGGCTCTATTTGTTTTTTTGTTACAGGCGTATTGACTTGTTTTTTCTCAAGTTTTTTGCGGGCAACATCTATTAATATTTTTGATATGAATGGGTTCATTTAGTTTTTTTAATGGTTCCAATTGATAAAAAAGTATTTCACTTTGGCATTATCCGGAATATGAGTGGGTTCAAACTTTAAATCCATATCAAACCTTAAGTTTGCAGGAAGTTCTTTTTTGTCAATAGTAAAACTAGCATTTATATCATCTACAGCAATGACGATAGAATTGATTATGTTGCTTATTCTAGATATTTTGTGTTGGTCTTTTATGTCTTTAAAAGTGCTTATAGTTGAAATGTTTTTTTCTGTTTTATATCGGGCATCAAGAAGCCTGACACTCCCTATTGTAGATGTTGAATCTAAGGCCTGTTTTGGTGTTAAGGTTAGTAGTTTTTTGCCGCCCTTTTCAAAAATTTCTATATTATTAATATTGCCAGTAAACTCATCACCACTAATAAATTTAACGATAGAATCGTTTGTGTATATATTTTTTAAATCTTTAACTTGAGTTGAATCTGTTAATAAACCTATATGTTGGTTGCCAATTTCAAAAGGATTTTTGGTTTTGTTGCAACTAGTAAAAAGAAAAGTAATAATAATGAGGCTGAAAAATGATTTATACATAAATTAAATAGGTTTTATTTTTTTGATTTTTTTCTATTGATTGTAAAGAAAGTGGTTTCTTTAGAATAATGGTTGTGATTCATGAATTAATAAATGTCGATTAGCGACCTATCTTTTCATCACTTTGGTTAAAATGCCAAAAACGCTTCTTATAAATGTGGCACTGGTTAATACTTTAACAATTGGATTCATTCTAGTGCTTTTTGCTCTAGAACGCGTTGCTCGTTTTTTAGATTCCGCTTTTTCAAGTGCTTCTTGTTCTTTTCGTGCTTTTTCTTTGGCTTCATCAGCCTCAGCTTGTTTTATTTTTTCATTAAGCATTTCATAAGCACTTTCTCTATCAATGGTTTCATTGTATTTTTTTACCATTTTAGATTTTGAAAGAAGTGTGCTTAATTCAACCTCAGTTAACACATCCATTCTACTCATAGGTGCGCGCATCATGGTAGCGGCCAATGGAGTAGGGCGCCCTTTTTCATCCAATGCAGATACTAGAGCTTCTCCAATTCCTAAAGATGTTAATACGTCTGCAGTATCATAATACTCAGAATCCGGATAGTTTTGAGCCGTTAATTTAATAGCTTTTCTATCTTTTGCTGTAAATGCTCTTAAGGCATGCTGAATTTTTAAACCGAGTTGCCCTAAAATAGCTTCTGGAACATCGGTTGGGTTTTGGGTTACAAAATATAAACCAACACCTTTACTTCGTATCAATTTTACAATACTTTCAATTTGGTTTAAAAGCGCTTTTGAAGCTTCGTTGAAAATTAAATGCGCTTCATCAATAAACATGATGAGCTCTGGCCTGTCGCTATCACCTTGTTCAGGGAATGTGGAATAGATTTCAGCTAATAAGCTTAACATAAATGTTGAAAATAATTTTGGTCTATCTTGAATGTCTGTTAATCTCAGAATATTTATATAACCACGACCGTCATCATCTACGCGCAATAAATCATCAACATCAAAAGAGGTTTCTCCAAAAAACAATTCAGCGTCTTGTTGTTCTAACTCTATAACCTTTCTTAAAATAGCACCTGTTGACGCCGTTGAAATTCTACCATAAGCTTCGGTAAATTCTTGTTTGCCTTCATTTGTTGCATATTGTAATATTTTTTTAAAATCTTTTAAATCTAGAATTGGCATTTTGTTATCATCGCAATACTGAAATATGACGGCAACAACACCAGATTGTGTTTCAGATAGATCTAAAATCCTCGATAATAATACAGGGCCAAATTCGCTAACCGTAGCGCGTAATCTTACACCATCTTGTTCAGAAAGTGTTAATATTTCAACAGGAAAGGATTTTGCTTCAAACGGAAGTCCTATTTTTTCGTGGCGTTCATCAATTTTTGGATGTCCAGGACTTGGTTGTGCCAGACCACTTAAATCGCCTTTTATATCCATTAATAAAACCGGAATGCCTTTATCGCTTAAATTTTCAGCTAAAACTTGTAAGGATTTTGTTTTTCCTGTTCCCGTAGCACCAGCAATTAAACCATGGCGATTCATGGTTTTTAAAGGGATTTTTACGTGAGCGCCTGTAACGGTTTCTTCATCTAACATGGCAGCGCCAATGGGTATAAAATCGCCTTTAGTTGTATTGCCTTCGGTTATGTATTTAAAAAACGTCTCTTTAGTGCTCATCTATGCTAGAATTTTGCATAAAAATACAGGAAAAATGAAGAAAAAAAAAATGGTGCTTTAGTGGATAATTATTTTATTCTTTCAATATAAATATTAGAAGTACCAATGCTTCTAAAAACAGCAGGTGCAGAATTTCCGCCTCTTTTGGTTTGTACACTAATGGTTTGTCCTGCCGTTATATTGAAAACCTCAGTAACGTGCAGAGAGGCTTCTACATGACCATTGGAATGTCGTACATAGCCGGTGTTTCCGATAGCGCCTGTTGGTGTGCCGTTTATGGCTATTTGCGCTTCTACAGAAACACGTAGATCAGAATTATTGGCAATGGTAGGTACTATATAAGCAATGTTAGCAGTGATTTTATATCTGCCTGTAGTATTTATAGTCATGGTATTGCCTAATAGGTTGTATAAAGTGGTATCGTCGTTCCAATCTAGAGATCCAAAAATAGGAATGTTGGTATAGGCTGCTGAGTTAATATTGGTGGCTGTATTGGTATTGCTATATTTTACAGAGCTACCATGTGAGATCTTACTCCAATCGGGAGTTGCTGGAACACTACAGTTAAACTGAAATTCATTCAAGTCAGAGTTATATACCATTAAACCAGTTGCAGGACTAACCATATTACTAATTTGTAAAGTCGTTAATCTGGGTATTAAAATACCTTGGCTATCTGATTTAATTTCCAATATGGATGAAGGGTCTGGATTAGTTGTACCAATTCCAACTTGTGAAAAAATATAGCCGTGACTAAGAGCCATAGCTATAAGCAATATTTTTTTTAACATCTTGAGAGAAATTTGAAAAAACAATTTACATTTATCGGTCAAATGTACTAAAAATAAGTTGAAGTGCAAATTATGGCGCTGAAATGTTTGAAAATGTGAAAAATCAAATTATTTATACGCAGCATTTTTGTTTTATTTAGTTAAGTCTCTTTAAATAGATGTACATTTGTTTCCTAATTTTTTTAGATGAATCAAGAGGTTTTAGCATTGGTTGAAAAAGGTGAAATGTTACCTTTAATGGAAGAGTTTTATACGATTCAAGGTGAAGGCTTCCATAAAGGGACTGCAGCGTATTTTGTGCGCATTGGTGGTTGCGATGTGGGGTGCCATTGGTGCGATGTTAAGGAAAGTTGGAATGCCAAATTACACCCACCAACAGAAATCTCAAAAATTGTAGAAAACGCTAAAAAATATAGCGATACCATTGTGGTAACAGGAGGAGAACCGCTAACTTGGGATATGACTGCGTTAACGTCTCAACTAAAAGCTGTAGGTCTTCAAGTGCATATTGAAACCTCAGGAGCATATAAACTTACAGGGGTTTGGGATTGGATTTGTTTATCTCCAAAAAAAATGAAATTGCCTACCCAAGAAGTTTATGATAAAGCCGATGAACTTAAAATGATTATCTACAATAGAGATGACTTCCGCTTTGCGGAAGAACAAGCAGCTAAAGTTAATAAAAACTGTATTTTGTATTTGCAACCAGAATGGAGTAAACGCGATAAAGTAGTTCCTGAAATTGTGGATTACGTCATGGCTAATCCAAAATGGAAAGTGTCTTTACAAACGCATAAGTATTTAAATATTCCTTAAAATAGAGGTTGTCTGAAAAGTTGTCCCGGTTGTCATTTTGAGCGCAGTAGAAAAAAATATAATCTTGATTTTCAATGCATTTCGACTGCGCTCAATGTGACAGTTAACTCTGAAATTGACTTTTCAGACAGCCTCTTTAGTTTTAAAAAGTAAGTAGGAACTATTCTGTAAAAGGAACAGCAACTCGAACAGTTCCCCAGCCTATGTGCATGGTGCCATCTTCAGAAAAAGCAATGGAAAAGGCTTCTAATAAATCCCCGGTGCTTACAGGAGCCGTAACTCTAACAATATCGTTAGTTTCTTTATAAGAATAGGCGCCCCAAACATTAATATCTTTATTAAAAATAATAGTCCATTCTTTTTCACCTGGAATAGTAAAAAGCGAGTATTCTCCAGCACTAACAGCTTTCCCAGAAATTTTCAGATTCTTATATAAAGTAATATTAGCCGCTTCGTTTGCCCCAGTTCTCCATACTTTTCCGTTCGGTGCAAGCTTAGATAGCGCTCTTCCTTTAAGCTGAGGTCTACTATAAACTATTTTTATCAGTTTGTTAGATTCCTTGTAGCTGGCAGGAAATGCAGCAGCATCCATAGGGCTTTTATCTAATTTGCTAAATTTTTGAGCGTTTACATTTGTAGTTAATAGCATAATAAATGCAAAAGCCATACTTGTAAATAAAGTTGTTTTTTTCATGATGAAATTTTTAATTGTTAGAATTTTTAAAGTTAAAACATAATGGTCTTAAAGTTTTTATAAAAGTCAAAAGCGAATGTTAAAGTTTACATTTTATGGTAAATATTTATCTAAATAAAATTCGTGAATATCTCGTAAATTGGTTAAGTTTTATTTGTTGTAATCGGCTTGTAGATAGGATTTTATTATGTTCAGTAAATCGGCCTATATTGATAAGTGTCATTTTTTAAATTAAATAAATAATTTATATTTCGCTTAAATGTCAAACACTATAAATTTACATTTTTGAAAGTAAGCAAATTAAAACAAGCAAAGATTAATGAAACTTTAAAAATGAGTATTATGAAAACACTAATAATGATTATTTCAGTTTTAGGATTTATAATTTTAAGTAATTGTACCCAGAAAATAGACGTCAATAAATTGCTTGATAATTCTGAAATAAGAAGTGATATTTTTGAAGCCATTGCGAACGACCATGACCAAATGACGTTATTTATGGAATCAATACAAAGTAATAAACATGCCATGCAAATGATGCAAGGTCATTATATGATGAAGGGAAATATGATGAAAGATAGTATGATGATGCACAATATGATGGGCAACATGATGAAGAACGAAAAAATGATGGAAAAAATGATTCAAATGATGAACAATGAAGGAATGATGAGCAATGAATGTATGCAAGCTATGAGTAAAACAATGAATGATAAGGGTATGCATATTAGTGGGATGGAAATGAACCAAGATGAAGATAATAAGTAATTATAAAGATAGTTAACAACTTAAAGATTAGTTTGATTATGCATCACTGTAATGGACATTTTTTTGGAATGCATTTTCTATGGTGGATTGTAGGATTATTTGTGTTGATTGGAATTTTCTGGTTTCTTTTTAAAACATCTTTTCGAGAACCAACCAAAGATAACGCTTTACAGATCCTTAAAAAACGATTTGCTAATGGTGAAATCTCGAAAGAAGAATATGAAGAGTCAAAGAAAACTTTAGAAGCGGATCTTTAATTATTTAAAAATCAAATAAGCCCTCTGTTGTATTTCTGAGTCGACTCTTTTTGTAGCTTGTTTACAACGGCTTGGTCTATACTTTCGTTGTGGAAAAATATGATAGATTTTTATACTATAACACTTTTCTTATAAAAAAACAAGGATTTTTCTGGTATAAAAACCTACAACAATACAATATAGTCATCGTTGTACTTTAATATAAATAAATTATTGGTCCTTCTTTAATGGTTTTTAAGATGCTTGCATTCAGTTTTTTAACGTTATTTAATTCATTGGTGGCTTCTTGCATCCTAGTATAGCGATTTGAAATATAATCCTCAAACAAAGGTCTAAAGCTAATCCTTTATAGTTTGAATTAAATTTACTTTCACCTAATTCTTTTCTAACGGTGCTTCTGAAATTTACATTTCGAATATATTTTTCAATTACAGGCTGTGATATCATACGTGTATTATATGCTATTTCTTCATTTTCCTTGGCATCAGCAACAACGTCATCCCAGCTAAAAAGCATATAAATTAATATTTTATTTTCAATAAAATTGATTTCTCCTGAAGAAATACCAGACCGCAAAGTTCCATTTTGTGGATCAAAAGTCCAGACCCAGCTGGTTTCTTGCATTAAAAAACCCCTATAAGTCATAGCATTAAGCAAAATGTTTAGGCAATCCAAATAATGAACTTAAATGTGTAACAGTGGTTTTGATTTTAGGAATTTTTTATACTAGAAAACAATAATTTAAACTTTTTTGCTTATAATCTATGTTATTGGTAACATAATCTGATAAATTGTTTTGATGATTATGACATGGTATATATTTATAAAATAAAGATACCTACTTATGTTTTTAAATTCAATTAATCATTTTAGAGCAATAGCTATTGTAATAATAGTAGCTGGCCATCTTTATGGTGTGTCCGACATTAAATTTGATAGTTTTTCGCAAAATGTATTTGGAAACCTGATTACCGGAGGAACTATTAATTTTGTTTTTATTTCTGGATTTTTATTCCATTCTGTTTTTTATGATCGTTTTAAATACAGTAAATTTCTTAAAAGTAAAATGAAGAGGGTTCTGGTGCCTTATTTTTTTCTATCAGTAATACCAATATTAATTAGTTTATATACCGTTCCTGATTATTGGAATAGAATAAAATCAGATGATGTTATTTTTGGAATGTATTTTATATCTTCTTTAAAGTTTCTAATAAGTGGCTCTCATTTAATTGCATATTGGTATATTCCATTTATAATCTTAGTCTTTTTAATGTCTCCTTTACACATTAAATTTATTCAATTAAAATTTACAAATCAAATTTTAATTTTGATTCTTTTAGGATTAGTATCACTTTTCATACATAGGCCTTTCGAGAGAATTGAAGTATTCCAAGCTATTCACTCATTAGTTTATTTCACGCCAATATATCTTTTCGGAATTATTTGTTCCATGCATAAAGACAAAATTTATAAAGCAGCAAAAAATAAAGAGTTAGTTTTACTATTGGCAGCAGTTTTGTTAGCGGTTATACAAGCGTATCTTGGACAAAATGGTAATTATATGCAGCCTTTAAACAATATTAGTGGTATTGTTGATCTTGTGCTTATTCAAAAAACGATTATGTGTTTGTTTTTTATGGTGTGGCTAAACAGATTTGAAAATATTACTAACCCTTATGTCAACACTGTCGCTAAGTTTAGTTTTCCAATCTTCTTTTTACATCCTTATTTTTTAAGTTTTTCATTTAGGGTTAAAAGCCACTTTAATATTAATTTCGATTATCCATGGTTAATGCTTATTGGGTTTACTATGTTTTTTGGGATAGGAAGTATTCTAGTTGCTAAATTGATTGGGGAAATTCTTCCAAAATATTCTGTAATGTTGATTGGTTATGGTAAGAAGAAAAAAAAATACAAAATTTTAAAAAAAACTTAGTGGAACAGAACCTAGCGGTTTCTAAGGCATAGAGAATACTTTCTAGGAATTAATAGATGAATTTCATTTTTAAAATCATTAAGCTTAAATTTATATAAAGACTGTAGCAATACGGTCTTTATTTTTTTATATTTGGCGTATGATTGCAAGATGGTGCATTAGTGTTTTAATTTTTAGCCTTACCTTATTTGGTGTTGTGTCTCAGCATCAGGTTTCGGTGCCTAATCAAGAAATTGTATTGCAGTTTGAAGATGTTGACTTAACATCAGAGGATGCTGAACATACAGTTGCCATTGTAAAGAAACAATTGCATGATTTAGGCGCTAAAAATATTAAGGTTTTATCACAAGAAAAAGGCAAACTAAAAATAACGTATTATAGTGACGCTGGTATTGCAAGCATCAAAAAAACGTTTTCAAAAGAAAATAGTTTAACACTTCATATTACTTCTCAAACTCAAGATAAAGAGTCATCGAAATTTCCTAGAGATGAAAATAGTATCAGCTATAACCTTGATGTTTACGAAATACAAAAAGGGCAAAACTCTGGTTGGGATTTAGATGGTACATTTACCTTAGAATTTGAGCCAAAAAGTAATCGGTTTTTAGACCCCAATTATCTGTCTATAGATAATGTTGGTTATGAATATGAAGATAACTTAATAAAAGTTGCTTATAAAAATCGTAAACACATTACGATTCAATTAAGTGAACCATTACACAATAAACCCGAAGTTAGAGCAGGACCCATTTGCTAAAAGGGTTAAATAACTTGTTTCTGAGGGATATATGATGACTTCAAAAAAAACACGAATATTTTAAAACGCCCCAAACACATTTACAAAATAAATCTAAAGAAATAGGGGTGTTGTTCTGAATTTATTTCAGAATCTCAAAAATCACTTTCAGACAGATTTATAAAAATCATACTCAATAAATAAAAAATTGTCAAATCATACAGTAAATTCTATATTTGCTCGTTTTAAAAATTTGACCACTAAAAAATACAACAATGCAAAACAAAGGATTAGTAAAACTATTTGCCATTTTATTTGGACTGGTAAGTATTTACCAATTGTCTTTCACTTTTAAATCAAATCAAATTGAAAAAGAAGCTGAAGAAATAGCAATTAATAAAATTCCAGAAACGGAAGCCAATTATCGTGCACTCCGTAGTCAAGAAGAAGCCAACTATCTTCAAGAAAAATCTACCGATACCGTTTATAATATTGGTATTGCAAAATTCACTTATAACGAAGTGAAGCAAAAAGCCATGAACCTAGGTCTTGACTTAAAAGGTGGTATTAACGTTATTCTTCAAGTATCTGTAAAAGACATATTAAAAGGATTGGCAAACAATACAACCGACCCAGTATTTAATAAAGCATTAGATGATGCTACCGAGCTTCAAAAAAATAGCCAGAACACCTATCTAGAAGATTTCTTTATTGCTTTTGATGCGATTAAAGGTGATGTGAAATTAGCATCTCCAGATATATTTTATACCAAAGCACTAGATGGTGAGATTGATGGAAGTATGTCTGACGAAGACGTAAAAACAGTTATAGAAACCAAGATTGATGAATCTATTGTTTCTGCTTTTGAAGTATTACGTAAACGTATTGATGAGTTTGGGGTAACATCTCCAAACATCCAACGTTTAGGAACATCTGGACGTATTTTAGTAGAGTTGCCAGGTGTTAAAGATGTAGAACGTGCTACAGGATTATTACAAAGTACTGCTCAATTAGAGTTTTGGGATGCCTATAAAGGGGAACAGTTCTTCCCGTTTTTGTCCCAAGCCAATACCGTTTTGAAAGATATTGTTGATGCTAAAATAGCTTCTGAAGAAGAGCCTCAAGATGAAGAAGATGCTCAGGATTCTCAAATTGATGCCTTATTAGGTGATGCAGAAACAGATTCTACAGCAGTTGCAACAGTAAATCCTATCTTCGATTTGTTAAGAGGGCAAGGGTACCCTGGTGGTCCGATTATTGGAAAGTTTGAAATTAAAGATAAAGAAACGGTTCTTGAATATTTAAGCAAACCAGAGGTTAGAGCTTTGCTTTCTCCAGAACAACGCTATGCAAAGTTTGTTTTTGGAAAACCAGAAAAAGATAGTGAATTAGTAGATTTATATGCCTTAGTTGGCAATAGAGAAAACGTGCCGCAATTAAGCGGTGCGGTAGTAACCGATGCTCGTAACCAATTTGGACCAACAGGAAAGTCTGAAGTATCTATGCAAATGAATGCAAAAGGTGCTAAGATTTGGGAAGAAATGACGGGTAAAGCGTATTCTCAAGGGAGTCAAATTGCTATTGTTTTAGATAACGTAGTATATTCTGCGCCTGGTGTTACTACAGGACCTATAGCAGGAGGAAGTTCTTCTATTTCTGGAAACTTTACTTTAAACGAGGCAATCGATTTAGCAAACGTATTACGTGCTGGTAAATTACCGGCTTCAGCAGATATCATATCTAGCGAAGTTGTTGGGCCCTCATTAGGAAAAGAGGCTATTGAAAGTGGTACCATGTCGTTTTTAATTGCTTTAGCTTTAGTCTTGTTATGGATGATTTTTTACTATGGAAAAGTTGGTGGTTTTGCCGATATTGCCATGTTATTAAACCTGTTGTTAATATTTGGTATTTTATCGGGACTAGGCGCTGTGTTAACCTTGCCTGGTATTGCAGGTATTGTATTAACCATTGGTATGTCTGTGGATGCAAACGTACTTATTTTTGAGCGTATTCGAGAAGAATTAGCTAAGGGTAAAGGTCAAAAAGAGGCTATACAAGATGGATTTAGTAATGCCTTATCATCTATTTTAGATGCGAATATTACAACAGGATTAACCGCATTAATTCTATTCATATTTGGTACAGGGCCAATTAAAGGATTTGCAACGACCTTATTAATAGGTATTGCTACATCTTTATTCACTGCAATTTTTATTACTAGATTATTAGTCGATTGGTACTCTAACAGAGGTGGTAAATTAGACTTCTCTACAGCAATTACTAAAAATTTATTTAGAAATATAAACATCGAATTTTTAAAGAAACGTAAAGTGGCTTATATGATTTCTGGTGCTTTTATTCTTTTAAGTTTAGGGTCGCTGTTTACAAACAGTTTAGATCAAGGTGTCGATTTTGTTGGAGGTAGAACCTATCAAGTGCGTTTTGCTCAAGATATAAGTGCTTCAGAAATTACAGATGTATTATCCAAACCAGAAATTTTTGGTAGTGCAGATGCAAAAACCTTTGGTGATGCCAATCAGTTAAAAATTACCACTAAATACAAAGTCAATGAAACAGGTGCTGAGGTAGATGAAGAAATCAGAAAGGCCTTATATGATGGACTTGTACCTTATTTAGAAGGTGTGTCTTATGAGAAATTCTTAGATTTAAACGATGAAAATAAGCAAGTTGGTTTATTAGAATCGTATAAAGTATCTCCAACCATTGCAGATGATATTAAGCAAGCATCAGTTTGGGCGGTATTAGGATCATTAATTGTTGTATTTCTATATATCTTAATTCGTTTTAAAAAGTGGCAGTACTCATTAGGAGCAGTTGCAGCGGTATTCCATGATGTATTAATTGTATTAGGCGTATTCTCTTTAACGTACAGATTTATGCCATTTAACATGGAAATAAACCAAGCGTTCATTGCAGCAATACTAACAGTAATTGGTTATTCATTAAATGATACGGTGGTTGTATTTGATAGAATTCGTGAGTTCTTTAACGAGCACACAGGTTGGAAATTCGACCGTGTCGTAAACTCATCATTAAGCAGTACATTAAGTAGAACCTTAAATACCTCATTAACAACATTAGTTGTGTTATTAGCCATCTTTATTTTTGGTGGCGATTCTATCAGAGGCTTTATGTTTGCCTTAATAGTAGGTGTTATTGTAGGTACGTATTCATCATTATTTATTGCAACACCAATAATGTATGATACTGTAAGTAAATTAGAAGATAAAAAGAAGAAAAAAGACTAACTCAAAATTTTTTCTTTGCAAGAAGCCTATTAACTTATGTTAGTAGGCTTTTTTGTGTTTATTAAAATGTTAGTTGGGCGTTACCACAAGGGTCGGGCTATCACTACTCGCTCCCTCCTTTGGTCGGGGGGCTCAAACAGACCGTTCTATCCCTAACGCAGCTATCTGCTAGTTTTAGTGTTTTTGTCAATGCAGGTGATGTATTTACTATGCACTTCTTTAACACTAAAAAAGAAATAATTTTGAAGCTTCGTTTAACAGTTTGTATATAAAATCATAGCACCTTGATAGGGTGCTATGATTTTATATACTTCATAAGTTTGTCTTTTGTTATTTTTACAATAAGCGGAAATTGAAAATGATAAGTAGCTGCTTTTCTTATTCGATTTCAGCGTTTACTTGGGCAACTCGTTTTTCTATTTCATTCAAAATGATGTTCGCTATTTTACACAGAAAATCAATATTACTTTATAAAAAGCTCCTCAATAGAAAGGTAGCGTTCACCAGTATCGTAATTCATAGTTAGTATTGTTTCTTTGCCATTTAAAGTTTGCAATTGTTTTCTAACAGCAGCTAAGGAAGCTCCTGTAGAAATACCAACTAAAATGCCTTCAGTCGTTGCTATATTTTTAACTTCTGCAAAAGCTTCTTCTTTAGTTATTCTAATGGCACCGTCAATTATTTTAATATTGAATACTTCAGGAACAAAACCAGGTCCAATGCCTTGTAAGGGGTGTGGTCCAGGTTCGCCCCCAGAAATTATGGCAGAATCATCTGGTTCTACTGCAAACACTTTTAAATCAGGGAGTTTTTCTTTTAAAACTTCAGACATACCGGTAATGTGTCCGCCAGTACCAACACCAGTAATTAAATAATCTAAGCCTTCAGGAAAGTCTTTAATAATTTCTAAAGCAGTCGTTTTACGGTGTATTTCTGGGTTTGCTTGGTTTGTAAATTGAGAAGGCATCCATGCATTTTTATTATTAGCAACCATTTCATTTGCTTTTGCTATAGTTCCTCCTAAGCCTAGCTCTTTTGGAGTTAGTACAAGATTAGCGCCATAAGCCGCCATAAGTGCTCGTCGTTCAACAGACATGGACTCTGGCATTACCAGTGTAAGCTTGTAGTTTTTTACAGCAGCAACCATTGCTAAACCAATACCAGTATTTCCAGAAGTAGGCTCAATAATTTCTGTGTCTTGAGTTAAAATATTTCTTTTTTCAGCATCCTCAATCATTGAGAGTGCAATTCTGTCTTTAATGCTTCCTCCAGGATTAGCTTTTTCAAGCTTCATCCAAACATTTGCATTCGGAAATAATTTAGACAATCGTACAACAGGTGTGTTTCCAATGCTTTCTAAAATGTTATTGATTTTCATATTTAATATATTAATGATTTAGTTCTGAATACGTTTTATCATTTAAATGCCAGTATTTTTTTTAATTGTTTTGTTCTTTGAAAGATATGAAAAAGTATAGTATTTAATAACTAATATGGTCACCAACAGCAACACCCCAAGTATCAGCCAAACCTGCATTAACTTCTAAAACATATTTAGCAGGAGCGTTTGATGGTAATGAGGATTCATCAAAAGGTTGAGCATGCTTCTGAAAACTGACAATCTTTTTATTGTTATCAATAAAAATTAAGTCTAACGGAATTTTTGTGTTTTTCATGTAGAAGAAACGTTCTTTAACATCATCAAAAACAAAGAGCATGCCTTGGTTTGTTTTCATGGCGTTTCTATACATTAAACCTGTTTGGATGTCAAAATCGGTATCAGCAATTTCTATATCTAATTTTATTTGAGTAGAATCAGCGGATTTAAAAATAGTAAGCTCGCCTTCTTTTTTAAAACTAACTTCAGTCTGCTTTATAACTTTTTTGTCCTCTTTACATGCGCAAAGACTCAAAAAGATACTTAGCAATAAGAATAAAGTATAGCGTTTTAAAAGCATATTGTGCTAATTATATTTTTGAATTAGTTCTGAATTATTTGGTGTAATTCCGATATAGTATGCAAACAGTTCCAATGTATTGGACAGTATTGAATACATAATCGTTACTATTTAACTTCAGATTTCGGTTTGTAAATAAACATAAAATACAAGCCTAACAAAACAAAAGGAATACTTAACCATTGCCCTGTATTTAATCCAAACCAATTGATGTATTCTTCGCCTTGTGGTTCTTTTGTGAATTCAACAAAGAAACGAATGGTCCAAAGTAGGATTAAAAACAAGCCAAATAGAAAACCTGATTGGTTTTTTTTATCCGTTTTAGTATAGAAATATAATAAGATTAAAAACACAAAAATATAACAAAAAGATTCATATAACTGTGAAGGATGCCTATATGGTACAGCGTCTAATAGATTTTGAAATTGAGGATTATCAGTTACCGCATTATACGCTTTTTGAACATCTTTAATGCCCGTTCGTTGTACAATTTCTCTTTTATAATATTGGTCTTGGATAAAACGAACACCTAAATTAGAGTCTGTTATTTTTCCAATAATTTCAGAATTGATAAAGTTTCCAATTCTAATAAAAACAGCTCCTGAAGCTACTGTTATTACAACGCGGTCTAAAATCCAAAGTAATGATTTATAGTTGTATTTTTTTCTATATAAATACATGCCAATTATAATACCAATGGCCGCGCCATGACTTGCAAGCCCTTGAAAACCTGTAAACTCAAAGCCGCCTTTAAACTTGAAAGGCAGAAAGATGCTAAAAAAATCTTCTGATATTAATTCCGATTGGTAAAACAAAACATGCCCTAATCTAGCACCAAGCATGGTGGCTAAAACCGTGTATATAAAAAGTGGGTCTAAATAATCTAATGATACTTTCTCTTTAGTGAAAATACGCTTCATAATATACCAACCTAATATAAAAGCGATAACCCACATAAGGCTGTAAAAGTGGAGTTTAAAATTTCCAACAATATCAATTCCCGTTATCGGATTCCAATCAAATTTTAATAGTTGCATAGGTTTTGTTTTTCGACGTAAATATAAACGTTCGAGATGTTATTAGTGTTAAAATTTATTTAAGAAGTTCTATGACTTCAACTTCAAAAATAATATTAGATTTCCCAGGAATGCCTCTTGTTCCAGCTTCGCCATATGCTAAATGGTAAGGAATAAACAGTGTGGCTTTATCGCCTACACTCAATTGCCGTAAGCCTTCTTTAAACCCTGGGATCATTCGTGCATCGGGACCAATATCAGCAGTAATAGGTTCGTATTTATTGGCTGCTTTACGTTTTTCATTAACAGCATCTAGTGCTTCAGCAATTGCCAATTTACTTGTTTCTAGTAATTTTCCGTCTTCAAAATATACAGCATAATGCGTTGATACTTGAGCTTCATTTGGTAATTTTTCACCTGTTCCTTTTTCAGAAATAAAATATTTTAAGCCAGAGTCTAATGTTATTGCTTTTGCGCGTTGTATTTCAAATTTTTCTTTAGTGGCGTTCAATATAGCTTCAGCTTTAGCCTTTTTTTCTTTTTTAAGGCGTTCATCTTCAGCAAAATGATCATTAAAAATTTTAGGAGCATCAAAAGATTTTGCTGCTTTCCCTTTTCTAATAATATTTAGTTCTTCTATAACAACATCCTTAATTGGTTTGTTTCTGTTATCAACTTTCACATTTGAAATAGAATCCTGAATGTTTAATCCTGATACCAATTCTCCAAATACATTATAACCATTATCTAGGTGAGGTTTAGGGATTTCTGTGATAAAAAATTGACTTCCATTGGAGTTTGGGCCAGAATTAGCCATAGATAGAATACCGGGTTTGTCGTGTTTTAAGTCTGGATGAAACTCTCCCTTAAATTTATAACCAGGGTTTCCTTGTCCGGTTCCTAAGGGGTCGCCACCTTGAATCATGAAGCTGTCTATAACCCTATGGAAAATTGTGCCATTGTAAAATTTCTTCTCTTTATATTTACTATCCACCATCGTATTGGTGCCCTCTGCTAACGATACAAAATTAGCTACCGTAATTGGGGCTTTGTCTTCTGCCAATTTAGCAAGCATAACGCCTTTATTGGTAATGATTTCTGCGTAAATACCATCTTCTAAGTCTGGGTATTGGGCTTTACATGACGTAAAAATTACAAATAGTACAAGTGCTAAAGCTTTAATAGCATTTTTTAGTAAGGTCATTATTAATTTGTTTGATTTTGGGTAATTGAATTGACGGTTACTTCACAAATTAAAGGGGTGTTACGTCCAATTTTGTTAGCGTCGCCGTAATAGCCATAGGCTTTTTGAGATGGAAATAAAAACGTGACAGTCTCTCCGGTTTTCATTAGTTTTAAACCTTCGCGTAAGCCTGTAAACAACTCTTGTTTGTCCATAGCATAGGTTTGTGTTTTGATGACTTCGGTAGAATATATAACGCTGCCATTAAGACTTTTAACGTTGTAATTATAATTCACGATATCTCCAAAGTCCGGGGTCTTTAAAGTGTCTATGTCAATTTTATTATTGTAGTAGTACCAAAAACCACTTTCGGAAGCCATATAGTTTTCTTCTTGTTGCTTCATAAGTTGTTCTATGGCATGCTGTTCTTTGGCGTTGAGTTTTTTATTACGTTCTACAGAAGCATCAATAAAAGAGCCTGTTTTTACAGAAACAGGTTGTCTGGCTTCTGGTGTTTTACAGCTAAATACTAGTAAAACAAAGACCAGTGTTAGTAATTTATTCATCATTCAGGGCTTTATTATAACTAGGCAATATACTAATAAATTTTTCAACGGTATCGTTTAAGGATAGATAGCTCTTGCCGCCAGCGGCATTTGTATGGCCACCACCTTCAAAATGTGCTCTAGACATTTCATTAACAGAAAAATTACCTTTTGATCGTAATGAGATTTTTATAATACCTTCTTTCCTGTCTTCTATAAAAATTGCAGCAAGTACAATGCCGTCCAAAGATAATCCATAATTTACCACGCCTTCAGTATCACCTTTTTTATAGTTATACTTTTGAAGTTCATTTTGTGAAAGCGTTATAAAAGCTGTACGAGATTCAGTAATAACTCTTAAATTGGTTAGTGCGCATCCTAAAAGTTGCAAACGCTCATAGCTATTGGTGTCATATATCTTGTTATGAATCTCAGTGTTATTAGCACCTTTCTCAATAAGTTTGGCTATAACTTGATGCGTAGTACTTGTCGTGGAACGAAACCTGAAAGAGCCTGTATCGGTCATAATCCCCACATATAAAGCGGTGGCAATATCGGTATCAACTAAATTGGTGTCGCCTAACATATTTATAAAATGATATACCATTTCGCAGGTAGAACTCATGCTAACATCACTAAATATATAAGTGGCATAATCATCTGGTGCTTGATGATGGTCTATCATTATTTTTAAGGCGCTACTTTCTGTTAGAACCGTTTCCATGTTACCAGTTCTATGAAATGCATTAAAGTCTAAGGTGAAAATAATATCTGCATCTTTAATTAAAGCATTGCACGCCTTAGTTTGAGTATCGTGTTTTAAAATAGTATCATTCCCAGGAATCCATTTTAAAAATGTTGGGTAATCATTTGGCACCAAAACATGAGCTTGATGATGGCCTTTTAGAAGGTAATGATATAGTCCTAATGTAGAGCCAATAGCGTCTCCATCTGGGTTTTTATGAGGAACAATGACTATCTTTTTTTTAGTAGATAATAACTGTTTAATACTTGCAATGTCTTCTTTATTCATAGCTGACGAAGATACAATTTTTTTAAAATTGATTGTCTTGTTTTAAATAGAAATACATTACTTTTGCACGCAAATAAAACAATAAAATGGCAACAAATAGAACATTTACAATGCTTAAGCCAGATGCTGTTGAGAAAGGACACATTGGTGCAATATTAGAAAAAATTTCAGCTTCAGGGTTTCGAATCGTGGCTATGAAATTAACACAAATGACAACATCAGATGCACAAGCATTTTATGCAATCCATAACGAACGTCCGTTTTTTGCAGAGTTAGTTGAGTATATGACTAGAGGTCCAATAGTTGCAGCTATTCTAGAAAAAGACAATGCTGTTGATGATTTTAGAACTTTAATAGGTGCTACAAATCCTGCTGATGCAGCTGAAGGGACTATACGTAAATTATACGCCGCTTCTATTGGTGAAAATGCAGTACACGGAAGTGATAGTGATGATAACGCAGCTATTGAAGGTGCTTTTCATTTCTCAGGAAGAGAGATGTTTTAGTCGATAATATCTCCTGCAAGCTTTTTAAAACCTTGCAGGTATGAATTTCATATAAAACAAAAGTCCCGCAACTAAGTTGCGGGACTTTTTGTTTAAAAAAGTATTTATGTTATACTAAATTACTTTAACGTTTACGGCGTTTAAGCCTTTTCTACCTTCCTGTAAATCAAACTCAACGTTGTCGCCTTCGCGAATGTCATCGATTAATCCAGAAATGTGAACAAAATGTTCGTTGTTTGAACCTTCTTCAGTTATAAATCCGAATCCTTTAGAATCGTTGAAGAATTTTACTGTTCCTTTACTCATTGTATTTAAATATTAAATTATTAGAGTGCAAAGTTTGTGCCACAAAAAAAACCTATCAAATAAATGATAGGCCCTTAATTGTAATTGTTAAAGTATATATCTTAGATTACTTTTACGTTTACGGCGTTTAATCCTTTTTTACCTTCTTGTAAATCGAATTCTACGGCATCACCTTCACGAATTTCATCAACTAATCCAGAAATGTGTACGAAATGTTCTTTGTTGTTGTCATCTTCAGTTATGAATCCAAATCCTTTAGAATCATTGAAAAATTTTACGGTACCTTTACTCATTGTATTTGTGTTATAATAATTAATATTATGCGAATATACTGCCAATTAACTTATAAATCACTAAAAACAAAAAAAGCCTATCAAATAAATGATAGGCCTTAAGTTGTAATTGTTAAAGTATAAATCTTAGATTACTTTTACGTTTACGGCGTTTAATCCTTTTCTACCTTCTTGTAGATCAAATTCAACTGCATCACCTTCACGAATTTCATCGATAAGTCCTGAAATGTGTACGAAATGTTCTTTGTTGTTGTCATCTTCAGTTATGAATCCAAAACCTTTTGAATCATTGAAGAATTTTACGGTACCTTTACTCATTGTATTTGTGTTAAAATAATTAAGTGCCAAAGATAACACAAAAATCAATAATTTGGTAATTTTAATTAAAAAAAATCTATTAAATATGAATTTGTAATCATCTTAGAACCAGTTTTTTAATGATTTCTTTTCCTAATTCGTCATTAAGCATATCAATTATTTTTTGCTTACCGTAGCTTAGTTCTTCTCTTAGTACGCTAGAGCTGAGTTGTACATATAAGGTTTCGCGTTCTAAATTTACTGAAGTTGTGTAGTTGTTAACGCCATTACCCATAAGGCTGGCCCAAGCATCGGCAACATTAACTTTATTTAAACCTTTTTCTAGCTTATTGGTTTCCACAAATTCTTTTAAAGCGTCTTGAATACTGATATGTTCGTTGTTGCGTTTTGCCATAACACTGTCGTTTTTCTTTTAATATTATTTTGGCTTTACACTCCCGATAGCTATCGGGAGGTCGAGCTAGGAATTTATCTTGAGCGTAGTCGAAGGGTTCCAAGTCCTCGTTTCTGCGGGCTTTCCTTTACTATCCCTAACGCAATTATTTGTTATCTTATTTTTTAAATTGAAAGTTATTTTGTTTTTGGAAAGGTTCGTTTAACGTAGGTTGGGTGTAGTTTTATTCTTTTTCAATTTGTATATCATCAATCCAAAAAGTTCCCGGTTTTAAAATATTGACTTCAAGTCTAATTTGGTCAAATTCTTCTGTTATAGGTACACCATATACATATTGCTTCCAGTCATTAGTTTGATCGCTAGTTTGTAAAAGTGTTTTCATGTCTCCAGTTTTTGGTGCAACTCCACCAGCCATTACACGAAATTCTGCCCCATCATTCTTAATCCAGAAACTCAATTTATAAGTATTTCCTTGTTCTGCATTAAATTGGTTTGTAAATCCTGGTGAACCCCAACCTCCATTAGAAGAACATTCTTCTACTTCAAATTTTAGCGACTGTTTTCCCTCTTTAAATTCTTCTTTGTCTAGAATGATTTTAAACTTCCCATTTGGTACAGTATTCGGTGTGTACATAAGCCAATTTACAGGAATCCCATTCTTTGTTACTTCAAATCCACCGTTCATACCAGCAGATTCATCTTTTATTTGCTCACTCATTTGATTACAACTACCAAGCATTAAAAGTGAGCAAAGAGTTATCAAAAAACTCAATTTACTTCTTAATTTTAGTGTTTTCATATCTATTGTTTAAAAAAAAACATTCTTTTTTAATTACACCCAACCTACGTTAAACGAAGGTAGCTGAAAAGTTTTACAAAGTCAAATAATAAACTAAATCGATTTATAAATTATTAGCTTAGTAATTAATTTAAGCCATAGAAAAAACATTCGTGAATTTCCCGAAAAAAAATCGGGACAAGCTGTGGCAAAAAAAAAGCATCACAACCTGAAAATCTCATAAGATTGATGCACCTGCTTCACAGCATTTTCGGTACGTTCTGCATGTGTATCGCTAATAAAAAGTTGCCCGAAATTTTCATCATCTACTAATTTAATGATTTGAGCGACACGCTGTTCGTCTAATTTATCAAAAATATCATCCAATAACAAAATGGGATTCACGCCGCTTTGTGCTTTTATAAAATCGAATTGTGCCAACTTTAGGGCAATTAAAAACGATTTTTGCTGCCCTTGGCTCCCGAATTTTTTAATAGGATGTCCTGATATATTAAAATGTAAATCGTCTTTATGGATACCTACGCTTGTGTATTGTAAGGCTTTATCTTTATTAATTACGGTTTTTAAAAGCGTGTTTAAATCGTCTTCAAATAAATCACTATGGTACACTAAATCTACCGTTTCGTTACCATTACTTATAGCCTCGTAACGCGATTTGAAAATAGGAATAAAGGTTTTTAAAAACGCATCACGTTTTTCAAAAATTTGCGTTCCGTAATCAGTAAGCTGAATATTGTATACTTCTAAAGTATCATTATTAAACGTATGGTTTAAAGCAAAATATTTTAACAAGGCATTTCGTTGCGCTAATATTTTATTGTAATTTATTAAGTGGTTTAGGTAACTTTTATCGCTTTGCGAAATCACTGAATCAATAAACTTTCGGCGCGTGTTACTGCCTTCGGTAATTAAATCTCTATCTGCAGGCGATATGATGACTAAGGGTAAAAAACCAATGTGTTCGCTAAATTTTTCATAAGCTTTTGCATTGCGTTTAATCACCTTTTTTTGTCCGCGTTTTAAACTGATAGCTACTTTTTCTATTTTGTCATCTTTTTTGTAATCACCATTAATTACAAAAAAGTCTTCGTAGTGTTTAATGTTTTGAGTGGCAACTGGATTAAAATAACTTTTTCCGAAAGATAAATGATAGATCGCATCAAGCACATTTGTTTTCCCAATACCATTATTACCAACAATACAATTTATTTTATCATTGAAAATGAACGATTTACTATCGAAATTTTTATAATTAAGTAATGAAAGTGATTTTAAAATCATACAAAAAGCAACTTAAATCAGGTTTATAGGCTAAACTCTTGAAAAGAAGTGCAAATTATTGAAAAATATCAATTAGACTATGGTTTTATGCTAAAATAATTTTAATTAATTTTCGCTGTAAATAGCTACAAAACTCAAGAATAGCATTGCTATTGTTGTGTTTTTTAGTGAAGTTACAGTAGAATAGAAAACAAATTATTAGTATAAAATTATGGTTTAATTGGTATTTGTTATGAAGAAAAATTATATTTTTGCGCCACATTAATAAAAATGTGTTCAAACGTTTTGTTCTGAACCAAATCATATAGAGAAACAGATGGCAACTTATAGTAAGAGAGGTTACAAACCAAAAACAAAAGTAGAAAAGGAACAAAATATAGAAGACGGTTCTACAACTGCAGAGGTTTTTAACACACTTGATGAAACAGCTTCTAAAACAGAAGACTTTGTAGCAAAAAACCAGAAATATATTTTTATAATTATAGGACTGGTTGCAGTTGTAGTTTTAGGGTCTTTGGCATATAAAGAATACATTGCTAAACCAAAGCAAACAGCTGCTATGAACGATATGTTTCAAGCGCAAAAATATTTTGATGAAGCGGTTACTGGTACAGCAAAGGACTCCTTATATAATTTAGCGTTAAATGGTGGAGAAGGTAAGTTTGGTATGCTAGATATTATTGAAGAATACAGCGGAACACCATCTGCTAATCTAGCTAGTTATTACGCGGGTACGGCGTATTTAAGACTGAAGGATTATAAAAATGCGGTTGAATATTTAGGTGATTTTAAAAGTGATGACGAAATATTGGCACCTTTAGCAAAAGGGAATATAGGCGATGCCTTTGTGCAATTAAATCAGAAAGAAGATGCCCTAGGATATTATGAGCAAGCGGCTGAAATGCGTGATAATGAATTTACAACACCAATGTATTTATTTAAAGCTGGAACAATTGCTCTAGATTTAGGAAAAGCGGATAAGGCATTGGCTTATTTTAAAAGAATAAAAGACGATTATGCTAATTCTACTGAAGCTGCTAAAGTGGAGGTGTTTATTGGAAAAGCGCAAGTATTGGCTAATAAATAATAACATGGCTACGGTAAATAACAATTTATCCGATTACGATAAAACAACAATCCCAAACGCGAATAAATTTCGGTTTGGGATTGTTGTTTCAGAATGGAATGACACTATAACCGAAGGCCTGTATCAAGGCGCGTACAATACATTAATTGAGCATGGCGCATTACCTAATAATATTGTCCGTTGGGATGTTCCTGGAAGTTTTGAGCTTATTTACGGAAGTAAAAAAATGCAGGAGCAAATGGTAAATGCCGTTATTGCTATAGGTAGTGTTATTCAAGGTGAAACCAAACATTTCGACTTTGTTTGTGAAGGCGTAGCTCAGGGCATAAAAGACTTAAATGTATTACGTGAAACTCCGGTAATTTTCTGTGTACTTACAGATAATAACATGCAACAAGCCATTGACCGTTCAGGCGGTAAACACGGGAACAAAGGTACGGAAGCTGCTGTCGCGGCTATTAAGATGGCAGAGCTACGTGAAAATAGTTAATTAGTCTCTAGTCAATTTCTTAACATTTTTTGGCATTTCAATCCTTAGTTTCTGAGCAATTTTGAGTACTTTTGAAAGATAAGCAGTACTAGATTTTGTTTAAACAGCGAAAAAATAAAAACTTCAATTATCAATCTCGGTTTTCTAAAGAAAGTCAAACAGACTCTAGTTTAGATGATGATTCTAAAACCAAAGATTTTATTTCTAAATGGCGACGAAAAAGTGGTAGTAAACCCAAAACTCGTGCTGCCATGCCTATAAGGACTTTAATTTTGATTTTGGTATTATTATTGATTTGTATGTATTTATTAGAAAAAAAATACATGTAACCAAAAAACTTAGAAAACATGGGACTTTTAAAAACGCGTAAAAATAAAAAATTCAGTTATACACCTCGTTATTTTGATGATAAAGGCGAAGGCAACCCTTTTGAAATTAAGCATAAGTTTGATGAACACAGAAAAACGATAGGTCCTAGCAAAGGCTTAAAAGGAAAATTTATTGATGCATTTGATGACTTAAAAAGCAATCCAAATAGAGATGTAAATAGGCGCACTTTAATTATTATTGCTGTGCTTATTTTAATATTTTTGTTCATCATCGATTTCGATTTATCTATATTTTTTTCCAAATAATATATGGCTGATATTATTCAACTTTTACCCGATCATGTAGCAAATCAAATAGCTGCTGGAGAAGTTGTACAACGTCCGGCGTCTGTTGTAAAAGAGCTTCTTGAAAATGCCATTGATGCAGGAGCAGATACCATAAAACTAATTATAAAAGACGCAGGTAAAACCCTTGTTCAAGTCATAGACAACGGGAAGGGTATGAGTACTACCGATGCTCGATTGAGTTTTGAGCGCCATGCGACTTCAAAAATTAGAAGTGCCGAAGATTTATTTCAACTCCATACTAAAGGTTTTCGTGGTGAAGCTTTAGCAAGTATAGCAGCTATTGCTCATGTAGAATTGAAAACCAAACAAGAACACGACGATGTTGGTAATGTACTTGTTATAGAAGGCAGTAAAGTCACTTCGCAAGAAGTAATTGTAACGCCTACAGGGACTTCCGTTTCAGTAAAAAACCTCTTTTTTAATATTCCTGCAAGACGAAACTTTTTAAAGTCAGATACCGTAGAGTTGCGTCATGTTATAGATGAATTTCATCGCGTAGCATTAGCACACCCTAATATAAGTTTTGCTTTGTATAACAATGGAAGCGAATCGTTGAACCTTCCGATTAGTAATTACAGACAGCGTATTGTAAATATTTTTGGAACTAAAACCAATGAAAAATTAGTACCTGTAGAAGAAGATACCGAAGTGCTGAAAATTTCAGGGTTTGTTGGGAAACCAGAATTTGCTAAAAAAACCAGAGGAGAGCAGTACTTTTTTGTGAATGACCGTTTCATTAAAAGTGCTTATTTAAATCATGCTATTGCTTCAGCTTTTGAGGGTTTGTTAAAAAATGGGACGCATGCTAGTTATTTTTTAAATTTAACGGTCAATCCGCAAACTATTGATATAAATATTCACCCAACAAAAACAGAAATTAAGTTTGATGATGAGCACACGCTTTATGCTTTGCTGCGTTCTGCAGTAAAACATAGTTTAGGGCAGTTTAATATTGCGCCGGTACTTGACTTTGAGCGAGACCCCAATTTAGATACGCCATATAGTTATAAAAGTGAGGGTTCTAATATCCCAAAGGTAGAAGTGGATAGAAGTTTTAATCCGTTTCAAGAGGAAACTAGTTCTCGTACAAAGGCAGTTGCTTATAAAAAAGAATCAACCGAAAATTGGGAAGGGTTGTACGTAGGTTTAGAATCCAAAGGGAATATATCCCAACAAGATTTTGGAGAAGTCCGTTTTGAAAGTGAAGAAAGTACAGCCTCAATTTTTGATAATGATAATCAGGTCGAGCAAAAAAACTCAACTTATCAACTTCATAACAAATATATTGTTAGTACTATTAAATCAGGGATGTTGATTATAGATCAGAACCGTGCACATCAACGTATTTTGTATGAAGATTTTCTTAAGAATATGACCATAAAAGAAGCCGCAAGTCAGCAATTATTATTCCCGCTTGAGCTTTATTTTTCAAAACAAGATATTGATATTATTAATCAGTTAAAAGATGATTTAGAACATACAGGTTTTGTGTTTTCGGACGTTAAAGAAGAGTCTGTTGCTATTACAGGTGTGCCGGTAAGTGTTCCAGAAAGTGAAGTGTCGATTATTTTGGAGCAATTAATAAGTGATGTTGAAAACGAAGTGCCTGATAGTAATTTTAGTGCTACCGATTTATTGGCAAAATCTATGGCGAAAAGTTTAGCTATTAAAACGGGACAGTTTTTACAAAAAGACGAACAAGAACATTTGGTAAATAAGCTTTTTGCTTGTAAAGAACCCAATGTATCGCCCACTAATAGAACAACATTTGTGACTATGAGTGTTGATGAATTAGATAAAAAATTTATTTAGAATATGATGAGAATTTCAGATACCGTTAAACATTTATTAATCATTAACGTGATTATGTTTATTGGTACATTGTTTATTGGAAATGGTAATTTGTTTTATGAATGGTTTGCCATGTATTTTCCGAAAAATGATGCGTTTCAGCCTTGGCAAATCATTACTCACATGTTTATGCATGGTGGAGCCATGCACATTTTCTTCAACATGTTTGCCCTTTGGATGTTTGGTGTACCTGTAGAACAGACTTTAGGTTCAAGGCGATTTTTGTTTCTCTATATTTCGGCTGGTTTAGGGGCTGTTTTGTTACAAGTTGGACTTTACTATTTTCAATATGTCCCAAGTTATAATGCTTTGTTAGAATCTGGATTATCTTCAGAAAGCATTAAACAAATGCTTACTAATAATGAAACCATTACTGGCGTAACTCAATCTCAAGTTTCAATGCTGAAGGATATTTATCCAGCTTACAATGCGTCTATGGTAGGTGCATCTGGTTGTATTATGGGAGTTTTAGCGGCTTTTGGTATGATGAATCCTGAAGCTAAACTCATGATGATTTTTTTACCTATTCCTATTAAGGCAAAATATTTTATTCCAGGTATTATTATTTTAGACTTAATTTCTGGGTTAACAGGGCAATCCTTTTTTAGTCCAAGTAATACGGCATATATGGCTCACGTTGGAGGCGCTTTAACAGGGTTTTTAATTATGTGGTATTGGAAAAAAACGCAGTTTAACAGAAACCGTTGGAATTAATGACTTCGCTCAATCAAGATATAAAAGACAAACTGTCTAACCTCAATGTTTTAGAGAAAATAATAGCCATTAATGTTGTGGTTTTTCTGTTGGGACTCATTCTAAAACCTTATTTAATTTGGTTTAAGTTACCAAGCGATTTTTCCGATTTCATATTTAAACCATGGGCAATTATTAGCTATGCTTTTCTGCATTATGATTTTTTACACCTCTTTTTTAATATGCTATGGTTGTATTTTCTTGGGAAAATGTTTTTAAATCTATTTAGTTCGAAAATGGCATTAAACATATATTTTCTTGGGGCTATTTCTGGTGGTTTATTGTTTATGTTGGGTTACACGGTGTTTCCTGGGTTATTTGGATTAAATTCTACATTAGAAGGAGCTTCGGCTGCAGTCAGAGCTTTGTTGATTTTTCTTTGTGCTTATATGCCCAATCAAGGCATGCGTTTTTTTACTTTTAATTTAAAACTTTGGTATATAGGTGCTGCAATTGTAGTTATAGATGTTATTGGTTTATTTGGAGTTAATGCAGGTGGTAACTTAGCGCATTTAGGAGGAGCTTTATTAGGTTATTTTTACGCAAAACAATTACTAAAAGGCCAAGATATAGGCAAAGGCTTTGAGCGATTTATGGATGGCATAGCTCATATGTTTAAACCTTCTAAAAAAGGTCCTTTAAAAACGGTACATAAAAACAAAAGTAAAGTTGGTGGTTATACGAAAGGTGAGTTTGATAAATTTAATAACCAGAAGAAAATCGATGTTATTTTAGATAAAATCAGTAAAAGTGGTTATGATAGTTTAACCGCTGAAGAAAAAGAGTTTTTGTTCAAGGCAGGGAAGTAGTAATCTATGAAAAAGCTGAGTTTTATAAATAAAATCATCTATTTCATCAATAGTATTGTTGCGGTATTGCTTCTGCTCTCATTTACGCTACCGTTTTTACCTCCAAAAACATTTCCCTTTCTATCTGTAATCAACTTAGGAGTCTCTTTTTTAATTTTGATTAATGGTTTGTTCTTTATATACTGGTTAGTCAAGTTGAAGAGGCAATTGATGCTATCGCTTATAGTACTGGTAATTGGATATTTTTCTTTTGGTTCATTATACAAGTTTTCATCTTCAAAAAAGATTGAAACCCCGGAGAATTTGAAAGTCGTCAATTATAATGTGAGGCTTTTTAATCTTTATGAATGGATTCCTGAAAAAGGTATTGAAACCAAAATTATCGATTTTATAAAAACGGAAGCTCCAGAGGTTTTAAGTGTTCAAGAATATCATCCGCATAAAAACATTGATTTATCTTTTTTTAAATATAAATACGAGCATTTATCAGGAAAAAAAACAAAATACGGGCAAGCTATTTTTTCGCAATTTCCTATAGTGAATTCTGGTTCTATTGAGTTTCCCGATACGGCTAATAATGCCATCTTTGCTGATGTTGTAAAAGGAGAAGACACTATAAGGGTTTATAATATTCATTTAGAATCCATGCGGATTGACACTAAAGTTGAAAATCTTAAAAAAGAAGATTCTGAAAGACTTTTTAAAAGGATAGGCACAACCTTTAAAATGCAAGAGTTCCAAACAGAATTGTTTTTAACACACAAAAAACAATGCAAATACAAAATGGTGATTTGTGGCGATTTTAATAATACCGCGTTTTCGTATGTGTATAGAAAGATTAAAGGGAATTTAAACGATACTTTTAAAGAAGCAGGAAATGGTTTTGGACGTACATACGATTTTAAGTTTTTTCCTGTTCGTATCGACTTTATTTTTGCTGATGAGGCCTTCTCTGTAAACGGGTTTAAAGCGTATAATGACCATTATTCTGACCACTACCCAATTATGGCAACTTTGAGTTTGGGAAAATAGTTTTTAGTCACAGTCACAGTCACAGTCACAGTCACAGTCACTGTCACAGTATTCAGTTGTTCACGTAAAGATTAAGATATATAGGTTTTTAATACATTTATGTGTCCTCTCAGTTAGCAGCGAGTTGCGTGTCGCTTTGTGCCTTTGCGTCTCTGCGCGACAATATTCACATAAACGAACAATCCACTGCATCTGCAATAATATGAATCACTAAGCCCAAAGCAATTAACCGTGTTTTCCTAGGAAGGATTAAAATAATATACAAAACAAGGGCATAATACGTATGCAACGGATGGAAATTAATACTACATCTATTGGAATCAAAAATAGGGTTTGCTACTAGATGGTCTAAATCAATCCACATTCCTGAAAACATAATTAAAAAGGCTATTTTCCAATTTGATTTATACCAAACAAGTGCAACTGCAAGCGGAATAAAAATATGACTACCATAATGAGCAAAAGTTTGAAGCATTATAGTGGAATTATAGTTTGCGATTCTAAATAGTTAAGTGCATTGGGGCCTTCATTAAAGAGTAAGTCTAAAATGCTTAAATTAGGAATGAAACCATATTTACTATTGAAAACCTGAGTGTAGGTGTCATAATCTTGAGGATGTTCTTTTTTCGCGTTTACAAGAAACCTAAAGTCCATTTTGTTTTCAATAGATTTCTGATAGGTTACGGTTTTTGAAGTATTCAATTCTAATTGTAAACAATCACAAATCACCTCAAAACACTTCAAATTAAAATCTAAGATATATTCAGTTTTTTCTGTGAATAAAGGCTGAAGTTCATCTTCATAGTATTCAAAAAAAGGGGATGTTCTGTAGGCTGAAAGTAATGATTTCCAATGTAGACTTTGCCAGTTTTCTTCATTAAAAATTTTAACATTTCTATGTTTTTGACGATTTTTTTGTGAGTGGATAACAGGAACATTTAGGCCTAGTTTTCCGTTAGCGCCATAAATATAGGTTCTATTTCTGTAGGTCTGCTTTAAGAAATTATCATCTACTTCAAATTCCACATGGTCAGCATTGGCAATGGCAACGAAATGCGCAATATTTGGAAAATATGTAGGATGTAGTATGATGTTCATTTGCTCTGTCATTCCTACGAAGGCAGGAATCTTATAAATTGAAACTTTATTTTATTATAGTGGATTCCTGCCTCCGCAGGAATGACAAAATATTCACCAAAAAATAAATCAGCTATTTTTTCTTGCGGGCTCTCCATTTATTAAATCCAATCCATCCAAAAAGTAAAATTAAAAAAGGAATAAAATAGGATGTGGCTTTTCCACTTCCACTAACTGTAGTAAAGAAACGTTCCCATCGTGGATTTTTTATGCCATCCCAACTCATCCATATAAATACAGGTTTGCCAACTACATGATCAAACGGTACAAACCCCCAAGCTCTAGCGTCTATGGAATTATGGCGGTTATCACCCATCATCCAATAGTAATTTTGTTTAAAGGTGTATGTGTTTGTTACTTTACCATTAATTAAAATTTGGTTACCATTTACTTGCAAAGTATTGCCTTCATATTCTGAAATAACACGTTTGTATAATGGTAAAACCTCTAAATTGATATCTATTGTTTTTCCTGCTTCAGGAATATAAAGTGGGCCAAAGAAATCGACATTCCAGTTATATGCTGGGTTGTGTGGAAATATATTAGAATCTCTAACGCCTTTTTCTTTTACGTTACGTGAAATACTTAAAACATTAGGGTGGTTTTTAAATTTATCTCTGGCTTCATCAGAAATTGCGGAAAAATAATAGGTGTTTTGATTGTTTATTATTCCAAAACCATCAGTAATATCATAACGGTCTTTAATAAATTTAGGGTTAAACTGGTTCGTTTTTGGTTGCACATGATAGCTGAATTGTAAATGTGCTCGATCTGGGAGCTCATTTTTCTTGCCATTTATATAAACATAGCCATTGCGAACTTCTAAAGAATCACCTGCAACGCCAACACAACGTTTTACTAGATTTGTTTTTTTATCGATGGGTTTGTAATAGTTTCTATCTGGTCTAAAATCATTCATGTCCAACAAGGTGTCGGCTGGCTGATTAAAAACAACAATTTCGTTCCTATCTATCTTTTCAAACCCTGGAAGTCTTAAATAAGGCAGTTGTAATTTGTTTTTCCAAGATGTTTTTCTCTTAGTGAAATCATCGTCAAATAAATAAGATTTTACGCCTAACTTTGGGATGGTGTCATGAACCATAGGCGCAGCTACGGTAGTCATAGGTATTCTTGCGCCATAGTGAAATTTACTAACAAAAAGAAAATCGCCAACTAGCAAAGACTTCTCTAAAGAAGACGAAGGAATGGTAAATGGTTGTATGAAATAAGTGTGTACAATAGTAGCGGCAACAATGGCGAATAAAATAGAACTTGTCCATTCGCCGGATCCAGATTTTGGATGTATACTTCTGCCTTTTATATATGCAACATCTTCGATATAATTTAAATAGAAATTATAAAAACCTAATGTTACTACTGCTAAAAGCGTGTCTAAAGTTTTGTTTTTCCCGAAACTTCTAGCGGTTTCAACCCAAACAACGGCAAACATAATTAAATTAACAATGGGTAAGAATAATAGAATAACCCACCACCATGGTCGATTTATAATCTTCATTAAAACAATAGCATTATAAACTGGAATAAATGCCTCCCAAGCTTGTCTACCTGCTTTTATATATAATTTCCACGTGCCTAAACCATGAATTATTTGAATAATCAAAATGAATATAAACCATTGCATTAATGTCATAATCTAAAAATTTTAAATAATTTAATAGCTCTCGACTGCGCTCGAGGAGACTTTTTTAATTGTTGTATGAGTTGTTAAAAGTATTCATGCTGTTACATATAAATAAAGCATTAACCAATATTTAACACATCGTTCATAGTGAATACGCCCGTTTTTCCTGCAATCCATTCGGCAGCAATAACAGCACCTAAAGCAAAACCTTGTCTGGTATGGGCTACATGCTCTATGGTAATTGAATCTACTTCACTTTCGTAATTTACGGTATGGGTTCCAGGCACATCTTCAATGCGTTTAGCGACTATAGGGATGATGGTTTCACCGTTTTCATCTAACTTCCAGTTATCGTAACCTGTGTGTTGCGAAATAATATCATTGGCTAAAGAAATAGCTGTTCCACTCGGCGCATCTAGTTTTTGAGTATGATGAATTTCCTCCATAGAAACATTATATTGTTTAAGTGTACTCATCATTTTAGCAAGCGTTTTATTTAGCTCGAAAAATATATTAACTCCCAAACTATAGTTTGATGCATAAATAAAAGCGCCTTTTTTTTCTTGACATAACGCAACAGCTTTATCGTAGTTTTCTAACCAACCTGTTGTGCCAGAAATAACGGGTACGTTATTGTTTATGCAATTGGAGATATTGTTGAAAGCTACGGATGGAATACTAAAATCTATAGCAACATCAGCTTTTGTAATGTCGTAATTGTTATCCCCTTTATCAATGGTCAAAACCACATTATGCCCGCGTTTAATGGCAATCTGTTCGATGGTTTTTCCCATTTTTCCGTATCCAAGTAAAGCTATGTTCATAAATGTATCTAATTTTTTTTGACTTAAATGCCCATTATGGGCTAAAATTTAAAATTTAAAGTTAATCCTATATTGCTTGATGCATCAAATTCGTTAAACTGGTATCTAGGTGCTAAAGATAAATTTTCATCTACATTATATTGTAATAGATGGGCATCCACATTGGCATCAATTATGTTTAAAGCATATAAACCAAAAGTTACTAAAAGTGATATTTCTTTATTTCTTCTGTAAAATTTTTGGGCATCTTCAAGTCTTTCTGTAGAGATTCTAGGCGTGGTTAATTGATTGCCTTGGGAATCCAAATAAAATTCATCATTTGTAAAACCAGCTAATCTACTTTTGTATGCATCGCGATATCTGTTGTATTCTTTATTGTTACTGATGTAAAAATAAACTCCGGTTCCAATGGCGGCATAAACAAGAGGTATTTTCCAATATTTTTTATTGTAGGCTTGTCCTAGGCCAGGCAAAATGGCCGAATAGAAAGCCGCTTTTGCAGGAGAAAGTGGATTGATAGGTTTACTGATTTTAACAATAGAATCAATAACAACCTCTTTAGGAAGTTGTTCCTTTTTTTTGGTTTTATCTTGAGCTATCAAAGACAAGCAACACAAAAAAGCGAGTACAATTGTTATTAGAGATTTATTTAGAATCACCTTGAACTAATTTTTTAATACGATTAAAGTCTTCTTCTGAATGAAATGGAATTGTAATTTTTCCTTTCCCGTTTTTAGAGACTTTAACGTCAATTTTGTGTCCAAAGTATTCTGAAAATGCAGTAATACCTTTTTTAACAAATTTTGGCATAGCGTTGTCTGATTCTGTTTTCGAAGGGGTTTTAACAACTTCTGAAGTATTAAAATCGCGAACTAAAGTTTCTGTTTCTCTAACCGATAATTTGTTGGATAGTATGTTTTCGTAAATTTCTAATTGAATGGTTTGATCCTCAATAGCAATTAAAGCACGACCATGGCCCATAGAAATAAATCCATCACGCATGCCTGTTTGGATAATAGGGTCTAGTTTTAATAATCGTAAATAATTGGCAATAGTGGAACGTTTTTTTCCAACACGTTCGCTCATTTGCTCTTGTGTTAAATTGATTTCATCAATTAAACGTTGGTATGACAAGGCAATTTCAATAGGGTCTAAATCTTGACGCTGAATGTTCTCAACCAATGCCATTTCAAGCGATTCTTGGTCGTTTGCAATTCTTACATAAGCTGGAATCGTTTCTAGACCAAGTAATTTTGAAGCTCTGTACCGACGCTCTCCAGAAACGAGTTGATATTTATTTAAGCCTAATTTTCTAACCGTTATAGGTTGAATAATGCCTAATTCTTTAATAGAAGATGCTAATTCTCTAAGGGATTCTTCACTAAAATTAGTACGTGGTTGAAATGGGTTAACCTCGATAAAATCAACATCTAACTCAACAATGTTTCCAATAACTTTATCGGCGTTTTTATCTTGTACCGATTGAATGTCGTTACTTGGGTCTTTTAATAGTGCCGATAAACCTCTACCTAAAGCCTGTTTTTTAGTTGCCTTAGCCATAATTTAGGAGTTTTTATTGATGATTTCTTTTGCCAAACTTAAGTAATTGTTAGCACCTTTACTACTCGCATCATAATTAATTATGCTTTCGCCATAACTTGGTGCTTCACTGAGTCTTACGTTTCTTTGAATGATGGTTTTAAACACCATGTCGTTGAAGTGTTTTTGCACTTCTTCAACCACCTGATTTGATAATCTTAACCTAGAATCATACATGGTTAGTAATAGACCTTCAATATCTAATTCTGGATTGTGTATTTTTTGAACACTTTTTATGGTGTTTAAAAGTTTACCTAATCCTTCAAGTGCAAAATATTCACATTGAATAGGAATTATTACAGCATCTGCAGCGGTTAACGCATTTAGGGTTAGTAAGCCCAATGATGGTGCACAATCAATGATGATGTAATCGTAATCATCTTTTATATCTTTTATTGCCTTTTTAAGCATGTATTCGCGTTCCTCTTTATCAACAAGCTCTATTTCAATAGCCACTAAGTCGATGTGAGCAGGAATAATATCAAGGTTAGGTGTTTGGGTGCTTACAATAGCCTCTTTAGCTGTGTTAGAATGCTCTAAAAGTTGATAGGTGCCTATTTCAACACGCTCTACATCTATACCAATTCCTGAACTTGCATTTGCTTGAGGGTCAGCATCTATAAGTAATATTTTCTTTTCTAGAACGCCTAGTGAAGCAGCTAAGTTTATTGAGGTTGTTGTTTTTCCAACACCGCCTTTTTGATTAGCAATTGCAATGATTTTACCCATTAGATGATTTGGTTTTATTAGCCGCAAAAATACAATTATTTATGTGGAATGAAAGTGTAACTTGTTAACAAATCGGTAAAGGGGAAGTCAATTATCTTATTGATAATTATTTGTTTAGTCTATTAAGATTTCTAAAATTTTTATGGCTGCATCGCTAATTTTTGTTCCTGGGCCAAAAACGGCAACGGCACCAGCATCAAATAAATATTGATAATCTTGTCTGGGAATCACACCGCCAACAATAACCATAATATCATCACGACCATACGCTTTTAATGCATCTATGACTTGTGGGACTAAAGTTTTATGCCCCGCAGCTAATGAAGAAACGCCTAGGATATGCACATCGTTTTCAACGGCTTGCTTAGCTGCTTCTTGTGGGGTTTGGAATAGAGGACCTATATCCACATCAAAACCTACATCGGCATATCCGGTAGCGACTACTTTTGCGCCACGGTCATGACCATCTTGTCCCATTTTTGCAATCATAATTCGTGGTCGTCTACCATCTTGTTCTGCAAAAGCATCAGCTAGTTCTTGAGCTTTTTTAAAGGATTCATCGTCTTTTATTTCTTTACTATACACGCCGGAAAATGATTTTATTTGTGCTTTATAGCGCCCGAATTCTACTTCTAAAGCATCACTTATTTCACCAAGTGTAGCACGTTCACGAGCAGCTTCAACAGCTAAAGATAATAAGTTTTCTTGTCCTGTTCGTGCAGCTTCAGTTAATTTTGATAAAGTAGTTTTTACCTTTTTAGAATCTCTTTCAGCTTTAATAGCGTTTAATCGCTCTATTTGAGAATTTCTGACGGTTTGATTATCCACTTCAAGTGTGGAGATAGGAGCTTCTTCTTTAAGTCTATATTTATTAACGCCAACAATAATATCTTGACCAGAATCTATTCTAGCTTGTTTTCTAGCTGCGGCTTCTTCGATTCTAATTTTGGGAATCCCTGCTTCAATGGCTTTGGTCATGCCTCCCAATGCTTCAATTTCTTCAATTAAAGACCATGCTTTTTGAGCGATATCATGTGTTAGTTTTTCAACATAATAGCTGCCTGCCCAAGGGTCCACCGTTTTAGTGATTTTGGTTTCTTCTTGTAAAAATATTTGTGTGTTCCTCGCAATTCTTGCTGAAAAATTGGTTGGCAATGCAATGGCTTCATCTAAAGCGTTAGTGTGTAAACTTTGAGTACCTCCAAATACAGCAGCAGCAGCCTCAATAGTTGTTCTTGCCACATTGTTAAACGGGTCTTGCTCTGTTAAACTCCAACCCGAAGTCTGGCAATGGGCTCGTAAAGCTAAAGATTTTTCATTCTTAGGGTTGAATTGTTTCACCAATTTTGCCCATAACATTCTAGCAGCTCGCATTTTGGCAATTTCCATAAAATGGTTCATGCCAATTCCCCAAAAGAAAGATAGGCGAGGAGCAAAGGTGTCTATGTCCATGCCTGCTGCCAATCCTTTTCTAATATATTCTAAACCATCTGCTAGGGTATAAGCCAATTCAATATCGCAGGTGGCGCCAGCTTCTTGCATGTGGTATCCTGAAATACTAATGCTATTGAATTTTGGCATGTTTTTACTGGTGTATTCGAAAATATCTGAAATGATTTTCATGGAAGGCATTGGTGGGTATATATAGGTATTACGCACCATAAACTCCTTTAAAATATCATTCTGAATAGTGCCTGCTAACGCTTCGGGTTTAACGCCTTGTTCTTCTGCTGCAACAATATAAAATGCCATAATGGGCAAAACGGCACCGTTCATAGTCATGGAAACCGACATTTTATCTAGTGGAATCTGGTCGAAGAGGATTTTCATGTCTTCAACAGAATCAATGGCAACACCAGCTTTTCCAACATCGCCAACAACACGTTCATGGTCTGAATCATAACCTCTGTGAGTAGCTAAATCAAAAGCAACAGACAGCCCTTTTTGTCCAGCCTCAAGATTGCGTCTGTAAAAGGCATTACTGTCTTCTGCTGTAGAAAAACCAGCATATTGCCTAATTGTCCACGGTCTTCTAACGTACATGGTACTGTATGGTCCCCTAAGGTTTGGTGTAATTCCAGCAACAAAATCTAAATGCTCTAAACCTTTAAGGTCTTCTTTGCTATAAGTTGATTTAACCTCAATATCCTCAGCAGTTCGAAAAGTAAAAGCTTCTAAGTTCTGACTTCTAACTTCTGATTTTATTTCGATATGTTGCAGTTTTTTTCTCAAATCAATTAATGGTTATGGCCTGCGTGCGGGTCTGTTTTTGCTTCTGCTTCAGGTAGCGTTACATCAAAATCAGCAAGTGGTTCTTTTTTGTCGAAATTAATTTTAGATAAATCCACATCAAAAAGTTTCGCATAATATAAATCTAAAGCAATATAAGTAGCTAGGTATTTGTCATTTGATGTTCTCGTGAATTTTGACATTAATGGTGCTCCGAATAGTTTTGGGCTCATGCTGTTAGTTGAGACAAGTGCATTAAAAGTGGTGTTTAAGGACTTGTCTTGAATGTTTTTCGAGATACAATCTATAACAATGCTGTTGTAATTTAAATGACTTGTTGAGCTATTTGCATCCCATAAACGGTCTTCTTTTTTTAAAGCTTCAAAAACGGCTACCGTATGGGCGGAAATGATTTCTTCAAGTTTTATTCTTCCGTAAACAGCATTTCTAATTAATTGGGAATAGGATTGAACCAATGATGTGTTTGGTTTGGCTTTTTTATAATAATTCAAAATATCATCTTCAAAAGTATAAAGTGCTTCTTTGTATAGTTTTGAGTTTACGCCTTCGCAATTTATCGTAGCGGGTTTATCAGCATATTTGTAATCTGTAAATGTGTTTTCTTTTTTACAGCTCAATAAAGCGATGGTTAATGTGATTACTAAAAGTTTAAAAAATGGTGTTTTCATTGGTGTTAAAGTTTAAATATTACTCTATTTTTAATCGTTTTTGTTCTAATTGTTCTGCTAATCGTTTTTCTATTATGGGTTCAATCAGTGTCTTTCTTTGGTTTGTTTTTACAAAAGGGTAAAGTTCTAACTCGTTTTTCATTTTGTCATTTACATTTGGGTGTTTGTTTGTTCCCAATAAAATATCTTCTCCAGAATCAAATTGTTGCTGCTCTTTGGTAGCGCTTTCTTTAATTTTACGTTGAATAGTGCCTTCCTTTAATTGTTTTAAAAAACCACCGTTGGCTTCTATATTCTTGAATAAATCTAATGCTTTTTCAGCTAGTTGATTGGTTAAGCTTTCTATGTAATATGAACCATCTGATGGGTTGTTAACCTTATCAAAATAGCTTTCCTGTTTTAAAACTAATAACTGGTTTCTTGCAATACGTTCGCCGAATTCATTGTTTTTATGGTAAATAGCGTCAAAAGGTAAATTACATATCGTATTTGCGCCACCAAGTATTGCGCTCATGCATTCTGTGGTTGTACGTAACATATTGGTGTTATAGTCGTAAAGTGTTTTGTTGCGTTTTGTTGGTGTTGCTAAGATATAGCAATTTGTATTGGTCTTATATTCTAGAGCTAGTGTATGCCATAGTTCACGTAAGGCTCTAAGTTTTGCTATTTCGAAAAAATAGTTGGTGCCAACGGAAATTTTAAAATTAATATTGAAAGATTGCTTCTCCTGATAACTATCCGAATTGGTATAATTTAAATATTCATTTGCATGCGCCAAAGCATAAGCAAGTTGTTGCACCATTGTTGCTCCTGCGTTTTGGTATAAAGAAACATCAACGCTTAATTGAGATGTACGTTTTATAATAGCTTCGAATTTTTTAAAGTCATCATTTAGATTATTGAGCCAATTTCCAGTTTTAGCTAGATTTCCTATAATGTCCGTTTGAATATGAATTCCTTCTCCATAGTTAGCGGGATTCTTAGGAATGGCTGATAGTTTTTTAACAAATGCTTCTGAAAGAAACTGCAATTCGAAATATAAAGCAGTTGAATCTAAATCTATGTTTTTTAATAAATTTTCAATTGAAATATCTTCAGAAGGTAAAATAAATTGAATACTTTCTGCGCCACGTTGAATAACATCAAGCGCTTTTAGGTTTGATTTTTCAACATCAGCAACAAAAATAGATTGACAAATTTTCCATTGGGTTGCTTTTGTGTTTGAAACGTTTTGCAAATCTTTAAAATCGTCGGCATGATAAAATGGTTTAACGGGAATACCTTCGTTGGTTTGCCATATAAGTGTGTCGTTGTAATCAGCTCCTTTTAAATCGAACTGTATTTTTTGCTTCCATTGTTTGGAAGACACAGCATCAAATTCACTGAACAACGCTTTATTCATCTTGCTTTGTTTTTAAACTGTCTTCATATTCAATAATGTAAATTTCTTCATTATCGCGTTTCATATAATATGCTTCTCTGGCAAATTTCTCTAAGCCTTCTTCTGTACTTAATTCTTTTAGAGCTTTGTTGTCTTTTTCTATTTCTTTCTTGTAATATTCCTTTTCGTTTTCTAAATCTTCAATATCGGTGTTTAATTCATGATGAATAAGCCAAGAATTGGCATCGAAAAATAACATCCAAACAGCAAAAACCACTAAAATAAGTATGAATATATTTTTGAAGGGTTTTAAGTATTTGCTTTTAGGAATAGCCATATTAAAGTTTTTCTGTTATTATGGTTCTAACAATATCAATAGCCACTGTATTGTATTTATTGGTTGGGATAATAATATCTGCATACTCCTTTGTGGGTTCAATGAATTGATTATGCATGGGTTTTAGCGTATTTTGGTAACGTGTTAAAACTTCATCTAAATCTCTCCCTCTCTCAGATGTGTCTCGTTTTAGGCGTCTTATTAGGCGTTCGTCACTATCGGCATGAACAAATATTTTAATATCAAACATATCTCTTAACTCAGGATTTGTAAGGATTAAAATACCTTCAACAATTATAACCTTTCTAGGGTTTGTTATAATAGTGTCGCCAGTTCTATTGTGTTTAGCAAACGAATATACGGGTTGGTGTATAGGTTTGCTGTTTTTTAAATCTTTTAAGTGGGTGCTTAATAAATCGAAATCAATGGATCTGGGGTGGTCAAAATTTATTTTTACACGCTCTTCATAACTTAAATGCGACGTGTCTTTGTAGTAAGAATCTTGAGACAGAACACCCACTTCGCCTTCAGGGAGTTCATTAAGTATCTGATTGACAACCGTAGTTTTGCCACATCCTGTACCCCCTGCGATTCCTATTATGAGCATGATTTATTGTTTTAAGAAGCTTTTTACAAAGTTAGTTAAATGTAAAATCATTTGTAGAGCATTTCGCTTATTTTTTAACCTTTGATACTTCTTCTATGGTAACTATTTTGTCGTTTTTATTGCCCCAACTGTTTGTGATGTAATTCATAACATCGGCCACTTCATCATCACTTAGTCCTAAAGCAGCCATATTACTATTGTAGGTTTTTCCGTTTACAACAATTTCACCTTGTTGCCCATATTTAATACCTCTAATGCTTGCTTCGTGGTTTTTTATAAGGTAGTCTGATTTTGCTAAAGGCGGATAAACATTTTCAACACCTTCGCCATTTGGTAAATGACAAGACATGCAAAAATCTGTATAAATTTCGCGCCCTCTTTCTATACTTTCTTTTAAAGGGTCTTGAGACGTGTATGAATTTGTTTTTGAATGAAATATAAATAATGTTGCTAGTGCCAAAAAGCAGTTTGTAATTAATTTCATGTGTTTGTTTTTATTCTTGGTGAACAATTTTATAAATACCTTTTCCCTCAACAGCAATGTAAATAAAACCATCTGGAGCCTGAACTACATTTCTAACACGACCAATATCTTCAAATAATTTTTCACGTTTTACGACTTCATTATTTTCTAAAATTAAGCGTTCAAGGTATTTGAATTTTAACGAACCAACAAGCACGTTAGTTTCCCAGTCTGGATATTTTTTTGAAGATACAATAGCCATTCCACTTGGAGCAATAGACGGTACCCAATAAAAAAGAGGTTGCTCCATGCCTTCCTTTTCAGTAATATCTGTAAATGAAGTGCCACTATAATTGATGCCATATGAAATGACAGGCCAGCCAAAGTTTTTGCCTTTTTCTATAATATTTATCTCATCGCCTCCTTTTGGACCATGTTCGTTTACCCAAATGGCTCCTGTGAAAGGATTTTTCGCCATACCCTGCGGGTTGCGGTGGCCGTAGCTAAATATGGCTGTCTTGGCATTTTCTGTATCAATAAATGGGTTGTCATTTGGAATACTGCCATCGTCATTTAGTCTGTAAATTTTACCACAATCTCTAGTAATATCTTGAGGATTTACATCGCGATTGCCTCTGTCTCCAATTGAAAAATATAAATAACCGTCATTGTCAAATTCTATACGCGAACCCCAATGCTGTCCTTTTTTTGTGTTCGGGCCAGCCTTATAGAGTTGTTGTAACTCTACTAGGGTATTATCAATCAATTTAGCTCTGATTAAGGCTGTGTTTCCACCATCGCCCTCTCCTTCAGATGAGGCATAAGTGATATAAATCCATCCGTTATTTTTATAATCTGGATGAATTTCGATATCCAATAAGCCACCTTGACCGCGAACATAAACTTCAGGAACACCTTCAATTGTTGTTTTTACGCCATTTTTAAAATGAATGAGTTCTCCTGATTTTTCTGTAATAAGCATGCTGCCATCAGGTAAAAATGCCATACCCCACGGGATACTTAATTCTGGAACAACTAACTCTGTAGTATAACTTAAGTTATTGGGTTCTTTAGCTTTTATTTCAGAATCTGTTTGTTGCGCACAAGCATTAATAGCAATAAAAACTATTATAAGTAATGAATGAATCTTTTTCATTTTTTTTTATTTAAATATACATTAAAAAACATAATTTATATATACTCCCGTATAATAATTTATTGGGTTTCCAGGATAATAATACCGTGGAGCACTTCCATTAAAACTTGAAGCATTTATCAAAATTTGTGAAGCATATTGTTCATCAAAGATATTATTTAGTCCAAAGAAAACCTTCAGTTTTAGCGTTTTATTTAGATTTGATTGATACCCTATTTTAAGGTTAGTTAAGTTATAGCTGTCAGAATATAAGCTGTTACTATCAGTAATTGGCATACTGCCAACATATTGAAAGTTAATGTTTCCGTAAAACCCAAAAACTGAATCAAAATCAATTCCAGCATTGAATATATCTGAGGGTACTCCTGTTAAATCGTTTTCAGAAAAGTCATCGGTATTATCAATAAAATCCTTGAACTTAAAATCATTAAGTGTATAGTTTATTAAAGAACTTATCGATAAAGCATCGTTTTCGAGCCATTTGTAGCGTACCTCAAATTCTAAACCATTATGTTGCGTTCTGCCAGCATTAATGCCAATAAATTCATCTTCGGCAGTTCTTCTAGAAACCAATAGGTTTTTTATATCCATTCGATAAATAGATATATTAAATTGTAATTTATTTTCTAAAAGTGAACCTCGCATACCTATTTCAAAATTCCATCCCGTTTCTGGTTTCAAATTAGTGTTTAGTTGACCGTTTGGTAATAAGGTTTCATTAAGAGAAATAGGAGAGAAGCCATGACTTATATTTGAGAAAACGCCCATGTTGTCGGAAATTAAATGAGAAACCCCAATTTTTGGTGATACAATACTTTTAAATTTAAAGTTGCCAGATTGATTTGGATTTGATTCTGAAACCATGAATCTATCATCTAAATGATAAGCTGTTTCGTTTAAATTAAAACCTATTGAAACCGTTGTTTTCTCTGAAAGTTCATAATTGGTTTCGGTAAAAACATTATAATAGTTTCGCTTTTCTTTAAAATCTGATAATTTGTTTCCTTCTACGCTTCCTGTCCCAGAGGGGAAATCTTTATATAAATTCTCGAAAGTTCCATAGGTATATGTGTCTTTAAAAAGTTCGCCTCCAATGGTCCAATTAAGATTTTTGTTGAATAGTTTTGAGTTGCCCAATACCCGAGTTCTGATGCCAATAGCAAAAGTTTTTTCTTTTAAAATATTAAAAGGCCTCGGTTCGTATGCATCTCTAAAAGATGTAAAAATACTAGTAGATTGTTTTAGTTTGGTATTGTAATCATGCTCCCAACTTAAGCCAAAAATACCGCGTTTGGCATCTTCAAAACCTTTAGCTTGTTTCCAAGTAAAAGCTGCTTTTTTCGGATTATTTAAATAATCGGTTTTATTAATAGAACTTGGGATAAACGCTTTTAAATCAACATAGCTTGCTAGAAATGTTAATTCATCTTTTTTACTTAAAAAATGATTTGATGTTATTGTAAATGTTTGTCTATCATACGCGTTGTTTTCACGATATCCTTCACTATGCGTATTGCTGTATATGGCTCTAAAACTATTTTTTGAGGTGCCATAGTTAATATTTGTAGTGCTTTTTAGTAACCCAAAGGAACCTATAGATAATCCAGTATCTAAATTAGATTGATTTAAAAAAGCATTTTGGGGTATGATATGAATTGTACCGCCTAGGCCAGCGCCGTAAGTACTTGATGCTCCTTTAATAATCTCGAAACGTGATATTGAAGCTAACTCAAAATCTTCAATTGTGGTTTCTCCGCTGCCATTCGTTAAAGGAATATCTTTAAAATAAGCTCTAATTTTAGAAGTTCCAAAAAGATTTCTAGAACCAATACCTCTAATTGTAATGCGGTTGGTGTTAAGTGCGCCACGCTGCATAAACACTCCGGGTGTTTTATTTAAAATGGGAGCAAAATCTGTGTTGTTTGATAATTGAATATCCTCAGAAGATATAATATGAATTGACGTGGATGCCTTTTTTAATTTTTTAGGTATCTGATTGGCATTAATGATGACTTCGTCTAATTCGGAAGGGTTTATATGTAGTTGAATGATATAATATTGACTTTCGTTGAGTTCAATTATCTTTTCAAAATAACCTTCTTTTTTAAATAAATAAGTCCCAGAATCGTTTATTTCAAAAGTACCGTCTAAATTAGAATTAATAGTTATATTACTGGTAATATTTCTTATTTGAGTTTTGGCTAAAGAAACATTATTGTTGCTATCAACTATTTTACCTAGAATGTTTGATTGGCCAAAACTTATTAAAGTGATATTAAAAATTATGTAGGCTAAAATATATTTTGAAGTTGAATTCACAATACTATTTGAAAAGGTTCAGGATGTAAAAGTATCAATTTTAAACAAAAAATATTTTTCTGGAAATGTAATTGCAAAATGAATAAAAAAAGTATATTTGCATCCCGTTACAAGATAACCATAATTCGGGGTGTAGCGTAGCCCGGTTATCGCGCCGCGTTTGGGACGCGGAGGTCGCAGGTTCGAATCCTGCCACCCCGACTAACCTAGAAATAGGAAATATCAAAACACTGTTAATCGTATGATTTTCAGTGTTTTTTGTTTTTATGCATTTTATTTATATCAAATAAAAGCGGGTCAAGTCAAAAAGTTGTGGGATTTTAGGGTTATGCAAAAATAGTAGTAAGCCTAAACAGGAAGAAATC
>NZ_BAABJJ010000034.1:0-181751 GCF_039543245.1 Algibacter agarivorans
CGGGGTTTGTTTATTCTAATTTACGAATTATATCGCTGATTTACAAGTATTTGTGTACATCTGAAAGTACCTGAAAAGTCAATTTTTAGTCTAAACGCCCTATTGAGCGCAGTCGAAATACCTTGATTTATAAGGCATTAAAACTTCGACTGCGCTCAGTTGGACAAGTTCTAATTACTTTTTAGACGGCCTCCTTTTAGTTAAATTACTTTATATTATTGTTGATGTCTTTCTCTGGCCAATAAAGTATTCTTGAGTAACATGGCAATGGTCATAGGGCCAACGCCACCAGGAACAGGCGTTATATAGCTTGCTTTTTGGCTGACGCTTTCAAAATGAACATCGCCAGCAAGTCTGTATCCCGACTTTTTAGTAGCATCGGGAACACGAGTAATCCCTACATCAATTATAACAACATCTTCTTTAACCATATCTCCTGTTAAAAACTCTGAAATCCCTATGGCTGCCACTATAATATCGGCATGCTTTGTAATCTCCGTTAAGTTTTTAGAACGACTATGAACAACAGTTACTGTAGCATCACCTGCTTTTCGTTTCTGGCTCATCAAAATACTCATAGGACGCCCAACAATATGGCTTCTTCCCATAACCACTACATTTTTACCAGAAGTTTCTACTTGATATCTTTCTAATAATTCTAATATGCCATAAGGCGTTGCTGGTAAAAAGGTTGGCAAATCTAAAGCCATTTTTCCAACATTTGTAGGATGAAAACCATCTACGTCTTTATCTGGATTTACAGCCATTAATACCTTTTGCTCATCAATTTGTTCTGGTAAGGGTAATTGCACTATAAAACCATCAATATCATCATTGGTATTTAAATCGTGAATCTTTTCTAGCAATTCTTCTTCAGACGTATATTCCGGTAAATCTATTAGTGTAGAATTAAACCCAATACGCTGGCAAGCTTTTACTTTGGCATTAACATAGGTCATACTTGCTCCATCAGAGCCAACAAGAATAGCTGCAAGATGTGGTACTTTTTCGCCTTTAGAAACCATTGATTTTACATGTTCAGCGATTTCGTCTTTAATATCGTTACTTACTTTTTTACCGTCTAAAATGGTCATTCTTAAAAATAGTTTTCAGTCGCAGTCGCAGTCTCAGTTCTTACTCTGACGACTTACTCTTGCGCGTTATTAGTTTTCGGTTTTAACTCCAAATTTTTCGGGGTTGTTAATCATATAGTTTATTAGTTTCCCAATCTCTTTTCCTTCTTCAGAAAATTTATAATAATCTTCAGTTGAAATATATTTACATGCTAACGCAAAATCCAACCATATATTCGTCTCAGAATTTTCGCCATCAGCATCTGTAAGCTTACTTACGAAATGTTTAGGATATCTTCTTTTTCTATATGCTTCTGAAATATTAGCACATACTGAACGCGAACTTCTTCTTATTTGGTCTGTTAAGGAATATGTTTCTTCTTTCGGAAAAGATTTAGATATATTAAAAATTACCATTGATAAATCAAATGCCTTTTTATATGCTAACAATTGTTTAAAATCCATATTTGTTTTACTGCAAACTGAGACTGTAAACTAAAAAACTTACTTCATCCCCTTCATCATCTGCATCATCTTTTTACCGCCACCGCCTTGCATCATCTTCATCATTTTGCTCATTTGGTTAAATTGCTTCAAAAGCTGATTCACTTCTTGGACCGATGTTCCTGAACCATTGCCAATGCGCTTTTTTCTGCTTGCATTGATTATTGATGGATTCGTTCTTTCTTTTGGTGTCATTGAATGAATGATGGCTTCAATACCTTTAAAAGCATCATCATCAATATCTATATCTTTCATCATTTTTCCAGCACCAGGAATCATACCCATAAGGTCTTTCATATTCCCCATTTTCTTGATTTGCTGAATTTGTTTTAAGAAATCATCAAACCCAAATTGGTTTTTTGCTATTTTTTTCTGAAGCTTTCTGGCTTCGACCTCATCAAATTGTTCTTGTGCTCTTTCTACTAAAGACACCACATCTCCCATTCCCAGAATACGATCTGCCATACGAGACGGATAGAACACATCAATAGCTTCCATTTTCTCTCCCGTACCAATAAACTTAATGGGTTTATCGACTACCGATTTAATAGAAATAGCGGCACCACCTCGAGTATCTCCATCTAATTTGGTTAGAACAACACCATCAAAATTTAAGATATCGTTAAATGCTTTTGCCGTATTTACAGCATCTTGCCCCGTCATAGCATCTACAACAAACAAGGTTTCTTGAGGCTGGATGGCTTTGTGAATGTTTGATATTTCGGTCATCATGGCTTCATCTACAGCTAAACGACCCGCTGTATCTATAATAACCACATTAAATCCGTTTGCTTTGGCATGGGCAACACCTGCTTGTGAAATGGCTACAGGATCGCTATTACCTCTATCGCTAAAAACCTCGACACCAATTTGCTCTCCCACAACATGTAATTGGTCTATTGCCGCTGGACGATACACATCACAAGCAACTAATAAAGGTTTCTTTGATTTTTTGGTTTTAAGATAATTAGCCAGTTTTCCTGAAAACGTTGTTTTACCAGACCCCTGTAAACCAGACATTAAAATAACACTAGGTGCACCAGACAGATTAAGACCTTCAGCATCGCCACCCATGAGCTGGGTAAGTTCGTCCTTAACAATTTTAACCATTAACTGACCTGGCTGCAAAGTTGTTAATACGTTTTGTCCTAATGCTTTTTCTTTTACTCTACTTGTAAAATCCTTTGCTATTTTAAAGTTAACATCGGCATCTAGTAATGCACGCCTAACTTCTTTTAAAGTTTCTGCTACATTAACTTCGGTAATGCTTCCATGTCCTTTAAGAACGTGTAAGGCTTTATCTAATTTATCGCTTAAATTATTAAACATAGTTTTCTTGAGTATTCAGTAAGCAGTCCCGATAGCTATCGGGAGCAGTCTGCTTTATGATTAAAAATGAAGTTGCAAAGTTAATGATTTGAAGTGTATTAATGAAGTTGGTTTTTATAAAAAAACGGTGGTATTATCAAAAGCACATGGACCGCTTGAACTCTGACCCAGATATTGTTTTTGGAGGATAAGTGCGCTAGAGATAGTAGTGGCATCCTTTTTTGTGCTTGAAAACAAATTTAAAATTAACTCAACATTAGATTTTAAAAAAAAAAGCACGATGAGATACTGAAACAATCCCGATAGTTATTGGGACAGCACAAGAAAGGTACTGCACTTCGACTGCGCTCAGGATAAACTCCAAGCCCGCCCCTTGTGGTAGTACCGTAAAAACCAAAAATGAGTTTTGACAATAAAAAAGCTGCCAAAATTTAATTTGACAGCCTTTTTAAATCTTTGCAAATAAAACAACTAACAGAAAACCGACCCTGTGTTAAGGAGCAATAGCAGAAAACTCCAATTATTTATATATAAAAAAAGGCTGTCATTTGGGGACGACAGCCTTTGAAAAGGAAACTATACTTATTAATTAACCTAACCAACCAAAAATACAAGTTTCTCTTTTAACCAAACATGTTACGCTTTCTTCTCAAGGACTAATATGCGTTCTATACCGCCGTTGGCATTTAAATCCTTCAATTCTATTCTATTTAGGGTAATTTCTTTAATTCTCCATCTGTGGTTTAACTCTCCAAAAGGTGCATTATTTCCGAAATACATCCCTAAAAACAATCCATTGTTCCTATACGCTAACCAAGATCCTGCAGTTACTCCATTATTGGGATCGGTAACTTTTATTCTTCCACTTTCTAAAAAGTTAAGGGTGTACATTTTAAAGTTTTCTGTAGGATCGACAACATGCACTAAACCATCATCGTATTTAGCAACTTCCCACTCACCATTAATAAGCACGGCATCAACATACGTTAAATCGTCATCTGCATTAGGACAGTGTCTTTCCAGTATCATTTTATTATTAGCATTTGCAAGTTTGATTAAACCTGGCTCTAGGAACGTAATTAACCATTCTAGTTTTAAATCTGGTCTGCCATCTAAAGTGATTTGCAAAATGAAACCTACATTTCTTACACCAATTTCATAAGTACCTTGTACTAACTCACCATTTATTCTAAGTTTAACAACATTATTTTCATAGAATTTAAGAGGCGTACCTATATAATCTTTTTCGTTATCGGCACCGTTAACACTTAAACGCGCTATTCTCCATAAACATTCTTGTAAATAGTTTTCAATGCGTTCTTTGGTATAGTCGATGACTACATCGCAGTTTCTCTTTAAAATGATTTTGTTTCCACCTACTTCATAAACTTTAATTTTACCATCTTCAATATCATACACAATCCATTCTAAAGTAAAATCGGCTAAGTTTTCAAAGGTCATTTTTAAAAGTGCACCCCTGTCCGTAACACGAGTACTCCAAGAACCTGTTAACACATCGCCACCTCTAGCACGCATAACAACAATACCGCCTTCTTTAAAGTTTAAAGCATATTCATTATATTGATCTGATAGACTAATATCATTTCTATGGAATTCATAAACTACCCAAGGACAGGCTACTAAATATTTATCTAAACGTTCTTTTGTAAAATCGTCATCACCATAATCATTATCATCATCTTCATCACAAGCATCTTTAACTTCTTTAATAGTTCTTGCTAATTCTTGGTTGTTATTAACGTCAACAGTAGTTCCATCGGCATACTCAAGTGTAATAGGAAAATTAAGACTCGCAATGAATTCGTTGTTTCTAACACGCTTTAAAAAACGGTATAATTGTCTATCGTTTTCAATAGTTACAACATCAATAATTTGAAAGTCTGTATTGAATACTGAAAATGAAATTGGGTAATGAAAATCAATACATTCAATATCATCATCGTCTTCATTTTCCCCTCTACAATCTTTAATTAACTCTTCTAGAGCATCACGATTTTCAATGACTATTTCATCGTGATTCGATAAAATAATAGTAATAGGAAAAACAATATCCAGGTTATCCTCATCATCTTCAAATTCGTTAAAAATGGCTTCAATAACTTTAAAATCTTCTCTAGAATCAATTCTAATTTCAAGACCATTTACCTCAACAGTAATAGGCAATTTAACAGCCGTGCAGCTTGCTTTGTCAATAATATTATCCGCAGATCCATCTAAACTAGATGTGGAAAGCATTAAACTTGTTAGCTCTGAAGCAGGAGCTAATGCTTCACTTTCGTCAGGCTGAGTAATTTCAGTAACTTCATCCTGACAAGAAGTGAACATTAAAAAGGCAAAAAAAGGTAATAACAGTAGTGTTTTCATTTTAGTTCTCATGATAATTGATTTTGGGTTAAGTACCAGTTATTAGTTGAGATTACTATAACAAAAAACAACTGGTACGACATAGCATTTTGATTATAAAACAAGATAACTTTAAAAACTCCTACCCTAAAATTCTAAAAAAAACAAAAAAACTTAAATTCCAAATTCCAAAAAGACTTACTTTAGTCGCACAATCACCAATAACAATGGGGAAACAATTACATAATAATATTTGCGAGGAACATATTTTTTCGTCCATATTTGATAAACATGCCAAAGATTTACACAACTTCTTATATTATAAGTTTGGCGATTTGCTAAATCCAAAAGATAAAGTGCAGGAAGCTTTTATTAAATTATGGCAGAATTGTGCTAAAATCTCTCCGGAGAAAGCAAAGAGTTTTGTTTTTACTACCGCCAATAATTTAATGCTGAATGAAGTGGCACACCAAAAGGTAGTTTTAAGGTATCAACAAACCAAGCTCAAAACATATACCAATGAGAATCCTGAATTTTTAATGCAGGAATCCGAGTATAATGATAAATTACAAAAAGCACTTTCCAATTTAACCGAAGCCCAACGAGAAGCTTTTATGATGAATCGGGTAGAAGGAAAACGGTTTAAAGAAATTGCAGAAACCTTAGGCATTTCCACAAAAGCGGTTGAGAAAAGGATTTATGGCGCTCTGAATAAACTGAGGAAGGATATTAAGGAGTTGTAAAAAAAAGGATGGAAGTCTGAAGACCGAAGTTTTGTTAGCAATTAATTTTGATTTTTGAACATTCTTATGAAAAATAATGAAGAAGACTCATTAACGAGAAAAAAAATATATAAACTACAATAAACTCAAAATAGATTGAAAGACATAAAGTTTTTTCTCTGTGAATCTCAGCGTAACATTTTGGGATTTGGAATTTAAGTTTTTTGATTTTTTCAATATAAGGGTAGGGAAAAACAAAAGTTAAATGTTATATAGTTGAATAAAGATTATGAAAAGAGAAGAACTCATATCGAAATGGTTAGATAACGATCTTAATGATTACGAACTTGAAGCGTTTAAAAACCTTGAAGACTATGATGATTTAATAAAGTTATCTGAAAGCGTGCAGGCTTTTAAAGCAAATGATTACGATACGTCTAAGGAATTAGAAAGCGTACTATCAAAAATTACCCCGATAGCTATCGGGAGTAAAAAGCAACAACCTACGCATTGGTTCAAACCATTAATGCGTGTGGCTGCTATACTTGCCGTTTGCTTTAGTTTATATTATTACACAACCACTTTAGACACTAAAATCACTACTGAATTTGCACAGAAAACAACCATAGAATTACCAGATGCTTCTAGTGTTCACCTTAACGCTAAATCATTATTGGCATTCAACAAAAAAGATTGGAAAAAAGAACGCGAAGTAGAACTTAACGGCGAAGCCTTTTTTAAGGTTGCTAAAGGATCATCATTTAAAGTGATAACAAAATCAGGAACTGTAACGGTTTATGGTACTCAATTTAATGTAAAACAACGGGACAATTATTTTGAGGTTATTTGCTACGAAGGCCTAGTTGGGGTTACGCATAACTCTCATGAAACAAAATTAAAACCTGGCGACAGTTTTTTAATAATCGATGGGAAAACAATTGCTAAAGAAAAAGAAAATCGCACGACGCCTTCGTGGTTAAATAATACTAGTACTTTTAAAAGCTTGCCATACAAAGCAGTTATTGCAGAATTTGAAAGACAATATAACGTTGATATTACTTTAATAAACATAGACTCAAATCAATTATTCACAGGTAGTTTTGCTCACGATAATATAAATGTGGCAATAAAATCGATTACCTTACCTTTACATGTAATCTACAGCAAATCTAACCATACTATAACATTAAAACGTGAGTAGAAAAGGTACACGTTCTATCTTTATACTATTATTTTTTTTGAATTTTGGAACTTTAAGCTCTCAAACTGTTCAAAAAGAAAAGCAACCGCTTATAGTTGTCTTAAAAAATTTATCAGAAAAATTTAATGTTAGCTTTTCTTATGTTGATAACACAATTAATGACAAGGAATGCATAGTTCCAGACGCCAGTTTATCATTAGAAGATATATTAGAATTCCTCAAAATGGAAACGCAACTAGACTTTGAGTTGTTGGACAATCGGTTTGTTGTTATTAAAATTCCTAAAAAAAGCAAAACTAATTACAGAATCCAACACTTAGAAGAAGTTGTTGTTACCAATTATTTAACTACAGGTATTACAAAATTAAATGATGGATCGATTACCATTAAACCACAAACTTTCGGTATTCTACCAGGCTTAATTGAACCAGATATTTTACAAACCATTCAAGCTATTCCCGGTGTTTTAAGTGCTGACGAAACCGTTTCAAACATTAACATTCGTGGTGGCACCCATGACCAAAACCTGCTCCTTTGGGATGGCATTAAAATGTATCAATCCGGGCATTTTTTCGGACTTATTTCTGCTTTTAATCCATACACAACAAAACGTGTTAATGTATACAAAAATGGAACACGGGCTAAATACGGCGATGGTATTTCTAGTATTATAGACATGCAATTACCTGATGATATAGACCAAGAATTGAACGCAGGTATAGGCTTTAACCTAATTAACGCAGATGGGTATGCTAAAATTCCGTTATCTAAAAAAATGGAATTACAATTATCTACGCGTCGTTCTATAACAGATTTTATAAACACAGCTACATTCGAGCAATATTCTAAGCGCATTTTCCAAGATTCGGATTTTGAAAAATCTAAGAATAACAGAAATTCCATTTCTCGAAATGAGACGTTTTATTTTTATGATGTAACCGCTAAATTCTTATACGATATTACCAAAAAAGACAAACTCAGGTTTCACTTTTTACACGTTAACAACAATTTAAATTATGATGAGCAATCTAGCATTAATGATAGAAATGAATCCTTGAATAGCAAATTATCGCAACGCAATTCAGCTATAGGAATGACGTACACTAGAGATTGGAACAACAAACTGTCAATGACCTCTCAAATTTATGTGTCTAACTATGATTTGGATGCCACAAACTTCGACATTACGAACAACCAACGCTTAATTCAAGAGAATGAAGTTTATGATGGCTCGGTAAAATTGGATATTAATTACTCCATAAATAATCAATTTAAAATTAATGGTGGCTACCAATTTACCGAAGTTGGCATTAGTAATTTAGAAGACGTTAACAACCCTGAATTCAGAAGTTTTATAAGAGAAGTTATTAAAACGCATGCTGTTTACGCCGAAACTGGTTTTTTGTTAAATGATGCTAAAACAAAATTAACTTTAGGTGGGCGATTAAATCAAATGAGTAAGTTTAATCTACTTTTAGCAGAACCAAGATTGAGTTTTAGTCAGCGATTTTTGCATTATTTAAGATTTGAAGTTTTAGGTGAATTTAAAAGTCAAACCACCTCGCAAATCATAGATTTACAAAACGATTTTTTAGGTATTGAAAAACGCCGATGGGTACTTTCTAATAATGACAACATACCAGTAATAAAAAGCAAACAAGCGTCCGCTGGCATTCATTACAGCAAAAACAAATTACTAATAAGTGCCGAAGGGTATATTAAAAAAGTTGATGGTATTACAACTAGAAGTCAAGGTTTTCAAAATCAATACCAATTTGTAAATAGTATAGGCAGTTACGAAATTAAGGGGATCGATCTTTTACTTAACAAACAATTTAGCAATACAGTAAGTAGTTGGGTTTCTTATTCTTACAACACTAATAGTTACACATTTAACGAACTAAATAACGGCGAAGAATTCCCCAACAACGTAGATATTAGGCATGCAGTAACTTTTGCAGGAACCTACACCAATAAAAATATCAAGCTGGCATTAGGCTTAAATTGGCATTCGGGAAAACCCACTACAGCTCCAAGTATACATGACAACCCAGACGATGAACAGATAACCTACTCAAGTCCTAACAGTAAAAATTTAGATGATTATTTACGTGCAGATTGTTCGGCTACTTATGCCTTTAATATTTCCGATGGCGCACGTGCAACAGTTGGGGCTTCTGTTTGGAATGTGCTAAACAAAAAAAATATTATAAATTCATACTATACTTTAGATATTGAAAATAAGGTTAATACCGTTGAAAATGAATCCCTTGGCATCACTCCTAATGTAAGTTTTAGAGTGCAATTTTAAACATAATTAAACTTTTTGGCTATTATAGAGTCTAACCAACTGAATTTCAACGAGTATTTCAAAATTCTCATCTAATTCATTAAAATTTTAATTACTTTTTCACAAAAATCAGGTAATGGCATCACTTAACCCACTCAGTTCTCCATTAGATTTAAGGAAAGCTAAGCATCTATTACGACGAGCTACTTTCACCTTTTCAAAAGAGCAATTAGAAACTTTTGTTGGTATGACAGCAACTGATGCGGTAAATAGCTTAACAACAGCTTCGGCTAATGTATTACCCGAACCTTACGACCCACTTCCAACAAGTGCTCCAGATGGGTATTGGTTATCATCCACGGAACACCCCAATACATTTGATGGACAAGGCAGAAAAAGAGCACACATTACCGCTTGGTGGTGGTACAACGCCATAAATCAAGTGTCATTAAAGCATAAGCTCTCTTTCTTTTTGCATACCTGTTTTACCGTTGGAAAAGATTCTGGCGTTGGGCTTTCACACTTCTTTTACGACCACATTCGCTTGCTTGATTTCTATGCCTTGGGAAATATTAAAACCCTTGCAAAAAAAATAACTTTAGACAATGGAATGTTGGATTATTTGGATAATACCCAAAACAACAAAAACAACCCAAATGAAAACTATGCTAGGGAGTACTTGGAATTGTTTACCATTCTAAAAGGCGAACAAATTGGAGAAGGTAACTACACCAATTATACGGAATTGGACATCCAGCAGGCTGCTAAAGTGTTTTCAGGATTTAAAAAGAAGTACGACCGAAATGGAGATATTGATAGCGAAACTAACCTCCCAATAGGATATATTAATGTAAATCAACACGACACAACCAACAAAACATTTAGCAGTGCATTTGGCAATCAAGTCATTGTTGGTAAAAATACAGCATCGACAATACTAGGGGAATTAGATGATTTTGTTGAAATGGTTTTTGCACAAGAGGGAACTGCTAAAGCTTATTGCAGAAAACTATACCGCTATTTTGTAAAAAGTGAATGGGATGAGACGGTTGAAACAGATATTATTACACCATTATCTCAATTATTAATTGCTAATAACTATGAGATTTTACCCGTTGTAACCACTTTACTTTCAAGTGAACACTTTTATGATGCTGATGACAGCGATGCCACTGATAATATTATAGGCGCCATTATAAAAAGTCCGTTACAGCAATTATCAGAGGTTTGTTCTATGTTTAGCGTATCATTTCCAGATCCAAGTACGGATGCTTTAAGGTTTTATAATAATTTCTTTTTAAGATTTGTTCATAACATTTATTTTAAAGCAGCTGGCATGGAATTATATAACCCAGATTCTGTAGCAGGTTACCCAGCCTACTATCAAGAACCTAGTTTTGACAGAAACTGGTTTTCATCCAACACTTTAATAGGGAGATACAAACTCATAGAAAGCCTAATTATTGGAAGAAATACTATTACACCAAATGCAAACATATACGCGCAACTAGATACTGTTTCATTTATAAAAAACAAAATAGCTAACCCATCAGACCCTAATTTATTAATATTAGAAACTGCAGATTTATTATATCCAGAAACTATTGATGCGGATAGAATAAACTACTTTAAAACATTTTTAGTAGATGAAGGTTTTCCAGATTACTATTGGACTGGCACATGGAATCAATACATAAATGACGACGACGACACTACGGTAAAAACCAGACTTGATACACTCTTAACCGCTATGGTAAATGCTGCTGAATTTCAATTAATGTAAGATAGGATTTAAAATGAAAAGAAGAAATTTTATAAAACTTTCAGCATCAGCTTCAGTTATTGGTTTAACACCTTTTGAATTGCAGGCCGCGTTAAAATCTTTTATGCCTTATGTGGCGTGTCCAGATGTTTCAAATAGAAAACTGGTGCTTATCAATTTAGCAGGTGCCAATGATGGTTTAAATACTATAATTCCACTAAATCAGTATGATACCTATAGTAATTTAAGACCAACCATAAAAGTTCCAGAATCCGAATACATAGCGCTTGACACTTCTTTGCCAGACCATCAACAAATTGGTTTAAATCCTGCGCTTAATGAGTTTAAATCGCTTTATGACAAAGGTTGGCTACGCATTATGCAATCTGTTGGCTATCCTTCGCAAAACAAAAGTCATTTTAAATCTACCGATTTATATTTAACAGGAAACGATGGAAACAGTCTTTTAAACGGTGCTGATACGGGTTGGCTTGGACGTTTTATGGAGTTATATTATGCCGATTTAGTTGTAGAAACCTATCCATTGGCTGTTGAAATAGGATCTAATAAAACCTCTCTTGGTTTTCATGCTAAAGAAGCTCACGGACTATCTTTAAACATTACAGGACAAGACCCTGCTGGTTTTTATTCTATTTTGAACGGATTAGGTGGTACACCTCCCACTAATATTCCTAATTCTGATTATGGAACCCAATTAGAATTTATAAATAATACCGACACGTTATCAAATACTTATGCAGCATCTATTTCCAATGCTTTTAACGGCGGACAAAATGATGCCACTTATCCAGACACCGATTTATCCGATCAGTTAAAAACCGTAGCACGATTAATTAGTGGCGATTTAGGTTCAAAAGTATATATGGTTCGTATTTCTGGTTTTGACACACATAATGCACAAGTACAAGGTGTAGGCGATGTATTGGGCAGACACCACACTTTGCTAACAGAATTATCTGGTGCTATAGATGCATTTACTAAAGATTTAGAGAGTCAAAACCTAGCCGACGATGTTGTGGGTATAACCTTTTCTGAATTTGGAAGAAAAGCCAGAGAAAATGGTAATTTTGGTACAGACCACGGCGAAATAGCCCCTATGTTTATATTTGGAAAACCTGTTGCGGGCGGAATATCTGGCACTAATCCAAATTTAACTGAAGCTACTAGCTCTAATAATTTTCAAATACAAACCGTTCAATACGATTATCGCCAAACTTTTGCGACACTATTACAGGATTTCTTAGGAGCTCAAAATTCTATTATTGATAACACTTTTTTCAACCATTCCTTAAACGATAGCTTTACCAATTTAAAACTGCCTGAAATATTGAAGAACCCCTTAACGAGCGATTGCTATCAAGCGTTAAGTAGCAAAGAACAATTAAAAGCTGAAAAAGAATGGTTGGCATACCCAAACCCTTTTACCGATACACTTAATTTTGCAAGTATCAACGAAAACCCAACCGTAAGTTATAAAATGTTTAATGCCTCTGGAGTAGAAATCATTAATAGAACAGATGTTATTACCAATGGAAAACTATCATTAAATCTTATGTATTTGAGTAGTGGTGTTTATTTTTGTGCTATTAAAACTGGGAACACCCAAGAGATTCATAAACTCATCAAATTATAACGTAAAGAAACTTATGACTGGTTTAGCTTTATTGCATTAACATCCATTTTATCTGTACCAATAAATTTAAATAAGAAAGATAATATTCCCAAATATAACTTTGAACAAGTAGATGAAAAAGAAGATAAACTAGAAAAAGAAAACATCAAAGAAATATTTTAATACCTTGGTTTTATATTTCTGAAATTAAAAATGAAACCCACAAAACACAACTTTATTCTTTTTTCTTGGGGAATTCTAGTACTTCTTTTATGTTGTAAAAAAACGCATAAGTTTGCAACCACACCACTTGATGTGAACTATTCAAACCACGAGATCACTTACTCTGGAAGAATAGACAGCTCCAATCAAGAAAGCGTAAAACTTTACTGGCCTGGCAGTTCAATATCATTAAATTTTGAAGGTCAATCTATTAATGCCTTATTAAAAGACAGCAAAGGTGATAGTTATTACAATGTTATTTTAGACAACGACAGTATTTTTATTCTGCGTCCTGATACTCTAAAATCATATCATACTTTAGCACAAAATTTAAAGAAAGGAAAGCATACTATAGAGATTTTTAAACGTACAGAACCTCATTATGGAGTAACCAACTTTTACAGTTTTAAAATTGAAGGAGACGGTAAAATTTTGGAAAAGTCGCCTAAGAAAAAAAGAAAAATTGAGTTTTATGGCAATTCCATAACATCTGGTTATGCAGTTGAAGACATGTCTGGTGCAGATTCTCCTGACGGCACTTATACGAATAACTATTTGAGCTATTCTGCCATAACCGCAAGATATTTTGATGCTGAATATCGTGCAATATGCAAAACTGGCATAGGTATAATGGTGAGTTGGCACAACATAATTATGCCAGAGATGTATGATAGATTAAATCCACATGACCCACATACCAAATGGGATTTTTCATTATACCAACCAGATGTTGCGGTGGTTAACTTGTTTCAAAATGATTCTTGGTTGTTTAGACTGCCTGAAAATGAAAATTTCAAAAAAAGGTTTGGAGAAAAAGCACCTTCAGAAAACAACATCATAAATGCTTATAAAGATTTTGTCAGCAAGATAAGAGCACATTATCCTAATGCTGATATTATCTGTATTTTGGGCAATATGGATGTTACTAAAAAAGATTCTAAATGGCCAAGATATGTCGAAACAGCAGTAAGCCAATTAAAAGACCCAAAAATATTCACATATTTTGCACCTTATAAAAACACTGGCAATCACCCGTCCATAAAAGAACAACAAGCAATAGCTGATGGGTTAATTGACTTTATTGAACAAAAAATTGACTGGTAAATAAATCACATTCGCTCAGGGACATCAATTCCTAACAATCCAAAACCGTTTTTTATAGTATTCGCAACTGTATGAGACAATTGCACTCTTAATGTTTTCTCGGCATCATTATCTGCTCCTAAAATAGAAACGTTTTGGTAAAAGGAATTGAATTCCTTAACCAAATCATAAGTATAATTAGCAATTAATGCAGGACTATGATTATCGGCAGCATTTTGAACTACCTCTGGAAACAATTGTATTTGCTTAATAAGCTCTTTTTCTTTTGGATGAAGAGACAATTCACCTGTATTTACATTAGCATTAAAATCGGCCTTACGCAAAATAGACTGTATTCTTGCATAGGTGTATTGTATAAAAGGCCCTGTGTTCCCTTGAAAATCAATAGATTCTTTCGGGTCAAATAAAATACGCTTTTTAGGATCAACCTTTAAGATATAATACTTTAAAGCACCAAGACCAATGCTTTTGTAAAGTTCCTGCTTTTCATCATCTGAATAACCATCAAGTTTGCCTAACTCTTCAGAGATTTCTTGGGCTGTTTTTGCCATATCATCAATTAAGTCATCAGCGTCAACTACGGTGCCTTCTCTACTTTTCATTTTTCCACTAGGTAAATCAACCATACCGTAACTTAAATGGTACAAATTTTTCGCCCAATCAAAGCCTAACTTCTTCAGAATTAAAAACAACACTTGAAAATGATAATCTTGCTCGTTTCCAACCGTGTAAACCATACCACCAACATCAGGAAAATCCTTAATACGTTGTATTGCCGTACCAATATCTTGGGTCATATAAACCGCGGTACCGTCGGCACGTTGCACGATTTTTTTATCTAATCCCTCTTCAGTTAAATCGCACCAAACAGAACCATCTTCTTCTTTAATAAAAACACCCGATTTTAAACCTTCGGCAACAAATTCCTTCCCTAACAAATAGGTATTGCTTTCATAATATAAGGCATCAAAGTCAACCCCTAAATTTTTATAAGTTTCGGCAAAGCCTTCATATACCCAACCGTTCATTTTTTCCCAAAGTGCAACAACCTCTTCATCTCCAGCTTCCCATTTTAAAAGCATATTTTGTGCTTCTATCAATAATGGGGCATTCTTTTTTGCTTCCTCTTCAGAGCTGCCTTTGGAAATTAAATCTTGAATTTCCTTTTTATATTCTTGATCGAACTTTACATAATAATTACCGACCAACTTATCGCCTTTTAAACCTGTACTTTCTGGCGTTTCTTCGTTTCCAAATTTCTTCCAAGCCAACATACTTTTACAAATATGAATCCCTCTATCGTTTATAATTTGGGTTTTGTAAACTTTTTTGCCTGAAGCTTTTAAAATTTCAGCAACGCTATACCCTAAAAGGTTGTTTCGAACATGACCTAAATGTAAAGGTTTGTTTGTATTTGGCGATGAATACTCAACCATAACAGCTTTTTCTTCTGCCTTAGACGAAACAAATCCATAACATGCATCATCCTTAATACCGTTAAAAAAATTGATGTAATACGAATCGCTTATTTCAACATTCAAAAAGCCTTTCACTACATTAAACGCTTTAACATCTGCTACTTTTTCAACTAAATAATTACCAATAGCTTCGCCTATCTGTACCGGATTTCCTTTAATAAAACGCAACATAGGAAAAATAACAACGGTAATATCGCCAGCAAATTCTTTTCTAGTCGCTTGAAATTCTACAGTTTCTAATGCTATATTAAAACTTGACTTTACAGCTTGTTTAACGTAATTTGATAAGGTATCCTGAAGATTCATTTATTTGGTATTATAAGCCTGCAAAGATAGAAAGTTTTTTATGTTTTCTTGAAGCTTCCAAATATTTAATAAATAGTATAAATTATTGAAATCCCTACGTTTATAAAAATCATTCCAAAGTAAATATAGCAGTATGCATTTCATCGATAAAAGTGTTCTTTTTCTATGATTATTGCCGTTCGTCTATTCGTCGATTTTTACGTTAATTTTACTTTGTCCTTTCATCTAATTTATTGGTATTAAAACGCAGAAATTAGATTATAATAAGGCTTTTTCCAACTTTTGCCTAGTAATGCTATTAACCAATCCATTTATTTGGAAAGATTTAACACTAACAAATAATTACAGCTTAATAAAGCTATCTTATTTTCCCTCAAATTAAGACCTTTAAATTGCTTTATTACGAGTCGTAATTTAAACGTTGTATGAGGAGATTAATTACTTTAATACTTTTATCATCAATTTCTATAGGTTTTTCCCAAACCGATGAGATTGATAGCCTTGCCTTACAACTAGCTTTTCAAGCCCAAGATTCACTTAAGATAGATACCTCTTTAAAGATTATTAAATCGCTTTATAAGATAAATGATTATGATAGAGCTATAAAGTATATCATAGAAAGCGAAAAACTTTCAAATGCTCTAAATCATGAGAAAGGCATTGCAGAAATCACCTATTATAAGGCTTTAGTTTATGCCGAAAAAAATGATTACATAAATGCTGTTAGTGGCTATTCAAAAGCTAAGATGTTATTTAACACTCTAAAAGATACCTTAGGAGTTGCGAAGGTTAACAACAGTATTGGTTTAATAGAAATAAAAAGAGGCAACTACGCTAAAGGCTTACAATTTTCATTAGCCGCAATTAAGGAACTTGAAAAAAGACATCTAATAACCGACCTTAATTTAGCATATAGCAATTTAGCTAAAGCATATTACAACATTAATGCCTACGACAAAGCTATTACCTTTTATTTAAAAGCTGCTGACGTGCAAGAAAAATTAAATGACACTGCAGGTTTAAACGAGTCTAACAATAAATTGGCTGAGCTGTATTCTCAAAAAAAAGAACACCGAAAAGCCATAGAATATTACGAGAAAGTTTTGGATAGCGATGCATCCAATAATGATTCTATTCGTGGACGGATATTACCAAAATTAGGTGGCGAATATTTAAAATTCAACGATTACGCTAAGGCAACAAAATACTTAATTCAAGGTTTCAACATAAATAGACGCACCAATGATAAAGCAGGATTACTAACCGCTTTAAATAATTTAGGGGATTTAAATTTACGTCAAAATCGATTAAATATAGCCGAAAAACAACTTCTTGAAGCTGGAAATATTGCTAATGATATTGATAATAAAACCGAATTACTGAGGTATTATAAATTGATGAAAACCCTTGATTCTACCAGAAGAAGGTTTGACAGAGCTTTTGTATGGCAGAGAGAATATTATGATTTAAGCAATAGCCTTAGAAGAAATGAGGTTAATTTAAACACAAACATCTATGAACCTATAGAATTAGAGTTGCAAACTAGTCTTGATAAAACCTCAGTAGACACCAATACAAAACCTCAAATAACAACTACGGAATACACTTCTGATAATAACGAAAAATTAAAAAAGTATAAATTAATTTTTTACGCCTTATTAGCCGCACTTGCCATGGTCTCTACGTTTTTAATATTAATTTATTTTAAGCGTAATAGCAATATCAAATACATGCAAGAATTAGAAGAAAAGAATATTAAAATAGAATTGCAAAACGAAGCATTTGCAGAACAAACCAAACATCTTGAAAATGTAAATAATGTAAAAGACAAACTATTCTCTATTGTTTCTCATGATTTAAAAGATTCACTTTCCTCTATTAATGGCTTTATTGATTTATTAAAAGATGGCTCTTTATCTAGAGAAGAGTTTGATAATTTAATTCCAGAATTAAGCGAAAATGCTAATAACGCCTCGTTATTATTGTTTAATTTACTAAACTGGTCTAAGTCCCAAATGCAATCCTTAGAGCCAAAACCAAGCTTGTTTGATGTTCAAGAAGTTTTTGAAGACAAGATAAAACTTATTGAACAACGTATGGAAAGTAAAGGCATTACTTTAGTTGACCATTCTTTACGCGATTTTGCTTATGCAGATAGAAGCATGTTTGAAATCATTATTCAAAACCTGCTAGCAAACGCTTTAAAATTCTGTGAAAGCGGTGATACTATTACCGTTTCTAACCATATTAGTAACGGAAACTGTATTGCAAGCGTAGCAGATACGGGCATTGGTATTTCTAAACAAAACATTGAAAAACTATTTAAAAGCAACTCTTTTACAACCATGGGTACCGATAATGAAAAAGGTACAGGTTTAGGACTTTCTATTTGTAAAGAATTGGTAGAACTTAATAATGGTAAAATCTGGGTAGAAAGCACACAGGGCGTTGGCACCACATTTTATGTACAATTACCAAAATATAAGCCTTCATCTTAGAATTTTAAACTAAATATTCTTATGTATTTGGGCGTTACCTAAAGGTCGGGCTTTCTGTTACAATCTTTTCTTGTGCTGAACTTTCAGTATTCCATCAAGAAATTCAGATTCATTAAAATTCTAGTTTCAATCATAATATTAGTTAGCACAAAAAAAGGATTTCCACGGCAATCCCTGCCTGCCGGCAGGCAGGCCTAACGCGCCTATTTGCAAATTAATTTTTAGGCAAAAACACCTCTGCCATCATACAACGGGCACTTCCACCGCCACAAGCCTCGATGGTATCTAAAGAACTTGATAATATTTTACTGTGCTTTTCTAAAGTCTTTATTTGATTATCAGTTAAAGCATCATAGGCAGCTTGGCTCATAATTAAATAAAGTAAATCATTAGCCCCTTTTACTTGTAGCATATTACCCGCAAAATTATTGACTTGAGATTCAGTAATATCTATTATTTCCTTTCCATCTTCCTTTAAATGTTTAATCACATTTTTACGTTCTTTTTTATCGTCAATACTACTTAAACAAATCACAGCAAAAGTTTCACCTATACACATCATAACATTAGTATGATAAATAGCTTTACGTATGCCATTAACTGTTTGGTTGGATGTGAAAATTACCGGTGTATATTCAAAATCCTCACAAAACTCTATAAATAACTCTTCATCAGCACGAGCCGATAAAGCGCAATAGGCTTTTCTATTAACACGATCTAACACAACACTACCTGTACCTTCTAAAAAAACATGTTCCTCTTCGGCACTTGTATAATCAATGATGTTATTTATTATAAAACCTTCCGCTTCTAAGGTTTCTAAAACATCTTCACGACGCTCTAAACGCCTATTTTCAGCAAACATCGGATATAAACCCACATTTCCGTTTTCATGAAACGACACCCAATTATTCGGAAAAATAGAATCTGGTGTATCTATATCCAATTTATCATCTACCACAACTACATTTACTCCTATGCCCCTAAGCTTATCTACATAAGCATCAAATTCTTGTTGCGCTTTTGCATTAACAGTTTCAGGTAACATATTATCCAATACTTTTTGATAATAGTTATTTACAGCCGTTTGTTCATTCATCCTAAAATTTACAGGACGAATCATTAATATGGTATTGGTGGTTTGTTGCATTTTTATTTAATCTCTAATTAATGGCATCGTAGAACAGCGTAATAAACCTTCTTGTTTCCCAATTTCAGCATAAGGCACTTCCTCTACGGTAAACCCTTCTTGTCTTAACCAGGTGTTTAAACGTGTAAAATTCTTTTCAGAAATAATAATATCTTCAGAAATTGAAAAAATATTACAATTCATATTATACATTTCATCTTTGGTAATTTCAAAAATGTTTTCTTTTCCGAAGAAATCAACCAACCATTCATATTCGCGTTCAATTAAAAATCCGTTTTTGTGTATGATGGCTTTACCCTTTCCTATGGGTTGAAAGCAGCAATCTAAATGCAGTGCATTCTCTTTAGCATTTGTATCAGATTTTCTGAGCTCAAAGGACTTTACTATTTTATCTGGAAATAATTCTTGAATAGCTATTACGGCATCTATATTAGTTCGGGCAGTTATTAACTCCGGATAGTCTTCTCCTGAGTAGGTGCCTATAAAAATATACTCATTCCAAGGTATAACGTCACCGCCTTCAACATGGCATTCTTCAGGTAATATAATTCTGTTTTTTCTATCAATTTGATTCCAAACATAGCGTATGGCTTCAATTTCTTTTTCTCTATCTGGCAAAATATTGGCGCGTATCACTTTATCTTCAATCACAAAAGCAATATCTCTTGAAAATATCTGATTGCAATCTTTAATGACTTGGGGTCTAAAAACGGTAACATCATATTTCTCAAAAACTTGAGCAACGGCCTCCATTTCTAAAATCATATCGGCCTCTTTCGGGTAGTCGCCAGCCAAAACATGCTCAATACTTTTAGGATCATAGCAGTCTTCAACTTTTGGTACCGGCCCGCTACTTTCGGCAGTACCTAAAATCACTGCTCTTAATCTTGAGGTTTCGTTTTTTATATTAAGCTTTAACATGTTTTTTTAAGGTTTATCGAAATGTCACTTTTAAAAAGCCGAAATTAAGAATAATTAAACACATTTTACATTATTCTTAAAATAAAGCGTTAAAAAAAAGAAAAGCTTCATGAAATTTTCATGAAGCTTAATAATAATATAAAATATTTTAAATCTACCTTTTACTAATTGGCACAAACTTTCTTTCTGTTTCACCAATATAAACCTGTCTTGGCCTTCCAATAGGTTCTTTACGCAAACGCATTTCACGCCATTGCGCAATCCAACCTGGCAAACGTCCTAAAGCAAACATTACGGTAAACATATCTGTTGGTATGCCCATACCTCTATAAATAATTCCAGAATAGAAATCTACATTAGGGTACAATTTTCTATCTACAAAGTATTTATCTTCAAGCGCTTCTTTTTCAAGTCCTTTGGCGATATCTAAGATAGGATCTTCAATACCTAAGTCTCCTAATACTTCATCGGCTGCTTTTTTAAGTATTTTAGCACGTGGGTCGAAGTTTTTATAAACGCGGTGTCCAAAGCCCATTAAACGGAAAGGATCGTTTTTATCTTTGGCTTTAGCCATATATTTTTTAGTATCACCATCATCTGCTTTAATGGCTTCAAGCATTTCCAAAACGGCTTGATTTGCACCACCATGAAGTGGCCCCCAAAGTGCGGAAATACCAGCGGAAATTGACGCAAACAACCCGGCATGCGATGACCCAACAATTCTTACAGTTGAAGTAGAACAATTTTGCTCATGGTCGGCATGCAAAATTAAAAGTTTATCTAAAGCATTAACTAAAACTTTACTTTGCACATAGCATGCGTTTGGTTGTCTAAACATCATTTTCAAAATATTCTCAACATACCCTAAAGAGTTATCGCCATAATCCAATGGTAATCCTTGCTTTTTACGAAGTGTCCATGCCACTAAAACAGGAAACTTCCCCATAATCCTACACACGGATTTATACATATCTGCTTCAGAATTCACATCAACCGAAGACGGGTTAAACGCTGTTAACGCACTTGTTAAAGAAGATATGACACCCATAGGATGAGCAGATTTAGGAAAAGCGTCTAATATCTTTTTTATATCTTCGTCAACTATAGCTTCTGCTACAATATCTGCGTGGAATTTATCGTTTTGTTCTTTTGTTGGCAGTTCGCCAAAAATCAAAAGATAAGCTACTTCTAAAAAATCGGCCTTTTCTGCTAACTCTTCAATAGAATACCCACAATACCTTAAAATTCCCTTTTCACCATCCAAAAACGTGATAGCACTCTCACAAGAACCCGTGTTTTTGTAACCTGGATCTAGGGTAATTACACCGCCTGTACTACTTCTAAGCGTTGATATATCTATTGCTAGTTCGTTTTCTGTTCCTTTTACTAAAGGGAATTCGTTTTTTTGACCGTTGATTTCTATAGTAGCTGTGTTTGCCATGTTTTTAGTGTGAATTTAGTTTTATTTTGCAGAACGCTAATTTACGAAATATCTATTTGTTTTTAAAGATTATCTATAACGATTTCGTACATTTAAGAATTATTGAAATTGACGCCAAAAAAAAGCGATTATTGAAAAATAATCGCTTTTTTTTTAAAACTAAAATGTTTCTTATTTTATTTTAAATGCATTTTCTTGTGGAAAATAAGCAACTTCTCCAAGCTCTTCTTCAATACGAAGTAACTGGTTGTATTTTGCCATACGATCACTACGAGATGCAGAACCAGTCTTTATTTGACCACAGTTTAATGCTACCGCTAAATCTGCAATAGTATTATCTTCAGTTTCTCCAGAACGGTGAGACATTACAGAGGTATAACCAGCATTTTTAGCCATATTAACCGCAGCAATAGTTTCAGTTAGAGACCCAATTTGGTTTACTTTAATTAGGATTGAATTGGCAATACCTTCTTCAATACCTCTTGATAAACGCTCTACATTAGTTACGAATAAATCATCACCAACTAACTGTACTTTATCTCCTATCAATTCAGTTAAATAAGCCCAACCTTCCCAGTCGTTTTCATCCATTCCGTCTTCAATAGAAATGATTGGGTATTTAGCTGCTAATTCAGCTAAATATTCAGCTTGTTCTTTACTTGTTCTTACAACACCTGTATCACCTTCAAATTTCTTATAATCGTATGTTCCATTTTCATAGAATTCAGCAGAAGCACAATCTAAAGCGATTTTAACTTCATCACCAAATTTATATCCCGCATTAGCAACTGCTTTAGCTATAGTATCTAGAGCATCTTCTGTTCCGCCTGCTAAGTTTGGAGCAAACCCTCCTTCATCACCTACAGCTGTACTTAAATCTCTATCATGTAATACTTTTTTAAGGTTATGAAAAATTTCAGTACCCATTTGCATGGCATGCGTGAAATTTTTAGCCTTAACTGGCATAATCATAAACTCTTGAAACGCAATTGGCGCATCACTGTGAGAACCACCATTTATGATGTTCATCATTGGTACTGGAAGCGTATTAGCAGAAACCCCGCCTACATATCTGTATAATGGCATGTTCAATTCATTGGCCGCAGCTTTAGCAACCGCTAAAGAAACACCTAAAATAGCATTAGCTCCCAATTTTGATTTATTTGGCGTACCATCTAAATCAATCATTATTTTATCAATAAGGTTTTGTTCAAAAACAGAAACCCCTAACAATTCTTCTGCAATAGTAGTATTTACATTTTCTACTGCTTTTAAAACACCTTTTCCCATATAAGTATTTCCACCATCACGCAATTCAACAGCTTCATGTTCTCCTGTTGATGCTCCTGATGGTACAGCAGCTCTACCTAATATGTTGTTTTCTGTTACTACATCTACTTCAACGGTTGGATTTCCTCTTGAATCTAGAATTTGTCTTGCGTGAACGTTAATTATTATACTCATAATTGGTTTATTTTAAATCTTTTAAATTATTTCAAATTTACGGTTAAATCTTGTTTTTTGTGAGATGTTTTTGAAGAAATTGACAAAATAGCATCTATAACGTTTTAGTAAAAAAACTTCATAAATAGTCGATTATAATTGAAGTTTTTATTAATTTTTATTTCTTGATGTTTTCAATAAATTGATCAAAAAGATATGATGAATCATGTGGTCCTGGGCTAGCTTCAGGATGGTACTGAACCGAGAAACAATTCTTGCTTTTCATAGCTAAACCTGCCACAGTATGATCGTTTAAATGCACATGTGTTACCTCTAAATCTGGATTTGCTTCTGCCTCTTCTCTATTTACAGCAAAACCATGATTCTGAGAAGTAATTTCACCTTTACCAGTAATCATGTTTTTTACTGGATGATTAATTCCTCTATGACCATTATGCATTTTATATGTAGAAACACCATTTGCACGTGCAATTACTTGATGGCCCAGGCAAATACCAAATAATGGCAAATTCCTTTTTATAATCTCTTTCGCAACTTCTTGAGCTTCAACTAGAGGTTCTGGATCTCCAGGTCCGTTTGATAAAAAGTATCCGTCAGGTTTAAATGCTTCTAGGTCTTCAAACTTGGCATTGTATGGAAACACTTTTATGTAAGCGTCTCTTTTTGCTATGTTTCTAAGAATGTTCTTTTTAATTCCAATATCTAAAGCGGCAACTTTATACGTGGCATTCTCATCACCAAAACAATAAGGCTCCTTAGTAGAAACTTGTGAAGCTAACTCTAAACCTTCCATATTTGGCACATCAGCCAATTGTTTTTTTAAACCTTCAATATTATCAACTTCTGTAGAAATTACGGCATTCATAGCACCATGATCTCTAATGTAGCTTACCAATGCTCTAGTATCTACATCCGAAATTGCTAATAAATTATTTTCTTCTAGAAAATCTTCTAACGAACCGTCTGCATTATCTCTAGAGTACTCATAGCTAAAGTTTTTCACGATCAGTCCAGCAATTTTTATGGAATCAGATTCTACTTCATCATTATTTACTCCATAGTTTCCAATATGTGCATTGGTTGCAACCATTAATTGACCATAATAAGATGGGTCTGTAAAAATCTCTTGGTAGCCAGTCATTCCCGTATTAAAACACACTTCGCCAAATGAAGTTCCTTGTTTATTACCTACTGCTTTACCGTAAAAAATAGTACCATCTGCTAGAAGTACGATGGCTTGTTGTCTTTTTTGATATTTCATTATAATCTTTATGAGATTCCCGCCTGCGCGGGAACAAGGTTTTACAAAATTGCACAAAAAAAAGGATAAACTAAAATAGTTTATCCTTAATATATTAAATGCTTATTAACATTATTCTTCTTCGTTAGATGCTTTAGTTTCAACTGGAGCAACAGCAGCAGGTTTAGAACCTCCTCTTCTGCTTCTTCTAGTTGTTTTCTTCTTAGCTTTATCTGCATTATAGATTTCATTGTAATCTACAAGCTCAATCATAGCCATATCTGCATTATCCCCTAAACGATTTCCTAGTTTTATAATTCTAGTATATCCTCCCGGTCTATCAGCTACTTTAGCAGCTACATCTCTAAATAATTCAGCTACTACATCTTTTTGTCTTAGTCGAGCCATCACAATACGTCTGTTATGTGTTGTATCTTCTTTAGACTTAGTAATCATAGGCTCTACAAATTGTTTTAGAGCTTTTGCTTTAGCAACTGTTGTGTTAATGCGCTTATGTTCTATTAATGAACAAGCCATATTTGCTAACATTGCTTTTCTGTGAGCTGTTTGCCTACCTAAGTGGTTTACTTTTTTTCCGTGTCTCATGACATTTGTTTTATCATCTTGCTACCAAACTCGTAAATCGAGGAGCAAAATATGATTAATTAATCTTTATCTAATTTATATTTGCTTAAATCCATTCCGAAATTTAGTCCTTTAACATTTACAAGCTCTTCAAGCTCAGTTAAAGACTTCTTACCAAAGTTTCTGAATTTCATTAAATCGTTTTTGTTGAATGATACTAAATCTCCTAAAGTATCAACTTCTGCAGCTTTTAAACAGTTAAGTGCACGAACAGATAAATCCATATCGATTAACTTCGTTTTAAGCAACTGACGCATATGAAGAGATTCTTCGTCATAAGTTTCAGTTTGTGCAATTTCATCAGCTTCTAAAGTGATACGCTCATCAGAGAATAACATGAAGTGGTGAATTAATGTTTTAGCACCTTCAGTTAAAGCGTCTTGCGGAGTAATTGATCCATCAGTAATGATTTCAAAAACTAATTTTTCATAATCCGTTTTTTGCTCAACACGATAGTTTTCAATACTATACTTAACGTTTTTTATTGGTGTGTAAATTGAATCTGTAAAGATAGTTCCTATTGGTGCTGAAGCTTTTTTGTTTTCTTCTGCAGGTACATATCCTCTACCTTTTTCAATTGTAATTTCCATATTGAAATTAACTTTAGGATCTAAGTTACAGATAACTAATTCTGTATTTAATACTTGGAATCCTGAAATAAATTTTTGGAAATCTCCAGCTGTGATACGATCTTGACCAGAAATTGAAATTGAAATTGATTCGTTATCAATATCTTCAATTTGTCTTTTAAAACGAACTTGTTTTAAGTTTAAGATGATTTCTGTAACATCTTCAACTACACCAGCAATTGCTGAAAATTCATGATCTACACCTTCAATTCTAACCGATGTGATTGCAAATCCCTCTAAAGAAGACAAAAGTACTCTTCTTAAAGCGTTTCCTACTGTAAGACCGTAACCAGGTTCTAATGGTCTGAATTCGAATTTACCTTCGAAATCAGTAGAATCAATCATGATTACTTTGTCTGGTTTTTGAAAATTAAAAACTGCCATATTTTTCTTCGTTTTAATTGTTATTTAGTTGCGCGATCTAAAAGTTTGAAGAAGACTAATAAATCCTTTGGCCAAATACCAATATGAATAATTTATTATTTAGAATATAATTCGACTATGAATTGCTCGTTTATGTTTTCTGGAATTTGAATTCTAGCAGGAATAGAAACGTAAGTTCCTTGTTTCGTATCCGTATTCCAAGTAATCCATTCGTAAACTTGACTTGAGTTTGAAAGTGATCTTTCGATAGCTTCAAGTGATTTTGACTTTTCTCGAACAGCAACAACATCTCCAGCTTTTAAAGAGTAAGAAGGGATATTTACTAATTCCCCGTTTACCGTAATGTGTCTGTGAGATACTAATTGTCTAGCACCACTTCTTGTTGGAGCAATACCCATTCTAAATACTACATTATCTAATCTAGATTCGCAAAGTTGTAATAAAACTTCACCTGTAATACCTTGAGCAGCTCTTGCCTTTTTAAATAGACCTCTAAATTGACGCTCTAAAATACCATAAGTATATTTAGCTTTTTGTTTTTCCATTAATTGGATTGCGTATTCAGATTTTTTTCCACGACGTCTTGCGTTTCCGTGTTGTCCAGGAGGGTAATTTCTTTTTTCGAAAGATTTGTCTTCTCCGAAGATAGCTTCGCCAAATTTACGTGCTATTTTAGTTTTAGGACCAGTATATCTTGCCATTTTAAATTTGTTTTGAGAGTGATTATGAATTAAGGTCTTAATCTTATCCTTCGATAATCGTTGATCTCTCGTTAATACTTGTTAATTATTTTTTTCAGTCTGCAAATTTACACAAAAAATTAATACCATCTGAGGTTCAGATGATATTAATTTTTTGTGACGATTTTGAGTTACTCAAGACGAATCAAACTATTCGAAAATCGTAAATCTACAATCGTAAATTTATTTAGACTCTTCTACGTTTTGGAGGACGACATCCATTATGTGGTAATGGAGTAACATCGATAATCTCAGTGACTTCAATTCCAGCATTGTGGATAGAACGAATAGCAGATTCTCTACCATTACCCGGCCCTTTAACATAAACCTTTACTTTCTTCAATCCAGCTTCAACAGCTACTCCCGCAGCATCTTCAGCAGCTAATTGAGCAGCATAAGGTGTATTTTTCTTAGAACCTCTAAATCCCATTTTACCAGCTGAAGACCATGAAATCACGTCTCCTTTTTTGTTGGTAAGTGAAATAATGATATTGTTAAAAGAAGCTGTTACATGCGCTTCTCCAACAGCATCAACTATAACTTTACGTTTTTTTGTGCTTGTTTTTGCCATATTTTCTAGTGCTCAGTTTCAGTGATAGTCGCTAGAATCCTAAACCGTAATTTCAAACAGATTCCTTCCAACGTCTAAATACTAAAGACTAAATATTTCTAATTATTACTTAGTTGCTTTTTTCTTATTAGCAACGGTTTTTCTTCTACCTTTTCTGGTTCTAGAGTTGTTTTTAGTACGTTGCCCTCTTAAAGGAAGACCCGATCTGTGACGAATACCTCTGTAACACCCAATATCCATTAATCGCTTAATGTTTAATTGTGTTTCAGAACGTAATTCACCTTCGATAGTAAAAGTACCAACAGCTTCACGAATACCGCTAATTTGGTCATCGGTCCAATCTTGAACTTTTGTACTTTCGTCTACTTTAGCTTCAGCTAAAATTTCTTTTGCTCTACTTCTACCTATTCCATAGATATAAGTTAAAGAAATAACTCCTCTTTTGTTTTTTGGTATGTCTACACCTGCAATTCTTGCCATAATTTACCCTTGTCTTTGTTTAAATCTAGGATTCTTTTTGTTTATCACGTAAAGTCTGCCTTTTCTACGCACAATTTTACAATCTGCGCTTCTCTTTTTAACGGATGCTCTTACTTTCATCTTGTTAGTATCTATAAGTTATTCGAGCCTTAGTTAAATCATAAGGACTCATTTCTAGTTTTACTTTGTCTCCCGGTAATAATTTAATGTAATGCATACGCATTTTACCAGAGATATGTGCCGTCACAATGTGACCATTTTCTAATTCTACACGAAACATAGCATTGGATAATGCTTCTATAATAGTTCCGTCTTGTTCTATTGCTGCTTGTTTTGCCATAGTATAATAATTAAGCTACTGCTTTTCTATTTTTACCAGTTTTCATCAAACCATCATAGTGTCTATTTAACAAATAAGAATTTATTTGTTGCATAGTGTCAATTGCAACTCCAACCATAATTAATAATGAGGTTCCTCCGAAAAATAAAGCCCATCCTTGTTGCACACCCATCAGTTTAACAATAAACGCAGGGAACACAGCAATAAGCGCTAAAAATATAGAACCTGGTAAGGTTATTTGAGACATTATTTTATCTAAATATTCAGATGTTTCAGAACCTGGACGAATACCAGGGATAAAACCACCACTACGTTTTAAATCGTCTGCCATTTTATTGGTAGGTACTGTAATTGCAGTATAAAAGTATGTAAATACTATAATTAATAAAGCAAATGTTAGATTATACCAAAACCCAAACATATCAGAATAGTTCGTTTGCATCCAAGCCCCAGCAGCTGTTTCTTTTAAGAAAGCAGACCCACCTATTAAACTTGGAACAAACATAATAGCCTGAGCAAATATAATTGGCATAACTCCAGAAGCATTAAGCTTTAATGGAATATACTGTCTTGATCCTGCCATAGCGCTTTTTTCATAACCACCAGTAGCAGTTCTTCTTGCATATTGCACGGCTATTTTCCTAACCCCCATGACTAACATAATTGACGCTAAAATAATAACAAACCAGATAACAAATTCTATTAATACCATCATTAAACCACCGTTTCCACCACCTTCTAATCTAGTCGCTGCATTTTGTAAAAATGCTTGAGGTAATGTTGCAATGATACCAACCATAATTAATAATGAAATACCATTACCAATACCTTTATCAGTAATCTTCTCTCCTAACCACATTGCGAAAATACAGCCCGTTACTAATATAGAAACTGAAGAGAAATAAAATAAAGGTCCTGTACCCAATAAGAATGCTGTTGAAGGAATTCCTAAAGCTGGTAAGCTTGCTAAATAACCTGGAGCCTGAAGTAAACAGATTGCGATGGTTAACCAACGTGTAATCTGATTGATTTTCTTCTGCCCACTAGCACCCTCTTTTTGCAATTTTTGCAAATAAGGGATAGCAATACCCATTAACTGTACAACAATAGAAGCAGAAATGTAAGGCATGATACCTAGCGCGAATACCGAAGCGTTAGCAAATGCTCCTCCAGTAAAAGCATTAAGCAAACCTAACAAACCACTGTCTGTTTTTTCTGCTAAACCACCTAATTGAGATGCATCTATACCTGGTAATACTACTTGAGCACCAAAACGATAAACCAATAATAGACCAAGTGTAACTATGATTCTATTTCTTAGCTCTTCTATTTTCCAAACATTCTTTATTGATTCTATAAATTTCATACTTATAAAAAGTCTTATATAGTTACAGCTTCTCCTCCAGCAGCTTCTATAGCAGCTTTTGCTGAAGCAGTAAACTTATGAGCAGATACTTTTAATTTTGCTTTTAACTCTCCACGTCCCATTATTTTAACTAGATCATTTTTTCCAGCTAAACGGTTTGCAAATAATGTTTCAAAATCTACTGCATCTTTTATTTTCTTATCATCAACCAATTGTTGCAAGGTATCCAAATTAATTCCTTGATACTCAATACGGTTAATGTTAGTAAAACCAAATTTAGGAACACGTCTTTGAAGAGGCATTTGCCCGCCTTCAAATCCTAGTTTCTTAGAATAACCAGAACGCGATTTAGCTCCTTTGTGACCACGAGTTGCCGTACCACCTTTACCAGAACCTTGTCCTCTACCTATTCTTTTCCCTTGGTTTTTTACTGAACCTTCTGCAGGTTTTAAATTACTTAAATCCATTTTCAGTTTATATTTTTAAGCTTCTTCTACAGAAACTAAATGTGAAACTTTAGCAACCATACCAAGAATATTTGGTGTAGCCTCATGCTCTATTACTTGACCAATCTTTTTAAGACCTAGAGCTTCTAAAGTTCTTTTTTGTCTTTGCGTACGATTGATTGCGCTTTTAACTTTTTTTACTTTAATTTTTGCCATCTCTGTCTTTGTTAAGCGTTAAAAACTTGTTCAAGTGAAATACCTCTATCCTGAGCAATGGCATTCGCATCTCTTAATTGAAGTAAAGCATCAAATGTTGCTTTTACCACATTGTGAGGGTTTGAAGACCCTTGAGATTTTGATAATACATCATGTACACCAACTGCCTCAAGCACTGTTCTAACAGCACCACCAGCAATTACACCTGTACCAGGAGCAGCAGGAATAATGTTTACTCTAGCCCCACCATATTTACCTTTTTGCTCATGTGGCAATGTTCCTTTTATAATAGGAATTCTAACTAGGTTTTTCTTAGCATCTTCAACAGCTTTTGCAATAGCACTAGCAACGTCTTTAGATTTCCCTAAACCTTGTCCTACAACACCTGCTTCATCACCAACTACTACAATTGCTGAGAAACCAAATGCTCTACCACCTTTAGTTACTTTTGTAACTCTTTGTACCCCAACTAAACGATCTTTAAGATCTAATCCACCTGGTTTTACTAATTCTGCACTTTTATATTTTTTAAACATAATTTCTTAGAATTTAAGTCCTGCTTCTCTAGCTCCTTCAGCTAATGATTTAACTCTACCGTGATATAAATAACCACCTCTATCAAAAGAGATTGTTTCCACACCAGCTTTTAAAGCTTTTTCAGCAAGTGATTTACCTACTAACTTAGCTACTTCTGATTTAGTTGCTTTCGCAGTACTTACACCTTTATCTCTTGAAGATGCTGCACTGATAGTTTTACCAGTTACATCATCAACTATCTGAGCATAAATTTCTTTATTACTTCTATAAACAGCTAATCTAGGTCTTGCTTCTGTACCAGAAACAACCTTACGGATTCTGTTTTTTATTCTTAGTCTTCTTTCGTTCTTTGTCAATGCCATAACTTAATTATTAAGCTGATTTACCTGCTTTTCTTCTTAGTATCTCACCAACAAACTTAATCCCTTTACCTTTATAAGGTTCTGGTCTTCTAAAACCACGAATTTTTGCTGCTACTTGACCAACAAGTTGTTTATCGAATGATGTTAATTTTATAATTGGATTTTTCCCCTTTTCTGATACAGTCTCCACTTTTACTTCTGGAGCAATGTTCAAAATAATATTATGAGAAAATCCTAAAGCTAAATCTAATTTTTGTCCTTGGTTTGCTGCTCTATAACCTACACCTACCAATTCTAATTCTTTAGTCCATCCTTTAGATACACCTTCAATCATATTGTGCATTAAAGATCTGTACAAACCGTGTTTAGCTTTTTGATCTTTAGTATCTGAAGAACGTGTAACCCAAACGCTACCGTCTTCAACTTTAATTTCTATAGAATCGTAATTTTGTGTTAACTCTCCTAATTTCCCTTTTACAGTAACAACGCTATCTTTAACATCAACTGTTACACCTTCTGGAATGGCTACTGGATTATTTCCTATTCTTGACATTTCTTTCTGGCTTTAAATTAGTAAACGTAACATAAAACTTCCCCGCCAACATTATCTCTTTTAGCTTGTTTGCCTGTCATCACTCCGTGAGAAGTTGAAACAATAGCAATACCAAGTCCATTTAAGATTCTAGGTAAATCATTAGAACCAGCATACTTACGTAAACCTGGTGTACTAATTCTTTGAAGTTTTTTAATTACTGGTTCCTTTGTTTCTTTGTTGTATTTAAGCGCTATTTTAATAGAACCTTGTACAGACGAATCATCAAATTTGTAACTTAAAATATATCCTTGTTCGAATAATATTTTAGTGATGTCTTTTTTCAAATTAGAAGCAGGAATCTCAACCACTCTGTGGTTGGCACGCACTGCGTTTCTAATTCTTGTCAAATAATCCGCAATTGGATCTGAGTACATAATGAATTGATTTTGTGGTATTGGTTTTCGAACTATTTCGAACCTTAAACCTGATTATTTAAATAATATTACCAACTAGCTTTTCTTACTCCAGGGATAAGCCCTTGATTAGCCATTTCTCTAAAAGTTACACGAGAAATTCCGAAAGTTCTCATGTATCCTTTTGGTCTTCCTGTTAATTTACATCTATTATGCATACGAACTGGAGATGCATTTTTTGGTAACTTTTGTAATGCTTCATAATCTCCAGCTTCTTTTAAAGCTTTACGTTTTTCAGCATACTTTGCTACTGTTTTTGCTCTTTTTACCTCACGGGCTTTCATTGATTCTTTAGCCATATCTTAGTTCTTTTGAAAAGGTAATCCTAATTCGGTTAATAATGATTTTGCTTCTTTATCAGTATCTGCAGTTGTTACAAATGTAATATCCATACCAGAAATTTTGTTCACTTTATCAATGTTTATTTCTGGGAATATAATTTGTTCGGTAACTCCTAAATTGTAGTTACCCCTACCATCAAATCCTGTAGCTCTAATGCCGTTAAAATCTCTTACACGTGGAAGTGCAGATGTTACTAAACGATCTAAAAACTCATACATTCTTTCACCACGTAAAGTTACTTTAACACCAATTGGCATTCCTTTACGTAATTTAAATGTTGCAACATCCTTTTTAGATAATGTAGCTATCGCTTTTTGTCCAGATATAGTAGTTACTTCTTCTACTGCGTAGTCGATTAACTTTTTGTCTGCAACGGCTGCTCCAACACCTTTAGATATTACTATCTTAGTAAGTTTAGGCACTTGCATTACATTTTTATAACCAAATTCGTCTGTAAGAGCTGCAATTACTCTGCTTTTATACTCTTCTTTAAGTCTAGGTGAATATGCCATAACTATATTACTTCATTAGATTTTGTTGAAAATCTTACTTTTTTATCGCCTTCTACTCTAAATCCAATTCTTGTTGTTTCTCCTTTTGAAGTTAACAACGATAAGTTAGATATATGAATAGCAGCTTCTTTCTCTACGATTCCGCCTTGAGGGTTTTGTGCACTTGGTTTAGTATGTTTCTTAACCATGTTTACACCCTCTACAATCGCCTTGTTCTTAGCTATTAATACCTTTTGTACTTTACCTTCAGATCCTTTATGGTCTCCAGCAATTACTTTTACAGTATCTCCAGTTTTTATTTTAAGCTTTGTCATCTTAGTTATAATGTATTAAAGCACTTCTGGTGCTAATGATACAATCTTCATGAATTGTTTATCACGAAGCTCTCTAGCAACAGGACCAAATACACGTGTTCCTCTCATTTCACCCGTTGGGTTTAATAAAACACAAGCATTATCATCAAATCTTATATAAGATCCGTCTGGTCTTCTTACTTCTTTCTTAGTACGTACAACAACTGCTGTAGAAACTGCTTTTTTCTTAATGTTTCCATTAGGCGTTGCATCTTTAACCGAAACAACTATCTTATCTCCTACAGAAGCATATCTTCTTTTAGTTCCTCCTAAAACACGGATAACTAAAACCTCTTTTGCTCCAGTATTGTCTGCTACTTTTATTCTTGATTCTTGTTGTAACATAATTATTTAGCTCTTTCTAGGATTTCTACTAATCTCCAACATTTAGATTTACTTAAAGGTCTTGTTTCCATGATCTTTACAGTATCTCCAATGTTACAATCGTTTGTCTCGTCGTGTGCAACGTATTTTTTCGTTTTCAACACGAACTTACCATACATAGGATGTTTTACTTTTTTAACCTCTGCAACAACTATTGATTTTTGCATTTTGTTACTAGTAACAACTCCTATACGTTCTTTTCTTAAATTTCTTGTTTCCATCTTTCAGCAGAATTATTGTAATTCTCTTTTAGTTAATTCAGTCGCAATTCTAGCTACAGTTCTTCTTATAGAACGTAATTGAATTGGATTTTCTAAAGGAGATATTGCATGAGCCAATTTTAGGTCTGAATAACTCTTTTTTGTTTCACCAAGTTTATCTTGTAACTCAGCTACAGATAATTCTTTAATTTCTGATTGTTTCATAATATCAAATAAATTATGCTTCGTAATCTCTAGCGATTAAAAACTTAGTTTTAACTGGTAGTTTTTGTGCTGCTAAGCGTAATGCTTCTTTTGCAACATCTAGAGGTACACCTCCAATTTCAAAAACTATTCTACCTGGCTTACATACCGCAACCCAGTACTCAACTGCACCTTTACCTTTACCCATACGTACTTCAAGAGGCTTTTTTGTAATAGGCTTGTCTGGAAATACTTTAATCCAAAGTTGCCCTTCTCTTTTCATGAAACGTGTAGCGGCAATACGCGCTGCTTCAATTTGACGTGATGTCAAAAACGTTGAATCTAATACTTTTATTCCAAAAGTTCCATTTGAAAGTTGGTTTCCTCTTTGAGAAAGACCTTTCATCCGTCCTTTTTGTTGCTTACGAAATTTTGTTCTTTTAGGCTGTAACATTTTTCTTTACTTTATAAAAAATTACTTTCTACGACGAGGTTTGTTATCTCTGTTTCCGCCACGTCCTCCGGCTCCACCTTTTCCTTGCTTTTTGGACAATCCAACAAGCGGAGAAAGTTCTCTTTTACCATATACTTCACCTTTCATGATCCATACTTTAACACCTAATCTACCATAAGTAGTGTGTGCCTCAACTAAAGCATAATCAATATCGGCTCTAAAGGTTGATAAAGGAATACGTCCTTCTTTGTAGTGTTCAGAACGTGCCATTTCAGCACCATTTAAACGTCCACTAATCTGGATTTTAATTCCTTCAGCATTCATACGCATTGTAGCAGCAATAGCCATCTTAATTGCGCGTCTGTATGAAATTCTGTTTTCAATTTGACGAGCTATGCTTGATCCTACTAAAAATGCATCAAGTTCAGGTCTTTTAATTTCAAAGATGTTAATCTGAACTTCTTTACTAGTAATTTTCTTAAGTTCTTCTTTTAACTTGTCTACCTCTTGTCCGCCTTTCCCGATAATAATACCTGGTCTTGCAGTAGTGATAGTAACGGTTACAAGTTTTAAAGTTCTTTCGATAATTACTCTACTAACACTAGCTTTAGATAAACGCGCGTGAACGTATTTTCTAATCTTATCGTCTTCGGCAAGTTTGTCACCATAATCGTTTCCTCCGTACCAGTTAGATTCCCATCCTCTGATAATTCCTAAGCGATTTCCGATTGGATTTGTCTTTTGTCCCATACTTTATTAAGCTTGTGTGTTATTATTAGCTCCAACTACGATTGTTACGTGGTTAGAACGTTTTCTTATTCTGTGTGCACGACCTTGCGGAGCTGGACGTAATCTCTTTAACATAGATCCGCTATCAACTTTAATCTCTTTTACTACCAACTCAGCCTCTTCAATGTTAGCTTCTTCGTTTTTAGATTGCCAGTTTGCAATTGCAGACAATAACAATTTCTCTAAACGACCAGATGCTTCTTTTTGGTTGAATTTTAAGATATTAAGTGCATGTTCTACTTTTTCACCTCTTACTAAATCGGCTACTAAACGCATTTTTCTCGGTGATGTAGGACAGTTATTAAGCTTTGCAAAAGCAACGTGTTTTTTTGCTTCCTTAATAGCGTCTGCCATTTGTTTTTTACGACTTCCCATAGCTTACTACTTTTTACCTTTATTTTTAGCACCTGCATGTCCACGGAATGAACGTGTTGGTGAAAATTCTCCTAATTTATGACCTACCATGTTTTCTGTAACATATACTGGTACAAATTGACGGCCATTGTGCACTGCTATAGTTTGTCCAACAAAATCTGGAGTAATCATAGAGGCTCTAGACCACGTTTTGATTACTGTTTTTTTGTTAGATTCAACATTAACAGCTACTTTCTTTTCTAGTTTATAATGAACGTAAGGTCCTTTTTTTAATGATCTTGCCATGTCTTATTTCTTTCTACGTTCTACAATATATTTATTACTTGACTTAGTCTTAGAACGGGTTCTGTAACCTTTAGCTGGAATACCATTTCTAGAACGAGGATGTCCTCCTGAAGATTTACCTTCACCACCACCCATTGGGTGATCAACTGGATTCATTACTACTGGTCTAGTACGTGGTCTTCTTCCTAACCATCTTGTTCTACCTGCTTTACCACCAACTAATAATTGATGATCCGAGTTAGATACAACACCTATTGTAGCCATACAGTTAGCAAGAATTAATCTTGTTTCACCTGAAGGCAATTTAACTGTGGCAAATTTACCATCTCTTGCCATTAACTGCGCAAAAGCTCCAGCACTACGTGCCATAATTGCACCTTGTCCAGGACGTAACTCTATACAAGATATAATAGTTCCTAATGGAATTTGACTTAATGGCATTGCATTTCCAATTTCTGGAGCAATACCTTCATTACCAGATACTACATTTTGTCCAACCTGAAGTCCATTTTGAGCAATAATGTATCTTTTCTCACCATCTTGATAATTCAATAATGCGATAAAAGCTGTTCTGTTTGGATCGTATTGAATTGAAGCTACTTCAGCAGGAATCCCAGCTTTGTCTCTTTTAAAATCGATAATACGATATTTTCTTTTATGACCACCACCTATGTAGCGCATGGTCATTTTTCCTTCACTGTTTCTACCACCAGACCTTTTATTCGGAACGAGTAAACTCTTTTCCGGCTTATCAGTAGTGATGGCGTCATAACCATTTACTACTCTAAATCGCTGTCCTGGTGTGATTGGTTTTAATTTTCTTACTGACATTTGTCTTTAATTACATGTTACTGTATAAATCAATCATTTCACCTTCCGCCAGTTGTACAATTGCCTTTTTAACAGCATTTGTTTTACCATTTTGAATACCAGTTTTTGTGTGCTTGGTACTACGATCTGGACGGACATTTATAGTACGAACTTTTTCAACAGAAACACCATAAGCAGCTTCCACCGCTTTTTTGATTTCTACCTTGTTCGCCTTTGTATTCACCGAGAACGTGTAGCAGTTTCTCAACTCGCTATCTGCTGTAGCCTTTTCTGTGATTATAGGTTTAATTAAGATATTCATTGTTTCTATTTACTTAAGTTTGTTTCAATTCCTTCTAAAGCGCCTTCTAAAAGAACTATTTGATTTGCATTTAAAATCTTATAAGTGCTTATTTCTGAACTAGTTACAACTTCAGAGCCTTTTAAATTGCGCGATGACAAATATACGTTATTATTTGACCCACCCAACACAAACAGAGATTTTTTGTTTTCTAGCTCTAAAGCCTTTAAAACTGCTGTAAAGTTCTTAGTCTTTACATTATCAAAAGTAAAGTCTTCAACAACTGTTATTGACTTCTCTCCTGCTTTGATACTTAAGGCAGATTTACGCGCTAAGCGCTTTAAGTTTTTATTAAGTTTGAAGCTGTAATTTCTAGGTCTTGGACCGAACATACGACCACCCCCTTTAAATACACCAGACTTAATACTACCTGCTCTTGCTGTACCAGTTCCTTTTTGCTTTTTAATCTTACGTGTACTTCCAGAAATCTCAGCGCGTTCTTTCGACTTGTGAGTTCCTTGACGTTGGTTTGCTAAATATTGTTTAACATCCAAATATACAGCGTGATTATTAGGCTCAATAGCAAACACATCTTTAGAAAGGTCTGCCTTTCTACCTGTGTCTTTTCCGTTTATATCTAAAACTGCTACTTTCATTATTTTCTAATAATTACATAAGCGTTTTTATGACCAGGAACACATCCCTTAACCACAAGTAGATTCTTTTCAGCAACTACTTTTAAAACTCTTAAATTTTGAACTTTAACTGTGTCTCCACCCATTCTTCCTGCCATTTTCATGCCTTTAAAAACACGAGCAGGGTAAGATGCAGCTCCAATAGATCCAGGCGCTCTTAAACGGTTATGTTGACCGTGAGTAGCTTGACCTACACCACCGAAACCATGACGTTTTACAACACCTTGAAATCCTTTACCTTTAGATGTTCCTGCTACGTCAACAAATTCACCTTCAGCGAAATGTTCAACAGTGATTGCATCTCCTAATTTGTACTCCTCATCAAAACCTTGAAATTCTACGATTTTGCGTTTTACAGAAGTTCCTGCTTTTTTAGCGTGACCTAAGTCAGCTTTAGTAGCGCTTTTTTCTGTCGCGTCATCGAAACCAAGTTGAATAGCTTCATAGCCATCAACGTCTTCAGTTCTGACTTGGGTAACGATACATGGTCCAGCTTCGATTACTGTACATGGCATATTTTTACCATTTTCATCGAAGATGCTGGTCATACCGATTTTTTTTCCAATTAACCCAGACATAATTATTTATTTAATTTATTACTATTTATGATACGTGATAAATCACGTTTTTACTAAAATTCAAGGCTGAAAATACGTTTCAGCCTTGAATTGTATTTTTACCGTTTTTCCTTAACCAATCGTTAAGGACATGTAAGTTTATTACTAAACTTTGATTTCTACTTCAACACCACTTGGTAATTCAAGTTTCATTAACGCATCAATTGTTTTTGATGACGAAGAGTAAATATCAAGTAAACGCTTGTAAGAGCTTAATTGAAATTGTTCTCTTGATTTCTTGTTTACGTGTGGAGAACGTAATACAGTGAAAATTTTCTTGTGAGTTGGTAATGGAATTGGTCCAGTAACAACAGCTCCAGTACTTTTTACTGTTTTTACAATCTTATCAGCAGACTTGTCCACTAAGTTAAAATCGTAAGACTTTAATTTTATTCTGATTTTTTGACTCATTTTCTTAACTTTTAAGATTGTTCTCCTTTAGCTGCCTTAATAACTTCTTCAGATATATTTGAAGGCGTTTCAGCATAATGTGAAAATTCCATTGTTGACGTTGCACGACCAGATGATAATGTTCTTAATGTAGTAACATATCCAAACATTTCTGATAATGGCACAGTAGCTTTTACAGTTTTTGCACCGGCTCTATCGCCCATATCACTTACTTGACCACGTCTTCTATTTAAGTCACCTACAATATCACCCATATTTTCTTCAGGAGTAATAACTTCTAGCTTCATAATAGGCTCCATGATTACAGCTTTTGCCGCTTTAGCACAGTTTTTAAATCCTAGTTTTGCTGCTAATTCGAAAGATAATTGATCCGAATCCACATCATGGTAAGACCCATCTTTCAACGTTACTTTCATAGCGTCAATTTCATATCCAGCTAAAGGTCCATTTACCATTGCCATTTTGAATCCTTTTTCAATAGAAGGTATAAATTCCTTAGGAACGTTTCCTCCTTTAATGACAGATTCAAATTGAAGTCCAACTACACCTTCATCTGCAGGTTCAACCGTAAATACGATATCTGCGAATTTACCACGACCACCAGATTGTTTTTTATAAACCTCTCTGTGATCAGCTGATTGTGTAATAGCCTCTTTATATTCAACCTGTGGTTGACCTTGATTAACCTCAACTTTGAATTCACGACGTAAACGATCTACAATAACATCTAAGTGAAGTTCACCCATTCCAGAAATAATAGTCTGTCCTGAAGCTTCGTCTGAACGTACTGTAAACGTAGGATCTTCTTCAGCTAATTTAGCTAAGCCCATACCCAATTTATCAACATCTGCTTTAGTTTTAGGTTCAACCGCGATACCAATTACTGGATCTGGGAAGTCCATAGACTCTAAAACAATAGGATGTTTCTCATCTGAAAGCGTATCTCCTGTTTTAATAGATTTGAATCCAACAGCAGCTCCAATATCTCCAGCTTCTATAAAATCAATGGCATTTTGCTTATTAGCATGCATTTGATAAATACGTGAGATACGTTCTTTTTTACCTGAACGGTTATTTAACACATAAGAACCAGCATCTAAACGACCAGAATACGCACGGAAAAATGCTAAACGACCTACAAAAGGATCAGTAGCAATTTTAAATGCTAAAGCAGCAAAAGGCTCGTTTACAGATGGCTTACGCAAAATTGATTCTCCAGAATCTGGATCAGTTCCTACTATACCTTCTTTATCAGTTGGAGAAGGCAAATAACGACATACAGCATCTAACAAGAATTGAACACCTTTATTTTTAAAGGCAGAACCACAAATCATAGGAATAATTGCCATATCCATTACAGCAGCTCTAAGCGCAGCGTGCACTTCATCTTCTGTAATAGAATCTTCATCTTCCATGAATTTTTCTAAAAGATCCTCGTCGTAACCAGCAACTTCTTCAATAAGTAGTGCGCGATATTTACGAGCTTCTTCTTTAAGTTCTTCTGGAATTTCGATCACATCAAAAGTCGCCCCTTGAGTTTCATCATGCCATACAATAGCACGGTTTTTAACTAAATCTATAATACCTTTAAAATCTTCTTCGTCACCAATATTTAAAACGATTGGCACAGCGTTAGATTTCAACATATCTTTTACTTGTTGACAAACACCTAAAAAGTCTGACCCTTGACGGTCCATTTTATTAACAAAACCAATTCTTGGTACTTTATAGTTATCTGCTAGTCTCCAGTTAGTTTCAGATTGAGGTTCAACACCATCAACTGCACTAAATAAGAATACTAAACCATCAAGCACACGTAACGAACGGTTTACCTCTACGGTAAAATCAACGTGACCTGGTGTGTCAATTATATTAAAGTGATATCCTTTAGTCTCTGGTGTAGGCTCCCCATTTTCAATTGGGAACTTCCACTCACAAGTAGTAGCAGCAGAAGTAATTGTAATACCTCTTTCCTGCTCTTGCTCCATCCAGTCCATTGTTGCAGCACCATCATGCACTTCTCCAATTTTATGCGAAACACCTGTATAATAAAGAATACGTTCTGTAGTAGTAGTTTTTCCTGCATCAATATGCGCAGCAATACCTATATTTCTAGTATATTTTAAATCTCTTGCCATGTCCTATTAAAATCTAAAGTGAGAGAATGCTTTATTTGCTTCTGCCATTTTATGAGTATCAACTCTTTTCTTAACGGCTGCCCCCTCTTCTTTAGCTGCTGCTAAAATTTCTGAAGCTAAACGCAATGCCATAGATTTTTCGTTTCTTTTACGCGCGTAGCTAATTAGCCATTTCATTGCGGTTGAAACTTTACGGTCTGGACGAATTTGCATTGGTATTTGGAATGTTGCTCCACCAACACGACGACTACGTACTTCTACGTGAGGCATTACATTTGACAAACCATCTTTCCAGATTTCTAATGCTGTTTTTTCTTCGTCAGTTTTTTTTGAGTCTACAATGTCAATGGCATCATAGAATACTTTAAAGGCGACAGACTTCTTTCCGTCCCACATCATCATATTAACGAAACGAGTTACTAACTGATCGTTAAAACGTGGATCCGGTAAAAGCGGTCTCTTTTTTGCTGCTCTTTTTCTCATGTCTTCTTTTGAGTTTTTTAGTTTTTAGTTTTTGGCTATTAGTCATTAGTCTTCTTAAAACTCTAACTTACAACCTCCTACTTCTAACTTTGTTTTACTTCTTAGGGCGTTTTGCACCATACTTAGATCTACGTTGCGTTCTACCTGAAACACCTGCTGTGTCCAAAGCACCACGTACAATGTGATATCTAACTCCTGGCAAATCTTTTACCCTTCCACCTCTAACCAATACTATCGAGTGCTCTTGTAGATTGTGTCCTTCACCACCGATGTATGCATTAACCTCGTTTCCGTTTGTTAAACGAACCCTTGCTACCTTACGCATTGCTGAGTTAGGTTTTTTAGGAGTTGTTGTGTAAACACGAGTACACACACCACGTCTTTGCGGACAAGAATCTAAAGCAGCCGATTTACTCTTCTTGGTTATTTTGGCTCTTCCTTTTCTTACTAATTGCGAAATTGTTGGCATATATAATATATATAATTTTTATTATCCTCTTTTTAAGAGGGGTGCAAATGTAGAAATTAAAATCTAGAATTCAAATCCTAAATCATTAATTTTTAAGAGTTTTCAAAAATTATATCATCACCTATATTATAAGCGTATATTTTCCGTTAGATTTACACTGAAAAGTTAGAGGCTTGAAGTTAGAACACAGAAGCCTAAAACTGCTCATTAATCATTTTAGTAATCTTTAACTTGTGCAAAAAACTCCTTTTTTAATCCTTATTATATACATCCTTTTTTCTTCGGAAGTATTCTGCCAAAACTTGCGACTGAAAATAGATGGCAATTCTGAATTTGAAACGACTGTAATAGATTCTTTAAACTACTTGACAAACCATAAAGATTATGCATCTATCAAATTTGAAGTAGACTCGCTTCAAAAGACACTTTTTAAAATGGGGTATATTGAAAATGAATTGAAAAACATTATAAGAATAAACGATACGACTTTCTATTCTCAAATTCATTTAAAAAAGAAATTCAACACCATATATATATACTACAATAAAAAAGATGTTGATGCTTCCGTTTTAAACTTCATTTCAAAACATGTTTCAGATAATTATTTTGAATTGGAATGCTCTGAAATTGAAAACGCGTTGAAATACATCAATTCTAAAATATCAGAAAAAGGTTTGCCTTTTTCTAAATTGCGTTTAACTGATATTAAAATCAAAGATCTGTTAAACCTAGAAGCGCACTTAATAGTTGATTCTTCGGAACAAAAAAGAATCATCAACGACATTGTAATTAAAGGGTATGAAAAATTCCCTCGTTCCTACTTAAAACATTTCTTGAAGATAAAACCATCTCAGGTTTTTGATTTAAATAAAATTCAAAACAAAACAGAACAACTCAATAGTTTAAATTTCGCCAAAGAGATAAAATCACCAGAGGTTCTGTTCTCTAAAGATTCTACTAGACTTTATATTTATCTTGAAAAAGCCAAAAGTAATTCCTTTGATGGTTTCTTAGGGTTTGGCACCAATGATGAAACCAACAAATTAGAGTTTGATGGCTACTTGAATTTGAATCTTACAAATAACTTGAATTTCGGCGAATCCTTTAGACTACTGTATAAAAGTGATGAAAATGACCAAAAAACGTTCGAAGTTGATGCTTCTTTACCTTACTTATTTAAATCTCCAATAGGTGTTGATTTACTTTTACGGATTTTTAAAAGAGATTCATCATTTACCACAGTTAATCAATCTGCTAAATTATATTATCAAATAAATGCTAAACATAAAATTTATGCTGGTATTGTTTCAACAGAATCTAATAATTTACTTAAAGAAAATTCAACAACCTCAATAGCCGATTACAAGACCCAATATTACACACTCGCCTATCAATACCTAAAACCACAATCCTATAATGTATTGTTCCCTATTAAATCGAAAGTTTACTTGGAAACAGCTTTTGGAGACAGAAAGAGTTCAAATACTTTAGAAAAACAATCTCAATTAACCATTGACGCCTTGAAAATCTTCAACTTAAACAAAAAAAACAGCATCTATCTAAGGCTAAATGGCTCAAATTTGATTTCGGATACTTATTTTGAAAATGAACTACTAAGATTTGGTGGCATTAATTCCATTAGGGGTTTTGAAGAAAACAGTCTTTTTGCCTCCTTATATGGATTGATTAATACAGAATATAGATTTCAACTTAATAACTCCATATATATACACTCTATAATTGACGCAGCATATTTTGAAAATAAAGCATCAAATACCAAAGAAAAACTCTTTGGCTATGGGTTTGGATTTGGAATTCTTACAAAAGCAGGATTATTTAAGTTTAATTATGCAAACGGAAAAACTGAGAATACTCAATTTAAACTCTCTAATTCTAAAATACATCTCAGTTTGACGGCAAATTTCTAGTCTCAAATTATCATTTTCTTAAAATACTACCCTTATTCTCAAATTTTAACCATTATTTATTGTTTTATTAAGATAATTTTATGATTTTTACATTGACTAATTCAAATAATTATAAAATGAAAACAAAGTTTAGTGGAATTCTAACGCTATTACTAGCGTTTGTTGTGCAAATAACGTTTGCACAAGAAAAGACAATTTCAGGTACGGTATCAGATGGATCTGGTTTACCGCTTCCAGGAGCAAGTGTCATAATTAAAGGTACCTCATCTGGTACATCTTCAGATTTTGATGGTAATTACTCAATATCAGCTAAACAAGGGGCTACTCTTGTATTTAGTTTTGTCGGGTATACTACGAAAGAAATCGCTGTTGGAGCATCCAACACAATCAATGTTACTTTACAGGAAGATGCGGAAGCCCTGGAAGAGGTTGTGGTAACAGCTCTGGGAATTTCTAAACAAAAGAGAACTCTAGGGTATGCCATCTCTGAGGTAGATGGTGAAGACATCAACAAAGCACAAGCAGTCAACCCAATGACCGCCCTACAAGGTAAGATTACTGGGTTAGACGTAAGTTCGGCGCCAGGACCTGGAGCAACTCAAAATGTTATAATACGTGGGATTTCCTCTTTTGGAAATGTACAACCAATGTACATAATAGATGGTGTTGTCATTACCAATGAACAAAACAGAGCGGGAGATAATCTTAATTCGCAAGTAGATTTTGGTTCTGGGATTAATTCTATTAACCCTAACGACATTGAAAATATTACTGTTTTAAAAGGAGCTAGTTCTACTGCTCTTTATGGATCCAGAGCTGCTAACGGTGTTATCTTGATAACCACTAAAAGTGGAAAAAGCGGAAAAATGAAAATTGATATTAATAGCTCTTACTCTATTAATAAAGTAGGCTTTCTTTCTGATACGCAAAGTCAATTTGGACAAGGTTGGAGTGGAGACAGAGCTTTAGATGAAAATGGCAACTGGGGAGCTGCATACGACGGAGTTGATCGTGTATGGGGTAACATAGTAAACAATAGTCAAAAAATCAAACCCTATGTTTATTTAAAGAATAACATTAGAGACTTTTATGAAGATGGAGGGAATAGCAAAAATTCTATTTCTCTTTCTGGAGGTAACGACACTAACACCTATTTCTTGTCTTTATCTCAAAATACTGTAGATGGTGTTGTTCCAACTGACAATGACTCATACAGCAGATACACGCTTTCTACAAAAGCAACCCATAAGACAGAAAAGTTCAAATTTACTTCTGTAATAAACTTCTCTAAGGAAAAAACTAATGCAATTCCTTCAGGACAAGGAACTTCTTTAAACAGGTCTTTAAGAGAAATAGCCAACGATATATCTATTATAGATTTGAAAGATTACAATGACCCTTTTAACAATTTGGATAACTATTTCACACCTTACGGGGTTAACCCTTACTTCATTTTAAATAATGATGGGGCTTCTCAAAATAAAAACAAGTTCTTTGGTAAATTTGAAGTAGAGTATAATGTCCTAGATGACGTAAGTCTTATGTATCGTTTCTCTGGTGATTATGAAACCTCAACCGCAAATACACATACAGGCATAATTGCTTTTACACCAGACTCATACAACGATGGGGCTAGTGCTACAACACCTGGGAGCTATAGACAAACTAAAAGAAATAGAACACAAACTAGTCACGATATAATGGCTACTTATAACAAATCAATAAATGAAAATATTGATTTCAGTACTATTGCTGGTTTAAACGTGAATGAAAGATCATACGATTGGTTATATGGAGACATTTCATCAATAGATATTCCAGGTTTTTATGACCTAAATAATAGTTTAACCCCTGCAACTTCTGATCAATATAGAGAAAAAAGAAGACTCATAGGGACATACATAAGTGCAGATTTAAGCTATAAGGATTTCATATATTTAAATGCTACGGCAAGAAATGACTGGTCGTCTACATTACCTCAAGGTAGCAACAGTTTCTTTTATGGAGGTTTGAACGCTAGTTTTATTTTGACTAATCTATTCGAAGATACTGGTGTCTTTGATTTCTCTAAATTAAGAATAGGTTATGGTAGCACTGGGCTTGATGCTGATGTTTATAATGTTGCTGACCGTTATGTTACAGGGGCTTCAAGTAGTCCAAATTTCCCAGATGTTGATGATTTAACATTCCCTCTTAACGGTGTAAATTCATATACGGCATCAAACAGATTAGGTAACCCTAACTTAACCCCAGAAATTACAACAGAGTTTGAAGTAGGAATTGAAAATAGACTATTTAAAAACCGCTTAGGTATAGAATTTTCATACTACAACAGATTTACAGACGGATTAATTTCGCAATTAGATCTTGACCCTTCTAGCGGTTATGATTTTATAATTGCTAATTTAGGTGACATAAGAAACAAAGGTTATGAAATAGCTATAGATGTTACTCCAATTAGAACTGACAACTTTAAATGGACTGTTTCATGGAACTATTCGGAAAACAAAAACAAAGTTGAGAAACTAGATGTTGATGAAATTCAATTAACAGGTTTCGGCGATGGAAATGGGATCTACGCTATTGAAGGTATGCCAATAGGTCAATACAAGTTCACTACAGCTAAAATGGTTGATGCAAATGGAGATGGCGTTCTTAGAACTGTTGTTGATGGAAATGGTAATCCACAACAAACTACAGACCCAGAACTATTAGGCAAAGACATTCACGAAAAATATAGAATGGGATTAACCAATACTGTAATTTGGAAAGGGCTTTCTCTTACTGGAACATTAGATTTTAGATATGGTGGGCATATATACTCTGGAACAAAAGATTACTTACACTGGACAGGGAGTTCTGTAGAAAGTGTTGCTAATGACAGAAATGCATTTATAATTCCTAATTCAGTTATTGACAATGGAGATGGAACGTATAGTGAAAATAACATTCCTGTTGATCCTACTGCTTTGCATACATTTTATAGTAATGGAGGTTTTGATGGAGATTCATACGCTGTTATCGACAAATCTTATCTTAAACTAAGAAATGTAACACTAGCTTACAGCTTACCTGAAAAATTTATCTCAAAATTGAATCTAACTTCGGTTAATTTCTCTTTTACTGCTAGCAACTTTTTATTATGGAAACATAAAGACAACCCTTACATTGACCCAGAAACAACAACTTTTGGTAATAATGTAGATGCTAAATTTGGAGAATATAACGGTAACCCTACTAATGAGGTTTATACGGTAGGACTAAATATTCAATTATAAAAAATTAAGACAATGAAAAAATATATATTAAAATTTATTCTTGCATTCCTGACGGTCTTATCGTTTAGTTGCGAGAGCTACTTAGACGTTAACCAAGACCCTAATGTATTAAGTGACACAGATCAACCAAAAATATTATTGCCAAATGCTCAAGTAGGTTTAGCTCATACCATGATGGGGTATGACATTGGATTTGGTGGTGGATTTTGGACACAGTATTGGACACAATCGTATACAGCTTCTCAATTCAAAGATCTTTGCGAATTTGAAGAAGAAAGTTTTAACGACGCCTATGTTGAGTTTTCAGCTGTAGTTTTAAATGATTTAAAAAGGATGCAAACGCTTTCTGGAGATTTACCAGAAAACCAAGGTTATGCATACATAGCGGAAGCCTTATCTATTTTCACTTGGCAAGTCATGACCGATTTATGGGGAGATATTCCTTATTCTGAAGCTTTACAAGGCAACGAAGGTATTACTGCTCCCAAGTTTGATGCATCAGAAGATATCTACGCTGATTTAGAAACTCGAATCAACGCCTTATTAGCAATTGATGTATCTGAATTAACTCAGATTGATGCTAAATTCGACTTCATCTATGAAGGCGACCTTAATGCATGGGAGAAATTTGCAAATTCTTTAAAGTTGAAGTTGATGATGCGACAATCAGAAACTTCAAATTACAGTAATAGTACTGCTCTTTCTTTTATCTCTAGCGCTTCGTTTATTGATGCATCTGCTAAAATTTCTGGAGCAATATGGGAAGATGATAAAGAAGGAAAAAGGCACCCAATGAGAGAATTTCAAGAAGGTGGAGCAAATACTTTATCGATTAATGTTATTGGCTGTAAAAGTTTTATTGATTATTTAAACGTAAATTCAGACCCTAGAATAGATGCTTTATTCACAGCACCTTCAGGAGGTCATTTAGGTGCTTTTTTCGGAGATTTTGATTCTAAAAAAGATTCAGACGAAGATGGTACGCTTGATGAGGATGAAGACTATAGTGAAGCACTATTTGCTGGCGATACTGACTTAATTATTATGTCTGATTGGGAAGTTAACTTTTTTATTGCTGAAGTTTACGCAAGAGCAAGCGATTTAGTAAATGCTAAAACTTATTATGAGATGGGAGTTACAGCCTCTTTAGCACAAAATGGTTTTAGTGCTACTGATATTATAACTACAGGGTATGCTACTTGGGTTGATGGAACTACAGAAGCTAACCTTAAACAAATCGCTATGCAAAAATGGGTAGCTAATGCTAACTACCAACATTTAGAGTCGTTCGTAGAAAGAAATAGAACTAAATACCCAGCTCTAAACCCTATAGACATTAAATTAGACAGAAACGATGCTTTCCTTAATTTCCCTTTAGGAGATTTAACAAATTCAGTAAATGGTAGAGATAAAACTAATGCCAAATTACCATCATCTCCTGTTTATCCAGCTGATGTAATGGGAAGAAATATTAACGCTCCAAGCCAAAAACCAGATTTATTACAAAAAGTATGGTGGGATAAAAAAGTTGGCAACTAATAAAAAAAAATATATCATGAAAAAAATACTTTATAATTTAACACTAGTAATGTTAGTCTTTTTCGTTTCGTGCGAAGGAGAAAGCACTGGAGACGTGTCAAGAATCACTTTCTTTAATGATATTGAACTGGTTGGTGCAGAAATTTTTATTGTCGAACAAGGTTCTAGTTATTCAGAACCAGGAGCTATTGCTTCTGAGGCTGAGACAGACGTTACGGATCAAATAGTAATTTCCGGAGTCGTAGACACCAGCTCTTCAGGACATTACCTGATTACATATAATATTGCAAATAAAGATGGATTTGAAAAATCAATAACCAGACATGTTTTTGTTCTTCCTACCGATAGATCAAAATCTGAAGATTACGTAGGCACCTACACAGGTGATGTCAGTAATGGAACGTTTTCGGATGCTACAAACATTTCCCATTTAGGAGATGGATTATACTACGCTGATGATTTTATTGGAGGTAGATATGTTCAAGGAAGAGGACTTCCTCCTATTTACAAAATCACAGCTTATTTTTATGTTAGCGGAGATGGAACAACTTATGAAGCTCTTTTAACTGATTCTCCTTGGGGACCATGGGGTGTGTTAAACCCTACTCTAAACGGAACAACTTTTACTCACGATTTACAAAGTGGGACTTTTCAAACACCTGTTGTATTAATAAAACAATAATATAAAAACATGAAAAATAAAATAATATACTTACTGCTAATCGCAGTGTTTTCGACAACCATCTTTTCTTGCGAAGAAGATATCGAGATATGGGATAGTAATACACTAGACTATTCTGGAACTTACTTTTGGCAACTTTATGATGAAACAAATACTGATCTTTACGTTGATTATGATCATGCTATTCAAATCTTAATTTATAACACTTCAGACAATAAAGAAAATGAAGTATGGATTGAAGATACGGATCATGTTTTTCCTTTAAAAAGTAAATTTTCATTTACAGGAAATTCTTCTGCTTTTAGCTCCACTGATTCAGATTTCGCTAATTTAACGAATAATGAAGCAGTTATTGATCCTGATGAGCCAGATGATAAGCCTACTGGTCTAAATCAAGAAGTAACCGTTGATACAGACTACATTCGAAGCTCAATAATTGAAGGTAAAATTTTGCCTAATGCTGGAACAACTACTAGTGGAAACCCAGTTGATAGTTTATATATTAAAATAAAGCTATACAGTGGAACCGTAACCTACTCTAGTATTGAAGTACCTGTTGCAAAAAGAGCAGATCCCGAAGTAGAAGAGTTTGATTGGGAATTTAGCAGTGCTACTTACGATAACACTCTAGATGAAACTTACGTTATTTCTGGTCATAGAAAAACTGGTTTTTCAGAAGATGATCATTAATTAATTTATTAAGTTAAAAATGATAAAAAAAACCGAAGAAGCATAGCTTCTTCGGTTTTTTCGTTATATAACATTACCTTTACCCCAATGGAAAATCAAACACAAATATTCGGTATTAGAGCAATCATAGAAGCTGTAAATGCAGGTGAAACTATTGATAAGGTATTCCTCCAAAAAGGAGAAAGAGGTGAGTTATTTAGTGAATTAGAGTCCTTATTAAATAGAAAATCTATCAACAAATCTTATGTTCCTGTTGAAAAACTTAACAGGTTAACTAACAAGAACCACCAAGGCGCCGTTGCCCAAATATCGCCTATTGAGTTTCATGATATGGAAACTTTGGTTTTAAGTGTGATAGAATCAGGAAAAACACCTCTTTTTCTATTACTGGATCAATTAAGTGATGTTAGGAATTTTGGTGCTATAATCCGTACTGCAGAATGTACTGGAGTGAATGGTATCATTATTCAGAAAAAAGGAGGTGCTCCGGTTAATGGAGACACTATTAAAACAAGTGCTGGTGCCGTTTTTAAAATCCCTATTTGTAAAGTAGACCATATTAAAGATGCTGTGTTTTATATGCAGGCAGAAGGTATTAAAGTAATTGCTGCTACCGAAAAAACTGATAATATGTTATACGATGTTTCATTTATTGAACCTTGTGCCATTATTATGGGTTCTGAAGGGCGAGGTATAAACCCATCTACCTTAAAAGTGGTAGATGCTAAGGTTAAATTACCATTGCTTGGCGATATTGAGTCTTTAAATGTTTCTGTAGCCTGTGGTGCTATTTTATATGAAGTAGTCAGACAAAGGATTAACAATTAACGATTTTGGATTGTTGATTTTAGAATTTATTTGTAACGTGAGTTTGATATAAGAACCGTTATTTTTAGGATAAAAGCCAACAAAATATATAGTTGTCTCCTTGAGCCCTTCGACTGTGCTCAGTATAAACTAAAGTCGAAAGGTCTTTGAAGTCGATAAATTCTCTGGGTTTCGACTGCGCTCAACCTGACATTCGAAAATAAGTCAATGATTTTACATTAGATTATATTCGTCGCTACGTCGAACTCAGGTTTATAATTATTATTCGCCGTCTTTCGACTCTTCTTTATAAATGTAATTAAACTTAGTTTGCTCCTGCTCGATTTCGGGTTCATTAGATTCAACAAAATTTCCATCTTCATCAAAATGTTTTAAGAATGGGTCATTATCCTCATTATAATTTTCTTGTTCCCAAACATATTTTTTAGGCTTTGCAATTTCTTTTCTAAAAAACAGAGCAAATAACACACCTGTGATTAACCCTGCCATATGCCCTTCCCAAGAAATCCCTTTTTCTATTGGTAAGGTATGCCAAATCATACTACCGTAAAGGAAAACAACTAACAACGATAATGCAATAAGCCTATAATGCTTTGCAAAAACACCCTTAAAGAATGTAAAACTGATCAATACATAAATCAATCCACTAGCGCCTATATGGTACGATGGCCTTCCAATACACCAGGTTAAAAATCCTGAAAATAAAATTCCAAATAATATCACTTTCCAAGCAATAGGTCTATAGAAATAAAACAAGCCTATGGATAGCACAAATAAAGGGATAGTATTATGGTAAATATGCTTAATATCGCCATGAATAAAAGGACTTAAAAAGATGCCTCTTAACCCTTTTAGGCTTTGTGGATAGATGCCATATTTACTGAAATTGAAACCAAAACGCACCTCAAACCAAAACACCAACCAAATGATTAGCACAAAAAAAACAGGATAAGCTACAACACCTGTTGAAAATTTGAAATGCTCCTGTTGTTTCATGTGTTTATATATATTCTTTTTTATCCCGATAACTATCGGGAAGTCACGCCGAAATTGTCCAAGCAACCTATATAACGTCTATTTAATCTTTGTACTTGGTTATCAAGTTTTAGTTATGGATGTTTCATAAAAATTAAAGATAGCAAATAGTTTACCAATTTAGGTTTCGTGCTAAATTGACAGTTATCAGTATTCAGTCGCTTCTTACAGTCAATGCATCCAGTCACTAAGTACTTTTTAAATTAGTGCCTTTAGAATTATTAGATAAATTTTATTAAACATTCGTCCTATTAAGATTCCTTTTTGAAAAGGAATTGTTTTAATTTTACATTTATGAACGCGAATGAGCCATTAGCAGAACGTTTACGACCCAAAAACTTAGAGGACTATGTGAGCCAAACCCACTTGGTAGGTAAACAGGGTGCTTTAACGCAACATATTAAACAGGGTTTAATACCATCAATGATTTTTTGGGGACCTCCGGGAACGGGAAAAACGACGCTTGCCAACATTATTGCTACTGAATCAGGCAGACCCTTTTACAGCTTGAGTGCTATAAATTCTGGGGTAAAAGATATTCGAGATGTAATTGATAAAGCAAAACAAAGTGGCGGTTTATTTACTACAAAAAACCCCATTTTGTTTATTGATGAGATTCATAGGTTTAGCAAATCACAACAAGATTCCTTATTACAAGCCGTTGAAAAGGGTTGGATTACCCTTATTGGTGCCACTACCGAAAACCCTAGTTTTGAAGTGATTTCCGCCCTTTTATCACGCTGTCAGGTTTATATTTTAAATGCCTTTGACAAAAACGATTTAGAAACCCTTTTAAAACGCGCTATTGAAAAAGACGAGTACATCTCTAAAAAAAACATAAAACTACAAGAAACCAATGCACTTTTAAGGCTTTCAGGTGGTGATGCCAGAAAATTACTTAATATTTTTGAACTCATTGTGAATTCGTATGACACAGACACCATCACTATTACTGATGAAACTGTTTTACAAAAGATTCAGAATAACACGGTACGTTATGACAAAACGGGGGAGCAGCATTACGATATTATTTCGGCATTTATAAAATCCATTCGTGGTAGCGATCCCAACGGAGCCGTTTATTGGTTAGCTCGCATGATTGAAGGTGGTGAAGATGTAAAATTCATTGCACGACGTTTATTGATTTCGGCAAGTGAGGACATTGGAAATGCCAACCCTACTGCTTTGGTAATTGCCAACAACACCTTTCAAGCGGTCTCGACTATTGGTTATCCAGAATCCAGAATTATTTTGAGTCAGTGCGCTACCTATCTAGCCTGTTCGCCTAAAAGCAATGCAGCATACATGGCTATTGGCAAGGCCCAGCAACTGGTTAAAGAAACTGGCGATTTAAGTGTACCTCTAGAAATTAGAAACGCACCTACCAAACTCATGAAAGAACTAGGTTACGGCAATAATTACAAGTACGCACATAGCTACGACAATAATTTTGCCAATCAAGAATTTCTGCCCAACGACATTAAAAAAACCAAACTTTATGACCCTGGAAACAATGCAAGAGAACATGTGCATCGCGAATTTTTAAAACAACGTTGGAAAGACAAGTATGATTATTAAAATTATTTGGGCGTCACCCAAGGGTCGGGCTTTCCGCTATATCTTTCTTGTGCTGAACTTGTTTCAGTATCTCATCAAGTGTTTTTCACATAACTTAAAATGTGTTTCAAAGTAAACTTATAGTTAAGCACAAAAAAGGATGCCGCTGCAATCCCTAACGCACTTCAGGTTTCAAATAAACTTTAGAATTTAATATTTAAAACATCTTGCTTTAAAATACTATCAACATAATATTCTAAAACCCAATCATCACCTTTTTTGTAAACAATAGCACTTTTGCCTTCAACTATATAGGTATTGCTTATTCCTGTGCTTTTAATTCTATAAACCACTTTAGGAGAACTGTCAACCAACTGAAATCCGTTTTCAATTTCTTGAGCATACAAAACATTTGAAACACCTTGTATGATAACCGTTTCTTTAATTGATTTTTCTTCAACTAGCTTAGATATTGGTTGTTGCGGCGCTACTACTTTAGGTGGCGCAACCACTGCAACTTCTTTTTCCTTTTTCAGGTTCTGTATCTCTTCTCTTAATTGCTGTATTTCATCTGTAACTTCACTTTTACCTGAAGTTTGAGAGGTTACTATAGACGTTATATTTTCATTAGGCTCATACTTATAATTCAATGTCCCAACCGTCTTAAAAGCCTCTCTTAAAGCCTGATTATAAGCTGTTTTATAATCCTTTTCCCTACTCTCTCCCTCACCAGACGTATAAACTACTCGATCATTACAATCCTTAAGTTCTAAAGACAGTTTTGTTTTAAACATTCCAGAGTCCTTTATAACATCAGATTTTAACGCTAAACATCTATTTCTTATTAAATCCTCAGGATAAGCTGTGCCTTCCATTATAGCTTCAAACCCATACTTATTAAATAAAAACTGAGCCAATGAATTTAATTTATACTGGTCTTTTTCCTTTAGGAAATCAAATTTATTAGGAATAATAACATACTTATAATTATTTAAGTTTGCTTGAGAAAATACAGATGTTATAATAAAACATGCTATTAATATAGGGAAAAACTTAGCTTTCATTTTTAAAATATTATAGTTAAAGGCTTTTTGTAAAGATACACTTTTGTAAATTTTATAGATATTTTTAACACAAAATTGTAATAGTTACAAATACTTTTTTAATTGAATTAAATTATCAATTTGTTTGATATCAATATCTAGAGTCATGTTATTCAAATCAAAAAAAATAACATCCATACCAATGTTTTTTGCTCCAAGAATATCGGCTTCATAACTATCGCCTATCATAATACTTTGGTTCACATTAACATTCGCCAATTCCAAGGCAAAATTGAAAATTTTAGGATTGGGCTTCTTAACACCTACCATTTCCGAGTTGGTTACCGTTTTAAAATATTGGTTGATTTTAGATTTAGTTAACTTTTTATGTTGTACCTCTTCAAATCCATTGGTTATAATATGCAAATTATAGTTAACACTCAAATAATCTAAGATTTCGAATGTGTTTTCAAATAAATGGTTAAATGTCGTTAAGTGTGTTATATAATCTTCTGATAGTTTGTAAACCAAACGTGCTTCAGCCTGAAAACCAATAGCTTGAAAAGCATCATTTAACCTTGCAAAACGCAACGCTTCTTTTTCTATTTTTTCTTCTCTATAAAGTTTCCAATACTTAAGATTTATAGGCACATAATGTAACAGAAAATCATCTAAACTCAGATTTATACTATTTATTTTGAAAATTTCTTTAAAAGCCAACCCTGAGTTTTTATCAAAATCCCACAGGGTATGATCTAAATCAAAAAAAACATCTGTAATATTTTTAGAACTCATTGGCTGAATCTAAAATTATATTAAACAATTCCTTAAATCCTTTCCACCTATCATCATCACTAAACGTATAATTATGAAATACAGGAACAAATTCCCCATTTACTTGTTTTATTTCGTAAATGATTTCATTTAAAGCCTTTTTTTTATCAAGTAATGATCTATTTTTCAACAAAGCATAATCCATTAGATGGTAGGAGTTAACCTTTAAAGGAGTTTGCACTTCGTAATCCAAATCGTAAAATAAAAAAGGGGTACATGAACCCGCTCTAAAACCAGCCTGATTTACATAGCCCATAGTATAATCTTCTTGGATTTCTAAAGTTATTAGATTTCTATACGATTCTGGTAAATTCAGTTTTGAAAAAGACTGCCTTGATGCTTTTAAATTGGTATTCAAAATATCTTCCATACGCAATTTTTCCTTTTTCAATATAGCTTCATCTTCAATCGCAAAAAATGATATTTTAAGCCCTACTTTACAATAATCTGCCACATACTTAATAAGTGACACAAACTTCTTTTTATTATGGTTAATCCCTTTATCATAAGTAGAATAATCCCCTATCAAAAAAAAGAAAAGGAATTTAAAATTAGAGGTTTTCTGTCTATTTATCACATATTTAAAGGTATCAAACGGGTCGTGTTTAAAACCAAGAATTACCATAAACCTACGGTACAAACTTATAAATCTAAATCTAGAAAAGTCTTTAATAACACCTCCCAAAGTTCGCATAATACCTTTTAATTTGTAACTATAGGCACTAGGCACATCAATAATAGGTTTAATGCTATAGGTTCTTGTCGGAAATTCAAATTCTGGAAACTGTTTTTGTAAAGCGTCCTTAAATTTATAGGCCCAAATATCCACAACGGGTTGATGCAAAAACCCTTTTTTATAGGCTAAACTTTCAGTTGCGGTAAAGCGACCAAACTCATCTTTTACATGGGGTAAATATTCTTCATAACGCGATAATAAATAAAAGGCAGCTGAAAAAATATCAAAAGGCATAGCGCTCTTTTCTCCATTATAAAAGAAACATTTAGTTTGACCCCAATCATGCATATGGATTTCAACATCGCTTAATCCTTGTTCAAATAAAATCTCATGGCTTTTAATAAAAAACTCGTTACCAAGTTGTTGTTTGGTGTACGACATTTTCATGCTGTCGTGTGCAATAAAAACCTCTATTTTAGTTGTAAAACTTACCTCTATACCTAAAATTCTTGTGCAAATATGTTTGAAAACATATTTTAATCTAGGAGATATTTTATGGGTATAGACTAATAGCATTTTTTTCCAAATTCTAATTTAAAAAATTACAAATTCCAATTAATTGAATCATTCCATGTTTAGGGTTTTGAAATTTTACTTTTGATTATTTTTTTGGTGCTTTCACAAAAGTGATTCATCAGCAAAACTAAAGTATGCTTTTTCTGTTATAATTAAGTGATCTAATACTTTTATATCCAAACTTTGTGACGCCACTTTTAATTTTTGAGTGATTTGTTTGTCGGCTTCACTAGGTTTTAAGGTTCCCGACGGATGATTATGCGCCAATATCAATCCTGTGGCACCAACTTCTAAAGCATTTTTTAGCACCAAACGCACATCTACCAAAGTTCCCGTTATACCACCTTTACTTAGTTGATTTTTCTGAATAACTTTATTAGAATTATTCATATAAATAATCCAGAACTCCTCATGCTGTAATTCACCAATAACGGGCTGCATGAGTTCAAAAACCGATATACTAGAAGTGATTTTCTTTTTTTCTAAGGCCTCCTCACCCCTACGTCGCCGTCCTAATTCTAAAGCGGATATTATAGTTATTGCTTTTGCCTCACCTATACCTTTAAATTCCATAAGCTGCTTTATCGACAACTTCCCTAATGCGCTTAAATTATTATCTACACTGGCTAAAATACGTTTGCACAACGCCACAGCGCTTTCATCTCTATTGCCAGAGCCTATTAATATGGCCACTAATTCTGCATCGCTTAAAGCAGACTTACCTTTATAGAGCAATTTTTCACGTGGCCGGTCGTCTTGACTCCAGTTTTTTATAGAAAATGAGGATGGTTTTTCTTGCATTGGTTAAAGATAAATATTGATTGCATTACAAACAATAAAATTATTTGTATATCTAATTAGTGTCTGGACGTAAACATAGCAAAATTAAATTTGTCTCTTTTTGCGCCCTTTCCATTTATTTTTAACCGCCTGATGCTAAGGCATCACCTCATAAAAAGTAAATAAAAATGACATCAAAAATAATTCAAATTATAAAAATAGTCTGTTTACGACCAGACACTATTTATCTATCTAATAACGGCTAAATAACTTGCTCATTTAGAGCTTTCTTAGAATAAGACTTTAATAAGGCATAAAGTTTTTCAGGATTAAATGGTTTACCCATAAATCCATTCATTTTATATCGTTTAGTTTTTTCTTTAATATCGGTTTGAGCAAATGCCGTTAAGGCTACTATTGGAATATTTGCTTTAGATTTATCTGACATGTTTCTAATCACCTTAGCCGTTTGATAACCATCTAAAATTGGCATTTGTAAATCCATTAAAACCAAATCAAAATTAGAACTTTCAAAAAACTGCAGAACCTCTTCGCCGTTTTCAGCTACTTTATAATTTACTTTCCATTTCAAAAAGAATCTTTTTAAAATAAGAATGTTCATCTTATTGTCTTCGGCAACCAATACATTTATATTTAAAGGGGCATAGTTTGGCTGCATTTTTATCATATCTGGTTCGTATAGGTTAAGCCTATTACTAACTTTATATGTAATTTCAAAAGAAAAAGTTGCTCCTTGCCCTAATTTGCTTTCAACTATTAAATTACTGTTTTGTAGGTTTAATAATTTTTTACTAATTGATAAGCCAAGACCAGTACCTCCATATTTTAGTGAAGTCTCGGAATTTGCTTGCATAAAACTTTCAAATATCGATTCTTGTCTACTTTTAGATATTCCTATACCTGTATCTATGATTTTAAACTTAAGGCTGATTTTATTTTTATCAAAGCCTAAATTTTGAACGCTAAGAACTATACTTCCTTTTTCGGTAAATTTCAGAGAGTTACTTAGCAGATTTTTTACTATTTGAGTGAGTTTTAATTTATCGCCAATAATATTATCTGGGATATTATTTTCTTTTATAACATTAAAAACTACACCTTTTTTTTCGGCTCTTAATTGAAAGTGAGATTTTATATTTTCTAAAAAATAATTTAAGCTAAAATCTTTTTCTATAACTTTTAATTTTCCAGATTTAATTTTATCAAAATCTAACAAATCATTTATTAAACCCAATAAATGCTCACCAGAGTATTTTAAAGCTTTAAGATTTTCAACTTGCTCTGGCAAATAATCTTCCATTAATAGAATATTTGTTAATCCAGTAACAGCATTTAAAGGAGTTCTAATTTCATGAGACATGGTAGATAAAAACTCATCTTTAGATTTACTCGCTTTTTGCAACTCAACTTCTGTTTCTTTTAAGTTGGTTACGTCTATAATTGTACCTATAAATCCAGTTGGCAAACCATTATTGTCCTTAATTAGTTTTGATTTTAACTCAAACCACTTTAATTTATTATTCTTTTTATGCTTAAAGATAAACTCAATACGCTTCTTTTTCTTAGAGAATAATTTATGGGATTCTTTATTTCCTTCAATATTTTTAGTCACTAAAAAATCTTTAAAACTTTTGCCGAGAGTATTTTCAATAGTAAACCCTGAATATTTTTCCCAGGCATTATTCAAGAACGTAAAATTCCCATGCATGTCGGTTTCAAAAATAACCCCTCCAATATTATCTACTAAATTTTCTAATTTAGTTTTGGTAGTATCTCGTTCGTTGATTAATTTTTGATTTGCGGCAAAAAGCTCTTTTGAACTTTGCTCAAGAATATTTTCAATATGATATACATCTTTGTCAAAACTCTTATAAGCGTCATTAATTGTATTTAAAAAATCCGTTAATTGAGGATTGTCCAAATCATTTAAATCTGCTTTTTTAAGCTGGCGCTTCAGGAGCCTATGTAAATCATTATTTAACATTCTGAAAGTGTTGTTATTGTCATGGTTTGATTATGCAATTCGCAAGGCGAAAACTCTCCAAATGGTGCAATTTCACCATAGGAATAAAACCCAGTAATACTTGGCTTAGGGCCTATAACATCTCTTACCACCTCAACTTCCTCTTCTACTAGTTGTTTTAAAACCAATCTTCGGCCAACGCAACTAATAAGGATTGCTAATTCTGATGTTTCTTTTAAATTTTTATTTGCAGAAATTGCTGAATCTTCAGCACCACTAATTAATCGGTCTATATTTGCTTTCATTAATCTAACATAGGAATCTTGGGGTATATTCCCTGCAAAAGTTAGACTTTGCTCTTCTTCATTTATTGCTAAAATTGTCCTCACTAATGGGCTTGTATTTTCTATGTTTCTCATACTTAACGGAAAAAGTAATCCAGAACTGGGTAAATCTTTGGCATGTTCCCCTAAAAACGATTTATAAATTTCTAAAGCAGGCATACCATCCAACTCATAAAGGACATTTTTATTCGATTTTGTAACCAATCTTTCAATTCCAAAACTATCCCATCCGCCTTTAGAGCTAAAACCAACTTTAAAATCATCACCATAAAAGCCAAGTCCTATTATCGTTTTATCAATTATTTCATCATTATTAATTACAAACGTTTTATTAAAATCTGAACCATCTGCTGCCAACCCGCCTGTAATACTTACATGAGGTATTTTTGATTTTAAACCAGACACAAGGTCTGCGCCATTAACGTTTAATCCATCACTTAAAACAATCACGTGTTTTAAATCATTGTTATCAAGCTTATTTGCAATTTCTTCACCAGCTTTATAACTACAATCCATATCCTTTATTTGAAAAGAAACCTTTTTTAAGGTCGTTTTTTCTAGTTGAATAGCTGTTAACGATATGGTTTTATCTTTTACAGTTACGTCTGATATCTCGCCAGCAGTAGAGCATCCAATTATTGTAGATTTAGGATACTTTTTGTTAAGAGAAAGTAAGACTTCATCTTTTAAGTTAAAGTCTGGGGAAATAAATAATAAGAACAAATTAGCATCAATGTCTATTGATTCAATCTTCTCACACCAATTATTTTCAATTAATGATATTTGTTTCACTTTCATCATTTAGGGGCTTTGGTTGGTTGGTCGACGAAAATAAACATTTTATCGTTTATTTACAAATTTTATCGGTAAAAAGATATTTTTGTAAGAAATAAGATTAATTTGTAATGCGAATATGAAAAATGAGCTGAGAATTATTATTATTCTGTTCCCTTTTAAATCCATATCTACAATTTAGTTTTTAAATGAAATACATTTATCGTAAATTTAAAATACCAAAAAATCATTAACTAAAATCATAAGACTCCCTCATTATAGGGCATGACATACACTTTGAAATACCCACCAAAACACCATCAAGACAACGATATTAATCACATGATTGAAGTGATTAAAACCTATCCATTAGCAACACTTATTTCTGTTAAAAACGACGAACCTTTAATTACACATTTGCCCTTAATTTATAATGAAGCGGGTAAACTTATTGGTCATATTGATAAATTTAATCCGCACGCGGAATTGTTAAAGAATGGTAACGACATCACCATCATTTTTTCTGGCCCGCAATGTTATATATCACCAAGTATTTACGAAACCACGCAATTACCCACTTGGAACTATATTAAAGTACATTTAAAAGGCTCGGTAAAAGCCATTGAAAGCAAAGCGGCGCTAAAAGAATCCTTAATAACCATGACTGAATTTTTGGAAGCACCAGACCATAAATACGTTTTAGAAGCAGATAATAAAAGCATGGAAGGCAATTTAGATTACATTAAAATGTTTGAAATTACTATTACTAGTTGGGAAGGCAAGTTTAAACTCTCACAGGATAAAAAACCTAGAGATATTGAGAACGCTAGAGCAGAATTGATACGTGCTAATCGAGAGAGTATTGCCGCTTTTTTGGGGATGATTTTTAAAATCTAAAAACTTGACTTTGTAAAAAAATTCAGCTACCTTCGTTTAGCGTCGGATATAAAACATTAAAACGATTTTATATCCGTAAAGAACATTAAACGAACATTCCTAATTCTACTCAATTAAGTTTTTCACAGCATCAAAATCCAAACCTCCATAATTACCTGAACTCATTAAAAGCAACGCTTTATCATCAAAGTTTTGCGAGAATAGAAAATCTTTAAAATCGTCTGGGTTGGTATAAATAATTAAATCGTCACGTTGAAAAGCATTGGCAATTTGCTCGTGTGTGACTTCTTCTAATTTTTTAATTTCTACGGCATGTGGCGAATAGAACACCACGGCTACATCGGCTGCATCCAATGCACCTTTATATTCTTTTAAAAATTCGGCGTTCAAACTACTGTAGGTATGCAACTCCAAACAGGCCACTAAAGTTCTGTTATTGTATTGCTCTTTAACGGCATTGGTGGTTGCTTCTACTTTACTTGGCGAGTGTGCAAAATCTTTATAAGCGACACTATTTTTGCTTTCAGCAATTTTTTCTAAGCGTTTACTGGCACCTTTAAATGTAGAAATAGCTTCATAGAAATCATCTTCATCTATACCCATGTGTTGACAAATCCATTTGGCGCCTGCAAGATTGTTTAAGTTGTGTTTCCCGAAAACCTCAATTGGTAATTCGCCTTCTGGAGTTTCTAATAAAGTTTGTCCGTTATCAACAGTATATTCTGGAGTTTGATATGCTATTTTTCTAATGGTATTATTTGAAGCTTCCACTACACGCTTAACTTCTGGGTCTTCTTCATTGTAATTGATACTTCCGCCACTTACAATAGAATCTACAAAAATACTAAACTGCTCTAGGTAGTTTTCATAGGTTGGAAACACATTTATATGGTCCCAAGCAATGCCGCTCAATAAAGCTATATTGGGTTTGTATAAATGAAATTTTGGTCGTCTGTCTATTGGGGAACTTAAATATTCATCGCCTTCTAAAACAATAAAATCGTTTGTTTCGGTAAGTTTTACCATCACGTCAAAACCTTCTAACTGTGCGCCCACCATATAATCCACTTCTCTGTCATGATAATGCATCACATGCAAAATCATGGATGTTATTGTGGTTTTTCCATGACTTCCGCCAATAACTACACGGGTCTTGTATTTAGATTGTTCATACAAAAACTCAGGGTAACTATAAATTTTCAAACCTAATTCTTGTGCTTTTAAAAGCTCTGGATTATCCTCTTTGGCATGCATCCCCAAAACAATGGCATCTAAATTTGATGTGATTTTTTCTGGATACCAACCAAAAGTTTCTGGCAATAAGCCTTTGGCGGCTAATCGTGATTTTGAAGGTTCAAAAATGGTATCATCGCTTCCTGTTACTTGGTAGCCTTTATTGTGAAGTGCGAGTGCTAAATTGTGCATGGCTGCACCACCAATAGCTATAAAATGTACGTTCATTTATGTTGTTTTGAAGATTTTCAAATATAGTTTTTTCGTTACGAATTCTCGAATGATTTTTCTTGATTTTTTTTCTCACGCAAAGGCGCAAGGGCGCAAAGTTTTACTGAATACTGCGACTGCGACTGCGACTAAAAACTACTGAATCCCCAATATCCTCTCCTTCTCCTTTATAAACGGTTTTATTTTAGGAAGTCCAGCAATGGCTAAATCAATATATTTTAAAGCTTCTATTTTATTTTTTTTGTGCATGTGGATTTGAGCTAAGCGGTAATGCGCCCATGCTTTTGGAACGCCATCTTCAGCAGAATAGTTTTTAAGATAGGTATGCAAACAGTCTTCACCTTTCTGAAGTTCTATGTTGTACTCGGCGGCCACTTTACCAATTTGATAATGCAGTGCATTTCGCTGGTGTTTATCTTTTGCTTTTTCAATATTACTAATGGCTTTTTGAGGTTGGTTTTCGTTTTCGTAAAGCTTAGTCAACTTATCAAAACAAGTTAGTGAGCCACCTACTTTTATTGCCATTTTATAATACTTTTCGGCTAGTTCTGGTTCATCATCATACTCATAAACGTAGCCTTTTGCCAAATACCCATCGACTTTAGATAACCTTTCCAACTCAGAAGCATATTTGAGCGCCTTGGACGTGCTCCCTCCAATAATTCCTGGAAGGGAAACATACAGTTCTACCAAAGCCCAACGTGTACCAATGTGATTTTTATCTAATTCTGCCGCCCTTAAAAACGATGATTTTACATCGCCAATGAACCCTAAAGCTTTAAACTTATTTTCTAACGCTTTCATCCCTAAAGCACCGCCGTATTTATAATGATAATTGGCACTGTTTTTATTGGCTACTACTAATTTTCCGTAGTTATTAATAGCATCATCCCACATTTTTTGATGTCCATAAGCATCGCCTAAAAGCTCTATGCCTTTAAGGCTATTTGCATGGTCTTCTAAATATTTAACAATTAAATGTTCTGCTTTTTTGAATTGTTTTTTTTGAAAAAGCGCTTCTACACCATCAAGATTAGATTGACAGATTGCCATGATTGGAAACAAAAATAGGAGCAAAAATTTATTCATAGTAAATAAGTGGATAACGCAAAAATACAGTTTCTATTTTATTGATAAAAATCCTACCTTCACTCAACTAAACATACTATTCACTCATTCGTGATTTTTTGGTATAGCTTTTGAAAGTATTTTAGTGATAAACTTAACGGAAACTGAACTACTGAAATAAATTCAGCACATAATGAAACACACACTATCTATATTAATGATTATACTTTTTGCAAACTTTCCTAACGCACAACAACCAAACTACGAGTCGCTATGGGAAAAAGTGAATCAATTTCAGACCAAAGGCTTACCTAAGTCTGCTTTAGATGTTGTTGAAGGCATTGAAAAGAAAGCGGCAAAAGACAAAAACTATCCGCAACTTATAAAAACCATGATTTTTAAAAGCAAGTTTGCTTTGATTTTAGAGGAAGATGCGCAACTCAACATTATTAATGATTTTAAAAAACAAATAGCCCTTAGTGAATTCCCTACTAAAAATGTATTAGAAAGCATTCTTGCTAATTTGTATTGGCAATATTTTAACCAAAACAGATGGCAATTTTATAACAGAACAAAAACTTCTGAAAAAGTAGACACTAATGATTTTAGAACTTGGGACTTACAAACTCTTTTTAATGAAATCCACCTGCACTACCAAAAGTCATTGAAAAATGGATTGATGCTTCAGCAGGAACGTTTAGAAAACTACAGTGCTTTACTGAATGAGCATAAAGGTTCTAAAATTTACAGACCTACTTTGTTTGATTTTTTAAGTCATACAGCTTTATCGTTTTATAAAACGAACGAAACCCATATTACAAAACCTGCTTATAAATTTGAAATTGATAATTCTAAGTTTTCAAGTGATGCTGAAACATTTTCAACTTTAAAATTCGAGTCTAAAGATTCTACGTCCTTACAATTAAATGCTTTAAAAATCTATAAAGATTTAATTCGATTTCATTTAAAAGATCAATTGCCTTTTGCCCTGGCTGACGTTAATATTGAACGCCAAAAATTCGTAAATCAACACGCGACTTTTAGCGACAAACAAACCATATTACTAGATGCTTTAAAAACCGAAAGCACGCGATTAAAAGCGCATGAAGTTTCTGGTTTATATGATTTTGAAATGGCTTCTATTCACTATCAAAACAGTCAAGATTATCAACCTAATAAAAAAGAGGAAAACCGTTGGAAAGCTAAAGAAGCTTTGGCTATTTGCAACACTGTTATTACTAAATTCCCAAAAAGTAAAGGCGCAAAAAAGTGTGCTGTTTTAAAGGCTCAAATAGAACAAGAAACACTTCAAATCACTTCTGAAAATTTTCTTCCTATTAAAAAAAATGCGCGCCTATTAGTACGTTATAAAAATTTAGATTTTCTACAATTCAACATCTATAAACTCTCAAAAAGTCAATTAGAAAAATTCAACAAAACATACAGAAAAGATGAGCAACGCGCCTTTATAAATGGACTAAATGCCAGAAAACAATGGAACAGCAAGCTAAGAAACGAGCAAGATTATCAAACCCATAGTTCTGAAATTTTAATCCCTGAACTACACAATGGCAGGTATTTAATTGTAGGTACTTTAGAAAATGACAGTAACGTTTTTGCTTTTTCAAGCATTCAAGTTACCGATATAGCTTTGGTGGAAACTGAAACACCTCAGTATAAAATATTTCAAATTATTGATAGAAATAATGGTGCGCCAATTACAAATGCTAAAGTTGAATTATCGTATTACAAAAGGAATAACAATAATCCAACTACAGAAAACTATACCACCAATAATTTAGGCGAAGTAAAAATTAAAAAGGATAATAGTTGGTACAGAAATTTAAATCTGAAAGTAACACATGCTAATGATGTCGCTTATTTTGAAGATTTTTACATCAATCAACAATACAAAGAGCAACAAGAAAAAGTAAGCTATAAATCCTTTTTATTTACAGATAGAAGCATTTACAGACCTGGCCAAACCGTTTATTTTAAATCCATAATTGTTCAGAAAGATAAAGACAAATCTGAGCCTTTTTCAAATGAAACTGTTTTTGCAACATTACATAACGCGAACAGAGAAAAAGTTTCTGAACTAGATTTTCAATCTAATGAATTTGGGGCTGTTTCAGGTGAGTTTATTTTACCTAACGGCGGTTTAAACGGAGAATATTATATTGAAGTTTATACAACTAGAGGTTCCTTAAGAGAAAATCATTATTTCTCTGTTGAAGAATACAAACGTCCAAAATTCGAAACAAAATTCACACCTGTTACAGAAACTTTTAAAGTCAACGATTCTGTTACTATTAAAGGAAAGGCCTTAGCTTATGCAGGCAGTAATATTACGGATGCCAAAGTCGTGTATCGTGTGCACCGAAAAGTCGAATATCCTAGATGGTATTTTTGGTATAGACCTTGGGCAAACAGCGAACCTCAAGAAATTACTCATGGAGAAAGCTTTACCAATGATAAAGGCGAATTTGAAATCACTTTTAAAGCCATTCCCGACACTAGCGTAGATAAAACAAGTTTACCCATTTTCAATTATGAAATAACAGCTGATGTTACCGATTTAAATGGCGAAACCAGAAGTACAACTACCGCTTTAAGTGTTGGTTACCATGCGTTAATAGCGAATATGAGTATGGATGCTATTTTAGATAAAACGAAAAAAGACCACGCCATTACTATTGATACTAAAAACTTAAACGGCGAATTTGTTCCTGCAAAAGGCACTATTAAAATTTACAAATTACAAGCACCAAATACAGTGTTTAGACAGCGTCCTTGGTTCGCACCCGATTATCAAGATTTTTCTGAGGAAGATTTTAAAAAGCTTTTTCCCCATGAGGCGTATAAAAATGAACAAAATTCCAATAATTGGAAAAAAGGGAAACTTGCTTTTATAGCATCATTTAATACTGGAAATGCAACCAAACTTAATCTTGGAAAAATCAAAAAGTGGCAATCTGGCAAATACCTCATTGCTTTAGAAAGTAAAGACAAATTCGGTCAATTGGTAAAAGACGAAATTAAAACGACACTTTTTAGTAATGATGACAAAACGATAGCCGACAAACAATTATTTAATATCGCAACCAATAAATCGTCGTACGCTATTGGCGATACAGCTTATGTAACTATAGGGTCCGCAGCTGTAAACGTATCCGTTACTGTATCTGTAGAAAAAGATAAAGACATCATAAAGACAGAAATCATCAAACTAAATGCAAACAAGAAAACGATTAGTATTCCTGTCACAAAAGGCGATTTAGGTGGATTTGTAGTGCATTATACTTTTGCTGCGTTTAATAGTTTTCAAGCAGGATCGCAAGTAATTAATGTGCCTTATCCTAAAACCAATTTAGAAATTGAAACGGTAACCTTTAGAGATAAATTACAACCAGGAACGGATGAAACTTGGCAATTTAAAATTAAAGGGCCTTACGGCGAAAAAGTTAGTGCCGAATTACTAGCAAGTATGTACGATGCGTCTTTAGACCAATTTAAACCACATACATGGAAGTTTAACCCTTTACAAAAAGCCATTTACTATTCAAATAACAATAGCAGAGCAAACAAAAGCTTTGGAACACGCAATTTCAGGGTTTATAATGATAGGTCACGCATAAATTATCCCCAACAATATTATGACCAGTTAAATTGGTTTGGGTTTAGTTTTGGATATGGGAATAGGTATTTAACGAAATCTTCAAGAGGAAGAGTTGCAGGTGTGCAAATTATTGAAAATGAAATGGAAGTTGAAGAATCCGTAATGCTTAACCCTGAAGCTGATTTAGATGAAGTTGTAGTTGTTGGTAATGGAGAACAAAAGAAGAAAGGCTTAGTAGGTGCATCAATTGAGCAATTAAATGCCGAAGGACATTTGAAAGAAGAAAAACCAAACTTCAACAATATCAAAATTCGTAAAAACCTTCAGGAAACGGCTTTTTTCTTTCCAAAACTACAAACAGATTCAGAAGGCAATATAAGCTTTAGCTTTACAACACCAGAAGCATTAACCCAATGGAAACTACAATTATTAGCACATACCAAAACTTTAGAAAGTGCCACTAAAACCTTAACAACCGTTACTCAAAAAGAACTGATGGTCATCCCCAACGCACCTAGATTTCTACGCGAAGGCGATACCATTACTATTAGCACAAAAATCGCAAACCTAACAGAAAAAGAACTTTCGGGACAAGCCAAATTAATATTAACCGACGCTATTTCAGGAAAAGATATTACCTCAAGACTTATCCGTAAACAAGCTACTTCCCCCCCTTCGGGGGAGTTAGAGGGGGCTTTCTTTTCTGTCCCGCCCTCTGGCAACACTCAGGTATCCTGGCATTTATCGATTCCTGATGATGTACAAGCCCTGCAATATAAAGTCATCGCTAAGGCTGGAGATTTCAGCGATGGCGAACAAAATGCATTACCCGTTTTATCAAACCGCATGTTGGTTACTGAAACCCTACCGATGTGGATTCGTAGCAATCAAACCAAAACGTTCACTTTAGACAAGTTGAAAACCAATACCTCAACAACGCTTAAAAATCATAAACTGACTTTGGAAATGACGTCCAATCCGGCGTGGTATGCGGTCCAAGCACTGCCCTATTTAATGGAATTCCCATATGAGTGCAATGAGCAAACGTTCAGTAGATATTATGCCAATGCTTTAGCTACTCATATTGCCAACTCAAACCCTAGAATTCAAGACGTATTCAATCAATGGAGAAATACTGATGCACTACTTTCAAACTTGGAAAAAAATGAAGATTTAAAGTCTATCTTAATTCAGGAAACACCTTGGCTACGTGATGCACAAAGTGAAACAGAACAGAAAAAACGCATCGCCTTATTATTCGATTTAAATAAAATGAATAATGAATTGCAATCCGCAATAAACAAGCTAAAAGCAAATCAAATGCATTCTGGCGAATGGGCATGGTTTAATGGCGGAAGAGAAAACAGATATATTACACAACATATTATAACTGGTTTTGGTCACTTAAAACAACTTGTTGTCTCGTCGAATGCTGTCGAATCATCTCAAATGATTCAAAAGGCTATTAATTATTTAGATGCACAATTTGTAAAAGAATACAAAGACATCAGAAAATATGATGCTAAAATAGATTTGAATAAAGACCATTTAAGCCACACACAATTGCATTATTTATATATGCGAAGCTTCTATCCAGACATTAAAAAGTCGAAAGAAGTTGAAACTATTATAGCATATTATCAAACGCAAATCCAAAAGTATTGGTTAAGTCGCTCGTTATATTCAAAAGGATTAATGGCTTTAGTGTCTCATAGAAATGATGCTACCAAAACCGCTTCTTCAATCTTAAAATCTTTAAAAGAAACAAGCATTACTTCAGAAGAATTGGGTATGTATTGGAAATCAAATACCAACTCATGGTATTGGTATCAGGCACCAATTGAAACCCAAGCGTTAATGATAGAAGCATTCTCTGAGATTGGAAAAGATTCTGACATGCAGCAGAACGAGACGGAAACCATCGATAATTTAAAAATATGGTTACTTAAAAACAAACAAACCAATAGTTGGAAAACTACTAAAGCTACTACCGAAGCCGTTTACGCTTTATTGCTTCAAGGCAGTGATTGGCTACCTATAACCGATATGGTTGATGTGGTTTTGGGTGGACAACAAATTGAGCCTTCAAAATTAGAAGATGTACAAGTTGAAGCTGGAACAGGTTATTTTAAAACATCTTGGCCTTCATCTGAAATTAATCCAGATATGGGTAAAGTAAAAATCACTAAAAAAGGAAACGGTATAACCTGGGGAAGTTTGTATTGGCAGTATTTTGAGGATTTAGATAAAATTACCTCAGCAGAAACACCGCTTAAATTGAAGAAAAAACTATTCCTTAAAACAAATACAGATACTGGTGAAGAAATTTCGGAAATAACTTCTGAAACACATTTAAAAGTAGGTGACTTGGTTCGTGTTCGTATTGAATTACGAAGCGATAGAAACATGGAGTTTATTCACATGAAAGATATGCGCGCATCTGGGTTAGAACCTGTAAATGTAATTTCGAAATACAAGTGGCAAGATGGTTTGGGGTATTACGAAAGCACTAAAGATGCTAGCACTAATTTCTTTTTTGATTACTTACCTAAAGGCATTTATGTATTTGAATATGATTTACGCGTGAATAATGCCGGCAATATGAGTAATGGCATAACTACTATTCAAAGCATGTACGCTCCAGAATTTAGCAGTCATAGTGAGGGTACTAGAATTACAATAAAATAATTTTCACAAAACCTGTCAGGTTTTTGAAACATAAATGTTCGGAATACAAAATATTGACAAAAAAAAATGGACATAGCATATGAAACAGCTAGTGATTTTTTTTATTTAAAACCAAACCGCATTTTAATTCCCCTCCTTGGAGGGGTTAGGGGTGGGTAAATTAATATAACTAGTCAGCTAAAGAGGTCAAAAATATAAAACCCACCCCTAGCCCCTCCGCGGAGGGGAACAGCTTATCATAAATCTTTAACTTCCGAACATTTATATCTTAGAAACCTGACAAGCTAAACTATTCTGTTAGTTCTACAACCCACTTTCGACAAAGCTCCAGATAGATTTATTTATAATTAACTATCTTTCAATTCACTAACTAATACATATAGCATTATGAATTCAAAAGTTTTTATGGTTCTTAAGAATACTTCTTGGACTGTTTATTTTAGTCTTTGGATTAAACAAATTCCTTAATTTTATTCCAATGGGTGACATGTCTGCAGATGCAGGTGCTTACTTTGGAGCATTGGTTAATTCTAAAACATTAACTCTAGTTGCAATTGTTGAAATTGCAGCAGGTTTAGCTTTAATATTCAATAAATTTGGAGCTTTATTCGCTTTGATTTTAATGAGTATTTCTGTAAACGCTGTATTATTTCATGCGACGTTAGATCCTGGGAATATTGCTGGAGCTTTAGTTTTACTTGTCTTGAATATTTTAATTCTTTATGGATATAAGGACATATATGTAGATTTACTTAACTAGTATATTTTTAAAAAAGAGGGCGTTTGAAAACTTTTAATACTTTTCAAACACCCTCTTTTTATTAACATAATTCTTAACTTTACAAAAATTAAAAGCCCCCACTTTTACTAATTTTTAATGTTTTGAATAAAACTATAAAACATACAAACCTAATTACAACTATACTAGTATTAACTATTCTATGCTTTTTTAGTGCCTGTGGAATTAAGAAAAGCATGGTGTCACCTCAATCTTCTATTGAAAATGAACCAAAAATCATCTTCCTAAATTATAACATCAAAAAGACTTCGAATGGCAATAAAAGGATTCAGTTTATTAACAAAGTAATTGCCGATGGTAAATTAAAAAACACAAAACCGAATGAAGAAGGTGTTCAAGGTGATTTGGTATGTCTTCAACTTGATAAAAAATCAAATATATTACAACGCAACATTGTAAAAAATCCACTCATTAAAAACATAGAGTTTCTTGACGAGTCAAAATCCTTCCAAAGAAAAGAAATTGATTTGGATAGTACGCAGTTTACAATAAGGCTGCAATTAAAACCTAACACAAAACACATCAGCATTATTGATTTTAGTACTTTTGAAAACCAAGGAAAACCCTTAGTAAAAACCCAAATTCATTAAATGAAAAACAGGTTACTTTTTATAGTATTCTTATGTATTGGCTTAAGTGTTTTTTCACAAACATTTGATGTAGAAAACATTAAATATTCTGGAGCTGATGATAAAAGAATTAACCTAGTTATTTTAGGTGATGGCTATCAAGTGGGCGAATTACCTAAATTTATCACAGATGCCACTAACTTTACAAATGCTATGTTTAGCCAATCGCCATTTTTAGAATATGCCGATTATTTTAATGTATATGCGATAAAAGTGCCATCGAATGAAAGTGGAGCAGACCATCCGGGTACAGGGAGTGCTTATCATGAAACAAATTGGCCAGTGCCAACAACAGATGTAGATACTTATTTTAATGCGACCTTTGATTCCTATGGAAGTCATTTTCTGCTTTTTTATGAGGTAGATGGTAATTATGCCAATAATACTGAATCCAAAATATATAGCGTTTTGGCAGATAATTTTCCCACTTACGACCAAGCATTAATACTAGTAAACTCCCCTTATTATGGTGGTAGCGGAGGAACTTTCCCAATGGCTTCAACTGGTGCAAGTGCTATTGAACTAGCAATACATGAGTTGGGACATTCTTTATTTGACTTGAAAGACGAATATTATCCAGGAGATGTATTAGCAGCCGAAGCCACTAACATGACGCATGTTGACAATATTGGCAATCCAAAATGGAGCAATTGGATAGGAACAAATAATGTTGATGTTTATCAACACAACTGTTCTTCGGGAAATTGTGCGGATTGGTATAAGCCGGCTACAAATTGTAAAATGGAAGTTTTGAATAATCCCTTTTGTTCTGTTTGCAAGGAAGGCATTATTGAAAAAATACATGAATTAATTTCACCAATAGAGTCTTTCACACCAAATAACAACACGGTTAATGCCCCAACTTTCCCTTTAGATTTTCAACTGAGTTTAATAAATCCTACCACAAATTCTTTAAAAAGTGAATGGACACTTAACGGGTCTAACTTTGCAAATGATGTTGATGATATACTCATTTTAGAAACCGATTTGGTTGAAGGTGCCAATACCTTAACATCGGTTGTACATGATGCCACAGGTTTACTTAAAGTTGACAATCATGAAAGTTTTCACGTGTACAGTGTAACTTGGACTATAAATTATACAACTCTAGGCATTGAAACCATTAAAAATGAAGTAAACAATTTTGATATTTCCTTATACCCAAACCCAGCTAACAGCATTTTAAATTTAAAGTTTGAAAGTAATACGACTGCTAATTTGAAAGTTGAGATTGTTAGTATGGATGGTAAGCAAGTAAAAACACTGGTTATTTCTAATTACGAAAACCAAGAAGTTGACATTAGTTATTTAAGTCAAGGTATTTACATGACGAATTTCTATTCTAATAATACTTTAATTGCCAGTAAAAAGTTGGTAAAAAACTAAAGTGGATTCCTGCCTTCGCAGGAATGACAAACCGTACTTATACCATTACTTTTTAGGAGGATATTGCGTTAATGCTTTCTCTACAATAGCATTTAAACGTGCCTTGCGCTTTTCTGGTGCAGATTTTGGATTAAAACTAGACTCGCTAACAGCTCGCCAAAAGAGTTGCTTTTTGTTTTCATCTACAAAATCTATAGTAATTTGACGATTAACATGAGCCTGACCAATTGGTAGGCCTATGGAAATGCCGCCGCCAACATTTCGTCCGCTACCACCAACTCCAACACCAACCGTTTGCCTTTGTGGGTCTTGATATTCGATGCTCTTAATATCAATAAAAAAATCTGGAGTGTCAGATAAACTAAATCCCTTTGTTGTCATTTTTGCATCCAAGGCATCTAATAGCCTTTTTGTATCTAATTCACTTAAACCCGTTTCCATATCCGTATAATAGTTGTAGGTTTTGTATTGTTGAAAATCAGTTTGTTTATCGAAGTCATAATTAACACGAATTGGTGCGCATGATATAATAAGTAGAGTTAAAATGGTCGTTTTTAGAAATCGCATGGCATAAAATTTAAGTTAAATGAGATGTCTGATTTTCATCAGAATTGGTTCAACTAATTTAATCAAAAATTATTCCAATGTTTATTTTAATCTGTTACAAAATAACGACACGAAAACCCTTGACTTTGTAAAAAAAATCTGCTATCTTCGTTTAACGTCGGATATAAAACATTAAAACGATTTCATATCCGTGAAGAACATTAAACGAACCTCTCCAAAAACAATTAGCTTTCGATTTATAAGATACGCTAGCAAATAAGTGCGTTAGGGATTGAAACGGCATCCTTTTGCTTCTTTAACAAACAAGCAAGAAACTTTTGGAGAAACTAAATATTTACAAGTGGATTCCTGCCTTCGTAGGAATGACAAAAAGCAAAAGATACAGTGTAAAGCCCGACCCTTTTTGGGAACGCCCAAACACTAATCATTCAGCATCTTCCATAAAACATCTTTAAGTTCGGTAATGCCTTGTTGTGCCACAGACGAAATAAACAGGTATGGTATAGGAAGTTCGTTATCCAACTCCGTTTTCATTTCTGCCTTTAACTCATCATCTAGCATATCAGATTTTGAAATGGCTATGATGCGTTCTTTATCTAGCATTTCTGGGTTGTATCTGCGCAACTCATCTAAAAGAATATCATATTGCTTTCTAATATCTTCAGCATCTGCCGGTATTAAAAACAACAAAATAGAGTTACGTTCTATATGGCGTAAAAAGTAATGTCCCAATCCTTTTCCTTCTGCAGCACCTTCAATTATTCCAGGAATGTCTGCCATAACAAAGGTTTGAAAATCGCGATACTCTACTATGCCCAAATTAGGTTTAAGCGTTGTGAATTCGTAATCGGCAATCTTTGGCTTTGCCGAGGTAACCACAGATAACAATGTGGATTTTCCGGCGTTTGGAAAACCAACTAAACCAACATCGGCAAGCACTTTTAACTCGAGTGTTATATGTTTTTCCTCTAAAGGAATCCCGGGTTGCGCATAACGTGGTGTTTGATTGGTTGACGACCTAAAATGCCAGTTTCCTAGTCCACCTTTTCCGCCTTGGGCTATAATTTGCTCTTCGCCATGCTCGGTGATTTCTAATATAATATCGTTAGTTTCAGTATCTCTTACAACGGTTCCTAATGGTACATCTACATATATATCTTCGCCATCGGCACCAAAACTTCTACTTTTACTCCCGCTACCACCGTGACCGGCTCTAATATGTTTTTTATACTTTAAATGAAGTAGTGTCCAAAGGTTTGAATTTCCACGTAAAATAACATGACCACCTCGACCACCATCTCCGCCGTCTGGGCCTCCTTTAGTAATGTATTTTTCCCTATGTAAATGCACAGAGCCTTTACCTCCACTTCCAGAGCTAACATACATTTTTACGTAATCTACGAAGTTCCCTTCAGTCATAATTCAAGTTAAAAGTTATGAGTTAAAAGTTAAAAGTTAAAAGTTTTCTAACTCTTACCTTTGATTTTTTCCGCGGAAGCGAAAACATTCTAGAATTGGTGTTCTAAACTATAGCTTCAATTCCAAAACCATAGTTTTCAATTTACAGATTATCAATTACAGCACTCAATCTAACAGTAATATCTTCAATACTACCAACGCCATCTACTCCAAAATATTTATTTTGTGCGGCATAATAGTCTTTTAATATGGCTGTTTCGTCGTAATATACTTTAATTCTGTTTCTAATTACAGTTTCATCAGCATCGTCTTTTCTTCCACTGGTTTTCCCTCTTTCTAATAGACGTTTTACTAGAACCTCATCGTCAACTTCCAAAGCAATCATAGCGTTAATTTGAGAATCTTTACTATCCATTAACTTATCTAAAGCTTCGGCTTGCGCATTGGTACGTGGAAAACCATCAAAAATAAACCCTTTAGCATCCGCATTTTTTTCTACTTCAGCGTTCAACATATCAATAGTTACTTGGTCTGGAACTAAACCTCCTTTTTCTATATAAGATTTAGCCAACATGCCTAAAGCGGTGTCGTTCTTCATGTTATATCTAAAAACATCGCCAGTAGAAATATGCACTAAATTATATTTCTCTTTTAAAAATTCTGCTTGCGTTCCTTTCCCTGCTCCCGGAGGGCCAAATAATACTAAGTTTGTCATGTGTTGTGTTTCTTTTATTTGATAGACTTCTGGTAAATTCCTTCCTAACCCATCATAGTCTAAGCCGTAGCCTACTATAAATTTATTAGGGATTTCAATACCAACATAATGTAATTTAAAATCTTTTTTATAGGCTTCTGGCTTGTAAAATAGAGTTGCTATTTTTAACGATTTTACGTTTTCATTCTTGAAAATCCTATAAACCTCATGCAACGTGTTTCCCGTGTCAATAATATCTTCTAAAATTATTACTGTACGGTCTGTTAAATCTTGGGTTAAACCAATTAGCCTTTGGATATCTTCGGTAGATTTAACACCTTCATAAGATGCTAATTTTATAAATGTGACCTCGCACGGATTTGGGTATTTTTTCACAAAATCACTAACCACCATGAATGACCCGTTTAAAATACCAACAAAAACGGGAATTTCATCTCCTACATCTTCAGCAATCTCGATAGCTAAACGTTGCATAACGTCATCAATCTGTTTTGCAGAAATAAAAGGTTTAAAATATTTGTCGTGTAGCTTTATCACTAGTAATAATTTTTAAAGACGCAAAGATAATCAATAGATTAACGTCCCGATAGCTATCGCGAGGATTTTTTGATTTGTGAATTCGGGAGTAATTTAAGATTTAAGTGTATTTTTGCGTATCAATATCCTATTTCAGATAAAAAATTAAATGAATTATTTTTCTTCAAAATTTAAACTCGGCATTCTTGGTGGCGGTCAACTGGGTAAAATGTTGCTTTATAACACCAGGAAATTTGACATTTACACTTGTGTCTTAGAAGCCAGTAATGATGCGCCTTGCAAAATTGCTAGTGATGAATTTCATTTGGGTGATTTAATGGATTATGATGCCGTTTACAATTTCGGAAAACAAGTAGATGTGCTTACTATTGAAATTGAAAATGTAAATGTTGATGCCCTGGAAGCTCTTGAAAAAGAAGGCGTAAAAGTATATCCTGCATCTAAAACGTTACGTGCAATTCAAAATAAAGCGAAACAAAAACTGTTTTATATTGATAAAGATTTACCAACAGCCCCTTTTTCGCGTTTTGCTTATACCTCTGAAATTGAAGACGCCATAAACCATGGTGGATTATCATTACCTTTTGTTTGGAAATGTGCACAGTTCGGGTATGATGGCACAGGGGTAAAAGTGGTAAAATCAGTTGAAGACTTAAAAGGTTTACCAAATGTGGAATGTATAGCAGAAAACTTAGTCCCTTTTAAAAATGAATTAGCGGTTATTGTTGCTAGAAGTCCATCAGGTGAAACCAAAACCTATCCTGTTGTAGAAATGGAATTCCATCCTGAAGCCAATCAGGTAGAATATGTTATCTGCCCGGCAAGAATTGATGATGATATTGCTGAAAAAGCAAAAGAAATAGCGTTAAGAACATCAAAAGCTTTTAACCATGTAGGGTTATTGGCTGTTGAAATGTTTCAGACCCAAGACGATGAAATTTTAATAAACGAAGTGGCGCCGAGACCTCATAATTCTGGTCACCAAACCATCGAAGCCAGTTATACCTCTCAATTTGAACAACATATTAGAGCTATTTTAGATTTACCTTTAGGAAGAACGGATAGCAAAGTTGGGGGTGTTATGGTTAATTTAGTTGGAGCCGAAGGGTTTACCGGTAATGTTATTTATGAAAATATTGAAGCCATAATGAAGATGGATGGTGTGACACCACATATTTACGGTAAAAAACAAACCAGACCGTTCAGAAAAATGGGACATGTAACTATTGTTAATGAAGATTTGAATGAAGCTAGAAAGGTTGCAGAACAAGTAAAAAACACTATTAAAGTGATAAGTGAATAATGTCTCCACGAGCGCAGTCGAGGGGGCTTTAATATTTTAAGTTTTTGAATTTAGGTCTCGACTGCGCTCGACCAGACAGAAAATAAAAATCTATGAGTAAAGTAGGAGTTATTATGGGAAGCAAAAGCGACCTGCCAGTTATGCAAGATGCGATAGACATCTTAAAAGGGTTTGATATAGAAGTTGAAGTTGATATTGTTTCGGCTCACAGAACGCCAGAAAAATTATTTGATTACGGTAAAAACGCTCATACTAGAGGTTTTTCGGTTATTGTTGCTGGTGCTGGTGGTGCTGCTCATTTGCCAGGAATGATAGCTTCTTTATCTCCACTTCCTGTAATAGGGGTTCCTGTAAAAAGCAGTAATTCTATTGATGGTTGGGATTCTATTCTTTCTATTCTGCAAATGCCTGGAGGTGTTCCGGTTGCAACTGTAGCTTTAAACGGCGCTAAAAATGCAGGTATTTTAGCAGCACAAATTATGGGCTGTAGCGACAAATGTGTGCTTGACAAAATAGTTGCTTATAAAGAAGGCCTAAAAATAAAAGTGAACGAATCTGCTAAAGATTTATAATGAAAAAAGCCCCGAAATGAATTCGAGGCTTTTCTGCTATTAACAAATAATGCTCTTGAGTTAGTCACTCTTCATATTATTAGCTGCAAAAATATATAATATTTGTTATGCATGCATAACAAATTAGAGTTTTAACATATTCTTTGATAAAATGATAAAGAAATCTTTAATTACCCCATTTAATACCAAATATAATACCGCTCCGTTCTCAAAAATTGAAAATAAGGATTATCTTCCAACTTTCAAACAGGCTATTAAAATTGCAAAATCAGAGATTGACACCATTATAACGAATCCTGAAAACCCCTCTTTTGAAAACACGATTGAAGCTTTAGATTTCTCTGGCGAACAATTAGATAGAATTTCAAGTATTTTCTTTAATCTGAATTCTGCTGAAACGAATGAAATTATCCAGAAAATAGCTCAAGAGGTTTCTCCTTTATTATCAGAATTCAGTAATGACATTACATTAAATGAAGCATTGTTTAAACGCGTAAAAGCAGTTTACGATTCCAAAAACAAATTAAACCTAACAACAGAACAACAAACACTTTTAGATAAAAAATATAAAAGTTTTTCAAGAAATGGTGCCAATTTAGCTGAAGACAAAAAGCTTAAACTTCGTGAAATCGACAAACAGTTAAGTCAGCTTAAACTAAAGTTTGGTGAAAACGTTTTAGCAGAAACCAACAAATTTGAAATGCTTATTACAAAAGCGTCTGATTTATCAGGTCTTCCAGATGGCGCTAAAGAAGCTGCAAAACAATTAGCAGAATCAAAAGACAAAAAAGGTTGGTTATTTACTTTAGATTACCCCAGTTATATTCCATTTGTAACCTATGCTGATAGTCGAGAATTACGTAAAAAAATAACATTAGCCGCAGGAAGTAAAGCTTTTAAAAATGATGCTTTAGACAATCAAGAACATGTATTAACAATTGTAAAACTCAGACATGAACGCGCTAACCTTTTAGGTTATAAAACCCATGCGCATTTTGTTTTAGAAGAACGTATGGCTGAAACACCTGAAAAGGTTCTAGAGTTTTCAAATGAATTGTTAGAAAAAGCCAAACCCGCAGCTGAACGTGAATTTAAAAACCTTGAAAACTTTGCTAAAAGTCTGGACGATATTGATAGACTTGAAAAATGGGATGGTGCATATTACTCCGAAAAACTAAAGCAAAAGTTATTCAGTTTGGATGACGAATTATTAAAACCTTATTTCAAATTAGAACATGTTATTAATGGCGCTTTTACTGTAGCTAATAAATTATTCGATTTAAACTTTGAAGAAATTAACGATATTGACACCTATCACGAAGATGTTTTAACATACAAAGTAACCGATGCCAATGGTAATTTAGTTTCTATATTTTATGCTGATTTTTTTCCTAGAGCAGGGAAACGTAATGGCGCATGGATGACGTCATACAAACCTCAATATATTAAAAACGGGGAAAACAGCAGACCCCATATTTCTATTATTTGCAACTTTACTAAACCTACAAAAAGCAAACCATCGTTATTAACATTTAACGAAGTAACGACCTTATTTCATGAATTTGGACATGCACTGCACGGTATGTTAGCCAATACCACCTACCCTAGCCTATCTGGAACTAGTGTGTATTGGGATTTTGTAGAACTACCAAGTCAGGTTTTAGAAAATTGGTGTTATGAAAAAGAAGCTTTGGAATTGTTTGCCACGCATTATGAAACTGGAAAAGTAATCCCGATGGATTTAGTTGAAAAAATAAAAGAATCGGCAACGTTTCATGAGGGCATGCAAACCTTGCGTCAGTTAAGTTTTGGATTATTGGATATGAGCTGGCATGGTTGCGAGTCGCCAGAGACCATAAAATCTGTAAAAGTTTATGAGACTGAAGTTTTTAAAAACACAACACTTTATCCTGAAACAAAAGAAACGTGTATGAGTACAGCGTTTTCTCATATTTTCCAAGGCGGTTATTCTTCAGGATATTACAGCTACAAATGGGCTGAAGTTTTAGATGCTGATGCTTTTGAATATTTTAAAGAGAAAGGCATTTTTAACAAAGAAGTTGCAAATAAATTTAAAGATAACGTACTATCTCAAGGCGGGACCGATAACCCAATGACGCTTTATAAACGTTTTAGAGGACAAGAACCTAAACCTGAGGCGTTGTTGAGACGTGCTGGGTTGTTGAAAAATTAAAAAAATCCATTTTTTTACCTTATTTTTGAAATTCAAAAACATTTGCTAAATAATGCCCAACCATCAAATTAATCCCAATAAGTGGATCGATTTATATTCAGATTACTTATTCAACTACACCATTTCGCGTGTTAGTGATAGAGAGATTGCCCAAGACTTGGTTCAAGACACTTTTTTGGCAGGTTTAAAGTCCATGAAAAACTTTAAAGGAGAAGCTAGCGAACGTACATGGCTGATTTCTATTTTAAAACGAAAAATTATAGACCACTACCGAAAAACAAATTCAAAAAAAGGAAAAGCTGAAGTAAGAATAAATTACAATGATTCTGAAAGCGAAGGTGATTGGCTAGAAGAGCGTGTTGCAGATCCTTTTGATAAAACTGCCGAAGACACATTACAAAATGCCGAATTAGGAGAAGCTATACATAACTGTTTAGAGAAATTACCAAAAAAACAGGCCGACGTTTTTAAAATGAAAACGATACTAGGCCATGAAACTGAAGCAATTTGTAATGAACTAAATATTACAGCGTCTAACCTTTGGGTAATCATACATAGAGCACGTACGGCTATGGCAGATTGCCTGAAAGAAAATTGGTTTTAATATGAGTACAAAAATAAAGTTGACAATTCCTTGTGATGAAGCAAATCATGTTTGTGATAAAACACAATATAAAGAAGCCTCACTCTGGGAAATGATAAAACTCAATATTCATTTAATTTACTGTAGAGCTTGTAGAAAATACACGAAAAACAATACGTCCTTGACTAATAAACTTAAAGAGTCTCAAGTAGCGTGTTTAGATAAAGACTGTAAAGAAGCAATGAAAAAAGATTTCGACAAAGCCTTAATTGAACACAAGTAATAAAATCAGCCATAAAATCGGTAATCCTTCTACCCAAAACGAACTATAGTAATGTCCTTGTTTAATTTTAGAATTCAAAAGGACCAAAAGTGTCATAATAGTAATTATTGCTAAAACAATTATTTGATTAGCATCTAATTCATCTTTAAAAAATTCCAAAAAGAAAAATAGTATCAATAACAACACACCTACCCTCTTGGTGTTTTTAACACCTATACGCTGAGGAATTGTTAATAATTTCAAACTATCAAATTTTAAGTCCCTAATTTCAAAAGGCAACATTAAAACCAACACATAAATAAATCGTTGAAAACCTAATAATATAATATCATTGTTAATTCTGATATCTTCATTTACTGTGGGAAGTAAAACGGTTACCCCAGACCATACCAATGCAATTATATAAATTTTCAAACCACCTATACTTCGTAAAGTATAAACTTGTTTTGATGAAAAAGGAATGGCATATAAAAAAGTTAAAGCCGCAAAACCAACAATAAAAACAAGTGTTTTTAAATGTAATTGGTATGCATAAAAACACATGAGGATAAAGCAAATAAATGACAAAATCTGTATCAATCTCAGCCAATTGGCCAACTGCTTATGATGGAATTTTGCAATTCCAAAATACTTCACAAAATTATAGCCAGTTATAGATGCGTAAAACACAAAATACACAACGGATTCATTATACTCTAAACCTAATTCCAATAAGGTAATCCATGTTAACGAATACACCGCCAAAGCAACGTGAATACTACTGTTTATATAAAAATTAAAAAGCTGTTTTATAAACTTCATAAAGCTAAAATAACCATACCAAATGTATTAGTGTTCATAACGTATTGGAATAGTTAAAAACTTTCCATTTCACACAATAAAACGCATCAAATATTGTGTATTTTTGCGAATTATTTAAACAATTTTATTGTAATGAATACAAACGCTTTTGCATTGCGCCATATAGGTCCTAGAGAAGACGACCAAAACCTCATGTTAAAAACCATTGGTGTTGATTCTTTAGATCAACTGATTTACGAAACTATCCCAGATGATATTCGTTTAAAAAATGGTTTAAATTTAGAAGACCCCATGACAGAACATGAATATTTACTTCATATTCATGAATTGTCCAAAAAAAACAAAGCTTACAAAACATACATAGGCTTAGGCTACCACCCAACTATTTTACCCGCAGTTATTCAACGTAACATTTTAGAAAACCCAGGTTGGTACACCGCCTACACGCCATATCAAGCTGAAATTGCACAAGGTAGATTAGAAGCGCTTTTAAACTTCCAAACCATGGTTATAGACCTTACTGGAATGGAAATTGCTAATGCTTCCCTACTAGATGAAAGCACTGCTGCTGCAGAAGCTATGAGTTTATTATTTGCTGTTCGCGAACGTGATCAGAAAAAAGCAGGAATCAATAAGTTTTTTGTTTCTGAAAATATATTACCACAAACGCTATCCTTACTTCAAACAAGAGCAAACCCTATTGGCATTGAATTGGTAATTGGAAATGAAGACACTTTTGAATTTTCTTCAGAATTTTTCGGTGCTGTTTTACAATATCCGGGAAAAGATGGTCAAATCACTGATATAAAATCATTTATTGGCCAGGCGAATGCTGCTCGGATTAAAGTAGCCGTAGCTGCTGATATTTTAAGCTTAGTAAAATTAGAAGCTCCAGGCAAATTTGGAGCTGATGTGGTAGTTGGAACAACCCAACGATTTGGAATCCCTATGGGCTACGGTGGCCCACATGCTGCCTTTTTTGCTACAAAAGAAGCTTATAAACGTGATTTACCAGGGCGTATTATCGGGGTAACAAAAGATGCTAATGGCAACCGCGCACTACGTATGGCATTACAAACCCGTGAGCAACACATAAAGCGCGACAAAGCTACTTCTAACATTTGTACCGCCCAAGTACTTTTAGCCGTTATGGCTAGCATGTATGGGGTTTATCATGGCCCTCAAGGACTAAAATTTATAGCCAACAAAGTTCATAATAAAACATCGACCTTAGCTCATGCTTTAGAAAAATTAGGCTACAAACAAATAAACACCTCTTATTTTGATACAATTCAAATAAAAACAAAGGCTAAAAAAATCAAGAAAATAGCGACTGAAAAGAAAGTAAATTTACTTTATCCTGATTCTAAAACGGTTATAATTTCAATTAACGAAACCACAGCTATTCGAGATATTAATTATTTGATTTCTGTTTTTGCCGAAGCTGCTAAAAAAGAAACGATTACTATTTCATCTATTGAAAAAGCAAATAATATTTCCAAAACGGTACAACGACAGTCAGAATTCTTAAAAGAACCTGTATTTAACACTTATCATTCTGAAACCGAATTAATGCGTTATATAAAATCTTTAGAGCGTAAAGATTTAGCATTAAACCATTCTATGATTTCTTTAGGATCTTGCACCATGAAGTTAAATGCTGCTGCAGAAATGTTACCTCTAAGTTGGTTTAAATGGGGTAATATCCACCCTTTTGCACCTTTAAAACAAGCTAAAGGTTACTTCACCGTTTTAAAAGGATTAGAAGACCAGTTAACAGAAATTACTGGATTTGCAGCCACATCATTACAACCTAATTCTGGTGCTCAAGGCGAGTTTGCAGGATTGATGGTTATTAAAGCTTATCACGAATCTCGTAATGACCATCATAGAAATATCTGCTTAATTCCATCTTCTGCCCATGGTACCAATCCAGCTAGTGCGGTTATGGCAGGCATGAAAGTGGTGGTAACAAAATCAACAGCCGAAGGAAATATTGATGTAGATGACTTACGTGAAAAAGCAGAGCTACATAAAGACAACCTTTCTACATTAATGGTTACATATCCATCCACTCATGGTGTTTACGAATCGGCTATTAAACAAATCACTAAAATCATTCATGATAATGGTGGACAAGTTTATATGGATGGTGCCAACATGAACGCTCAAGTTGGATTAACCAATCCTGGAAATATTGGCGCAGATGTATGCCACCTCAACTTACACAAAACCTTTGCTATTCCGCACGGTGGTGGAGGTCCAGGCGTTGGCCCTATTTGTGTAGCAAAACAGCTTGTACCGTTTTTACCAGGAAATCCAATAATTAAAACTGGTGGAAAAGACGCTATTACAGCTATTTCTGGCGCGCCTTTTGGTTCGGCTTTAGCCTGTTTAATATCTTACGGCTATATAAAAATGTTAGGCGCTGAAGGCTTAACAGAGTCTACCAAAATTGCCATTTTAAATGCGAACTATATAAAACAACGCTTACAAGGAAGTTTTGATACGTTGTACTCTGGTGAACGGGGGAGAGCAGCCCATGAAATGATTGTAGATTGCAGACCATTTAAAGCAAATGGTATTGAGGTGACCGATATTGCAAAACGATTGATGGACTATGGTTTTCATGCACCAACCGTATCGTTTCCAGTTGCTGGAACGTTAATGATTGAACCTACAGAAAGTGAAAGTAAAGCTGAAATTGACCGTTTTTGTGATGCTATGATTTCCATCAAAAAAGAAATTGACAAGGCAACAAAAGATGATAACAACAATGTTTTAAAGAACGCACCGCACACCTTGAATATGATTACTGCAGATGAATGGTATTTTCCATACACCCGTGAAGAAGCCGCATTTCCATTAAACTATGTAAGAGATAATAAGTTCTGGCCAAGCGTTAGACGTGTTGATGATGCCTATGGCGACAGAAATTTAATTTGTTCTTGCATCCCTATTGAAGCCTATGCTGAAGCTTAAATAGCACTTTGAACGTCGTAAATTTAGACTAAAATTAATCCGCAATTAATTAAAAGTATTTACCTTGCAAGTAACTAAGTAAATTAAAGTTAATTTTTCTGTTTTATGAATATTAAAATAACTGGTACCGGAAGCTATATTCCAACCGATATAGAGAAAAACGAGGACTTTTATAATCATGAATTTTTAAATAGTGATGGTTCTGCTATAAACGCACCCAATAAAGTCATTGTCAAAAAATTTAAAGCCATAACGGGTATTAATGAAAGGCGCTATGCTAAAAAGCATTTAAACACTTCAGACTTAGCCTCTTTCGCTGCTGAAAAAGCTATTGAAAACGCAAAGATTGACCGTGAAGATTTAGACTACATTATCGTTGCTCATAATTACGGTGATGTTAGACATGATAGTATTCAAAGTGATACCGTACCGAGTATGGCATCAAGAGTAAAACATCTTTTACGTATTAAAAACCCAAAATGCGTGGGTTATGACGTTCTTTTTGGTTGTCCAGGATGGATTGAAGGTGTTATACAGGCCCATGCATTTATAAAAGCAGGTATTGCAAAAAAATGCTTAGTTATTGGCGCTGAAACATTGTCTCGTGTTATTGACCCGTACGATAGAGATTCCATGATTTATAGTGATGGAGCTGGAGCAGTGGTTTTGGAAACCACAACTGATGAAGGTGGTATTATAACTCACGATTCTGCAACTTACACGCTAGACGAAGCACACTTTATATATTTTGGAGAAACTAACAATCCCGAAATAAATGACAAACGCCGATACATAAAAATGTATGGTAGAAAAATTTACGAATTTGCATTAACCAATGTCCCTCTTGCCATGAAATCATGCCTTGATAAAAGTGGCATTAATATAAGTGAAGTAAAAAAAATACTCATCCACCAAGCTAATGAAAAGATGGATGAAGCTATAGTAAAGCGTTTTTATGAATTATATGATATGGAAATGCCAGAAGGCATTATGCCAATGACTATAGGGACATTAGGAAATTCCAGTGTCGCCACTATTCCTACTTTATATGATACTATTTTAAATGGTTCGCTAGAAAATCAAGAAATAAATAAAGGTGATATTATCATTTTTGCCAGCGTTGGTGCAGGTATGAATATTAATGCCATTGTTTACAAGCACTAAACTATCTAATGATTATTTGAGATTTCCTTTGAAATTTCTCTTGAACGAAGACGAAAGGTGGAAATTGAAAAAATAAAATAATTTAATGTACGAGAAAACGTTCCCCAATAAACGCTTTAAGCATACTATTCAATTTTTAAAAAAGCATATTTCTAGTTCTGAAACTATTTTAGATTTGGGTGTTATAAATCCATTTACTAAAATTATGCAAGAGCATGGTTATAAAGTTGAAAATACAAAAGGTGAAGATTTAGATTTAGACTCTTCATTTATTGAAAATTCTAAGGTAGACGTTGTTACAGCTTTTGAGATTTTCGAACACTTACTTTCTCCTTTTACTGTTATTAAATCCATAAAAGCAGACAAATTAGTAGCTAGCGTCCCTCTTAAACTATGGTTTTCTTCAGCGTATAGAAGTAAAACGGATATGTTAGACAGACATTATCATGAGTTTGAAGATTGGCAGTTTGATTGGTTATTAGAAAAAGCGGGATGGAAAATTATTGATAGGCAAAAATGGACAAACCCAACAAAAAAGCTTGGTATCCGTCCAATTTTAAGATGGTTTACGCCTAGATATTACATTGTTTATGCAGAAAGAGTATAACTTTACGTTTTAAACTTTAAAACTTTGAACTTCTACATCATTATCCCTGCACATAACGAAGCATCGGCTATTGGGCTTACTTTAGATGCTTTGGCAAATCAATCCCTTTTACCGAAACGTGTTGTGATCGTTAATGATAATTCAACTGATAGCACTCAAGATATTGTTGAAGCATATACTGAAAAATACGGTTTTATGTCTCTTATAAACTCCAAATCATCTAATGAACACTTACCAGGTTCGAAAATAATAAATGCGTTTTATAAAGGCTATGAAACTTTAGACGACCATTATGATGTGATTTGTAAGTTTGACGCCGATTTGATTTTTCCGAAGGATTATTTAGAAAAACTATCCCTGCATTTCAATGCCAATGAAAAATTAGGCATGGCCTCTGGTTTTTGTTATATTGAAAAAAATAGCGAGTGGGTTTTAGAAAACCTCACCCGAAAAGACCATATTCGTGGTGCTTTAAAAGCTTATAGAAAAGCATGTTTCATGCAAATAGGAAAGTTAAAACCCTCTATGGGTTGGGATACGGTTGATGAGTTACTCGCCAAATATCACGGTTGGGAGATTTTAACGGATGAAACCCTGCATGTTAAACATCTAAAACCTACGGGAATCAGTTACAATAAAGCCTCAAAATATTTACAGGGAGAAGCCATGTATAAAATGCGCTATGGTTTTATTATCACTTTTATTTCCGCATTGAAACTGGCTTATAAAAAACGACGTTTTTCTTTATTCAAAGATTATATGGCTGGATTTTTTAAGGCAAAAAAAGAAAAGATTGATTTTTTGGTTTCTGAAGAAGAAGGTAAGTTTATTAGAGATGTACGCTGGAAAGGCATGATAAATAAAAAGAGGCTGTCTAAAAAATCCTTTGAATTTAATTTGTCAGATTGAGATTGTCGAAATCCATTTTAATTATAAGTAAGTTAGGACATTTCGACAGGCTCAATATGACACAGAATTAGACTTTTTAGACAGCCTCTTTTATTATCTATTTTTAAATAGTTGCTACTTCCCTACAACCAAACTTTTAATTACGGTATATCCAGTATGAGCATCTTTAACAGACACAAAATAAATACCATCTAAATACCCGCTTATATTTAAAGGAACCAATTTGCTTATACCTAAGTCGCTCGAATTAATATCTTTGCTATAAATCAAGACATTCAATAAGCTATACACACTAACGCTTACATCTTTACTTCCAAATTCAGATAAATCAACATTAACTATTTCTTTACTAGGGTTAGGAAACAATCCTATTTTACTGGCAACTGGAGCCGTTCTGGTAACAGTGATTGCATTAGATAAACTAAAGCACCCTGACAAACTAGCCACCAAGTGATCGCCTTCAGCGGGAGGCTCTAGCCCTAGTAAACCATCTGCATAACTTAAATGCCAAACTTTACAAACACCGACTCCTAATGCATTAAAATCTGGATCTGTATAAGAGTTTGGTAAGTCAAGAATAATAGTAGCCTCTTCATTAGTAATGACCCATTGTGATTTATCTCCTATATTATCTTTTAGCGTTATAGCTTCATTGGGAATTTTATCTGCTACCTCATCAATGGTAAAAGCAAAGGGGCCTCCTTCTATAACGCCTCCATGAACGCCATTTCTGATGACGGTAATTGGATTGGACAAATCAAAACAACCTGTTAAATCTGCCGCATTCATTCCAACTTCCGCACCGGTCAATCCATCCTCAAAACTTAAATGCCATATGAGACAAACACCTTCTCCAGCTCCTTCCAAATCAAATGGTGGTCCAGATGGCAGCCCTAAAATATTTAAATCGGTATCTGTTATTACCCAAGCCGAATTGTCTCCCATAATATCGTCTGAAAGTGTGACATCAAAAGCATCTGAATTTCCATCTCCTGCACAGATTTCAATCTCTGTTGCACCGCCTACTATCGCTATTTGCCCACCATGAACGCCATTTCTGGCGACGGTAATTGGATTGGACAAATCAAAACAACCTGCTAAATCTGCCGCATTCATTCCAACTTCCGCACCGGTCAATCCATCCTCAAAACTTAAATGCCATATGAGACAAACACCTTCTCCAGCTCCTTCCAAATCAAATGGTGGCCCAGATGGCAGCCCTAAAATATTTAAATCGGGATCTGTTATTACCCAAGCGGAATTATCTCCCATTATATCATCTGAAAGCGTGACATCAAAAGCATCTGAATTTCCATCTCCTGCACAGATTTCAATCTCTGTTGCACCGCCAACTATCGCTATTTGCCCACCATGAACGCCATTTCTGGTGACCGTAATTGGATTGGACAAATCAAAACAACCTGTTATGTCTCCAGCATTTGTAATACCATCTAAATTCACATTTTCAGCATAACTTAAATTCCAAATTAAGCAAACGCCTTCTCCCGCACCTTCCAGATCAAATGGTGGTGCATCGGGAGTTGCTAAAATATTTAAGTCTAAATCTGTTATTACCCATAACATATCTGGACCTTCAGCACCTGTTAAAGTAACGTTGAATGCATCACTATTACCATCTCCTGCACAGATTTCTATTTCCGTTCCACCGCCTTCTATTTCTAAATAGCCTCCTTTAGGCTGTTGGATTTTTGTTACTTCAATATAATTTGACAAATCATATTTACCTTTTAAATCCGACAGATTCACTACATGCTTATGCCAAAATGGATCTACTAGTGGTTTTATGCCATTATACGATAAATGCCATATTCTACAGTTCCCTGGAGGCGCACTATCAAAATCAAATGGTGGCTGTTCTGGAAGTTCTAAGATATTGTTTTCATCATCTGTAATAATCCACTGCTTAACGCGCCCTGAAGCCTCGGTAAGTTGAACATCAATAAGGTCTGCGACACCATCCCCCACACAAACAGTCGTATCATCTAAAGCCAAAATAATCCCTCCATCAACATGACTGTTCTCGTTGGCATTGGGGTTTTGAGCATTAATGACAAAACAAAAAGCCATTAAAGCAAAAGTTAATACTATATTTTTTAAATTTCTAAACAAGCGACTTGGGGGTCTCATGTGTATTTTTTCTTTCATAACTACTTGATTGTTAATTAATATGAAGATATAAAGTACAAAAAAATATTAAAATTTTAGGTAGCTTTTATTTAACAAACATAAATATTCGTTAATCAGTAAAAATCCCAATCTTGATAGCTATTTGAAGCCTCTAATTTTGTTTCAATGCTATCCTCCAATGCAGGAAAAAAATCGACTCCTGTGAGCGCTTCTATTTCATCTACTGAAACAACAAATTCATATAAAGGTCGATCTGAATCTGTATGTGGTATTAAAAAGGCAATCATTTTTGTTTTACCAGTATTGTTATCAATTAAAACCTTGTAAAATTGATTGGGTACTGAAACATCTTCATCTCCAATGGTTTTCATATTCCCCTTTAAAACACCTCCAGTTACCACAAAAACACCATCGTATTTTCTTGCCCAATACCGTATTTTTTGTTCCAAAGTGTTCCATAAACCAGCATTAAACTGATGCTCCTGCGGACTAATATTACTGGTTAAAAAAGTTTCGTCATGAGCTGATTTGCTATAACGCCTATCTCCTGCTGGACAAAGATGCCCACGGTCATAACCAGATTTTTTATAATTGCGCCAATTGGCTGCACCTGTTTTTACAGATTTATCAATTTCAAAATAAGGACGCTTATGATTGGTGTTTGAAAGATGAGATTTCTTCAATTCATAAGCTACCCATTCTGATTGTTCATGCTCCTCGTTATAGGATAATGAATACCCTTCATGATGTACAATCTGCCCCGTTGTACTTGTTGGCAAAAAGTATTCGTTAGTATCTGTTTTAGTGGTTTGTCCTTCCGAGACGATTTCAGCTTTTTCTTCTTCTCCTAAAAAATGTTCATAAGCATAAACGCCCAAAACAATAATTATAGCTATAACAGAATATAATGTACGTTTATTCATTAATCAAAAACAAATTCTAGCGGTTGCCCAATAGCAGCATTAGGAAAACTAATATCTAAAAGTGCCGACATGGTCGGTGCTATATCGGTTATTTCTGTTTTTTGCAAGGTCTGTCCGTGCTTAATGCCTTTACCAAAGAATAAAAGCGGCACATGAGTATCGTAATTTAAACCTGAATGATGATCTGTACCTGTTCGATTCCAAGGCGTATCTTTAAAGACTTCAGGATTATAAACAAACAATAAATCACCTGAACGCTTTTGATTATGCCCATTCTTTAAAAGTGTCTCTAAAAACCCTTCAGGCCCCTCAAAATGATTTATTTTACTGGTCATGTAAACTTTATCAATAAGGTCGTATTTCAATAATTGTTGAGATGTAATTTCTTTTAAATATTCTAGATCTAAATTGTTATCATATATTTTATCATGACTAAAATAAATTTGATTGTTAATCCGGCTTAATATTAAATCTGAAACCTGAACTTTATTTTCTAAAAACGCATTCAACTCGTCAAACATTTTACTTTCATTAAAAAGACCTGCAGGAATTTTATTAGACAATAGATAATATGGCACATAAGGAGCACCGTGATCTGAAGTTAAAAATACCGTATAATGATCTTTCCCTACTTTTTCATCTAGTGCATTAAACAATCGTTTTAAATCTATGTCCAAACGCAAATAAGTATCCTCTGTTTCTTTTGCATTCACTCCAAAATCATGCCCTACTTTATCTGTGCTTGAGTAGCCAATTGTTAAAACATCTGTAATATTATCTTTTCCAAGATTCTCTGCAGAAATAGCTTCTATTGCGAAATCGGTAATTAAACTATTACCATAAGGACTTTCAGCAATAATTTTAAAATTACCATTTTGAGTTTTTAATTTTTCCAAATCATATGGAAATGTTGCATTTTCTTTTCCTCTAAAAATTCTTTCAAACGTATTTAAATCTTCACCGCTTTCTGTGTAAGAATTAATATCATACAACGTATTCCAAACCTTAAAATAGGATTCTGTAATATTTGATGAATTAAAATCCTTAACCCATTGAGGTAAGTCGTTCATATAAAAAGAACTCGTGATCCAGTTACCATTCCCACCATGATCATAATCCCACCAGTACGCTGCATTTGCAGTATGACCCGCGGATAAAATAGCGCCTCTATGCTTTATAGAAATCCCAATTGTTTTTCCTCTCATTTGACTAAACAATCTGTTTTCATCAGCAAATGTAGTCGTTAACATTCTTCTTGGCGACCTCTTCCCATCTTTAGCATCCTCATTATCAGTCCCAATGGCTTTTACATTTTTATCTTCAACACAATTTACATTAGACCCTAACTTTCTATCGAACCAATTGTTCCCTATAATACCATGGTATTTGGGTGTAGCTCCTGTAAATACCGAAGCATGACCAGGTCCCGTTTTTGTTGGTATATAATTATAATGGTTGTTCTTGCAGTTATAACCCTCTCGCATCATGCGTTTAAAACCACCGTCGCCATATTTATTATAAAATCGAGTTAAATAGTCATATCGCATTTGGTCTATCACAATGCCTACTACCAACTTTGGTTTTTCGATTACACTTTCATTTTTATTTGAAACTACTTCATTTTGAGCTTTACAAGAAAAACAAAGTATAATTGCTATTACAGGGAAGAATAAATTTTTTATCATAGTCATAAATATCAATTCAAAAATACACATTTTAAAATATCATAATTTAAAATTAAAGTTAAATTGGTATATCTTTTTTTTACTTTAGCACGCAGATATGTTAATATGACTTACCTACATAATATTGGGGCTTATTTTATGATGATTGCCGAGATGTTTCGCAAGCCAACTAAGTGGTCTGTGATGAAGCAACTCATTTTAAAAGATATTGACGACTTAGTTATAGGCTCTCTTGGCATTGTGGCATTTATTGCTTTTTTTGTTGGTGGTGTTGTTACTATTCAAACCGCTTTAAATATAGACAACCCGCTAATACCCAAGTATTTAGTTGGATTCGCTACAAGACAATCTATTGTTTTAGAATTTGCACCAACATTTATCTCGATAATTATGGCTGGTAAAGTAGGTTCTTTTATAACCTCTAGTATTGGTACTATGCGCGTTACAGAACAAATTGACGCCTTAGAAGTTATGGGCATAAACTCATTAAACTATCTTGTTTTCCCAAAATTCATAGCACTTACGCTATATCCTTTTGTTATTTCTATTGCTATGTTCTTAGGCATACTCGGTGGTATGGCAGCTTGTGTTTATGGTGGTTTCAGTTCGCTTGAAGATTATATTGTAGGTATCCAAACTGATTTTATTCCGTTTCATGTTACTTATGCTTTTATAAAAACCTTTGTTTTTGCTTTTGTTTTGGCTACCATTCCATCTTTTCATGGTTATTATATGAAAGGTGGCGCGCTTGAAGTTGGTAAAGCTAGTACTACTTCGTTTGTTTGGACTAGTGTTGTTATTATTCTTTTAAATTATCTACTAACCCAAATGCTTTTAAGCTCATGATTGAAGTTGAGAATTTACATAAATCGTTTGGAGAAGCTCACATTCTGAAGGGCATAACCACCACTTTTGACAAAGGAAAAACCAATCTTATTATTGGGCAAAGTGGTTCCGGTAAAACCGTTTTCCTGAAATGTTTACTAGGCTTATTTGATTACGAAGAAGGCTCAATAGCTTACGATGGAAAAATATTTGCTAAACTTACCGAAGATGAAAAACGGAATATGCGCGCCAAGATTGGTATGGTTTTTCAAGGAAGTGCCTTGTTTGATTCTATGACTATTGCTGAAAATGTGATGTTTCCACTACGTATGTTTACCAAACAAAGTAAAAGCGAAATGGAAGACCGAGTAGACTTTGTTTTAAAACGAGTAAATCTTCCTGATGCACATAATAAAATGCCAAGTGAGGCTTCTGGAGGTATGCAAAAACGCGTAGCCATAGCCAGAGCTATTGTCAATAACCCTAAATATTTATTTTGCGATGAACCCAATTCCGGTTTAGACCCAAAAACGGCTATTGTTATTGATAACCTTATTAAAGAGATTACTGAAGAATATCAAATAACTACCGTAATAAACTCCCATGATATGAATTCTGTTATGGAAATAGGCGAAAAAATTGTATTTCTAAAAGATGGATTAAAAGCTTGGGAAGGCTCTAAAGACACTATTTTTAAAACGGATAACGAAGTTGTTACAGACTTTGTTTACTCTTCTAATTTATTCAAAAAAGTCCGTAAAATGTATCTTGAAGAAAATCAGTAACTTAATCTCTCCTAACTCTTATTTTATCAGTCTTCAGTTCTTGTTTCAACCACAATAATAATTCGCCTTCTTTAACAGCAACAATACTGTCATTCAGCGCAGGTTTCCATCTCACACTAGCAATAGTTAACGTATCTACTTTTATAAAATCCTGTGATTCTAGCATTTTAGCATAACCAAAATAGTCTAAATCGTTAAATCTTATTTTAGCATCTTTAGCCAAAGAAGAAAAGGCTATACCATTTGAAGCATTTTGGGCTTCTAGTTGTTGGTTAAGTCCAGAAATATTTTCTTGTAATTCACTTATTTCTTTATGTAATCCAGAGATTATATTGTCTTTTTTATCAAGTTCAATGATCGCTCTATCATAGGCATTGGAAATTTTATCAAAACTTCTATTCTTATTCCCACTAATCTCTAAATCAAAATCGCTAATCTTATCATAACCTTTTAGCTCATTACGCAAATCCGCTTCCGTAGCTTCGGCAATTTCACCATTAAAGTAAAGTGTAATTTTTTTGTCTTTTGTATTTAGTGTTCCATTTTGAAACCAGAGTTCCCGATTGGACTTTACTTCGTCAGCTAAAAAATTATTATAATCGTTATCAAAACCACTATTTTTTAACACTCTTAAAAAGGTAATAGTTGGATAAATCATAACCAAAAAGGCTACTAAAGCAGCAAATCTTGCTATACGTCTTCGCTTTGCGGAATTGGCATACTTTAGCATTGGAAATCGAAGCACCTTGAGTACTATAAAAGTTGCTAAAGCAATAAATATGGTGTTAATGGTAAACAAATTCATCGCCCCTAAAAAATAAGACCAATTACCATCTGCCAATCCATAACCCGCTGTACATAATGGCGGCATTAAAGCTGTAGCAATAGCCACACCAAATATTACAGAGGCAATGGTTCCTTTTTTAGTACGTGCAATAATTAAAGCTAAACCGCCAAAGAAGGCAATTAGAACATCCCGAATATCGGGCTTTACACGACCCAATAATTCTGAAGTTTCCTGATTTCCAAGAGGGAAAAATTTAAAAAATAAATATGCGGTTAATAAACTTAGCACAATCATTATTGCTAAGTTGATAAGTGATTTTTTTAAGGTATCGATATCATTAATTGCAATGGACATTCCAATCCCAAGGATTGGACCCATTAATGGCGAAATTAACATGGCTCCAATTACAACCGCAGTAGAATCTGCATTTAAGCCAACAGACGCTACAAATATAGAACAGATTAAAATCCAAGCTGTTGCACCTTTAAACGAAATATCGCCTTTTATGGCAGCTATAGTTGCATCTCTATCTGTATCATCTCGAAAGTCTAGGAGCTCGCTTAAAAAAGTCCTAACACTTACGAATAAGCCTTTAGCGTCTTGTTTTACAGCTTCCTTTTTTTCTTCTACAGCTTTATCCTTATCTAATTGTTGCTGTTCTTCTTCCGAAAAATCAAACTTACTTTCTTCACTCATAATTAGCCATATTGTTCTCCAAATTTCTCTTTAACCTGTTGGAGAGTTTTCTTTATATCTTGTTCTTTAGACTTAGGAAAGATAAGCAAAACTTCGTCTTTATCAACAATAATGTAATCTTGCAAACCATCAACAACAACAATTTTATCATCTTTGGTTCTTATCATATTGCCTGATGCATCTTCTACTAATGTCCTGGCATTCACTACAGTATTACCAGATTCATCCTTATCTAATTTATCATATAAGCTCCCCCATGTCCCTAAATCGTTCCAATCAAATTCAGCAGCAATAACATGTACATTAGTGGATTTCTCCATAATGGCATAATCCACAGATATGTTTTCTGCTTTTGGGTAATTATCTCTAATAAAGTCGTATTCAAACTCTGTATTGTAAACAGAAATTCCCGTTTTAAATAATTCAAACAATTCAGGTTGATTATTTTGAAATGCTCCAACAACACTTTTTACACTCCACATAAAAATACCAGCATTCCATAAGAAATTACCCTGCGCAATGAATTCTTTGGCGGTTTTATAATCTGGTTTTTCTCTAAATTGATTTACTGACTTTATCGCTTCTACGGAATTTTTATCGTATTCAATATAACCATATCCAGTATTTGGAAAATTGGGCTGAATGCCCAAGGTCATTAACGCATTATTCTCTGAACAGAAATTAAAAGCTTGCTGAACATTTTCTGCAAAAGTTTGCTCATCTTCAATCCAATGATCACTTGGCGCAACAATCATGACAGCATCTGGGTTTTCTTTCTGGATTTTTAGCGATGCATATAGAATACAAGGTGCTGTATTACGCATGGCGGGTTCTAAAACCACTTGCCTTTGCTCAACTTCTGGCAACTGCTCTAAAACCAAATCATTATAACGGGCATTGGTTAAAATGAAAATATTTTCTTTTGGAATTATATGTGCTAAACGATTAAATGTTTTCTGTATCAGTGTATCACCTGTTCCAAGCATATCATGAAATTGCTTTGGAAAATCCTGTGTACTAACCGGCCAAAATCTAGAGCCTACACCTCCTGCCATTAAAATGGCATAATAGTTTTTATCTTTCATATTTTGTTATCTCACGAAAGTGAGAATCTTTTTGTTTCTGTAATTCCTTTAAATCGTTATTTTAAAATTTTGGAAATACGATTGTACATTTAGTTTTCATTTATGAGATTCCTTCCAGATAGCTATCGGGATTCACAGGAATGACAATTTCTACTTCAGCGTTTGGATTAAACAAATATAACCTTCCTGTTTTAACCTCAACACATTCAAAACGTTTTACACGTTTTTGTCCCATTTTAAACACCTTTCCATTATATAATTCAAAAACACTTCCTATGGGCACTTCAAAAATATAGGTTTTATCGTTAGGTTCGTCAAATTGTTTTAATGCAAAGGTTAAATTAACATCGGTATCACTACTGGCTTTAGGGTTTTTAAAGTGTTTTGCTAAAAGAGGCAATAGACTATTAGGAAATATCTCGGGATTTAAAAACGGTAACATTAAATGCTGAAACGTTCTTTTCCATTCTATCCCATGTGGCTTAATAAATCTTCCGTAAATTTCATAAGCTTCAAAATGCGCTATTTCATGAATTAATGTGATTAGAAATCTGTATTCATTTAAATTCGAATTTATAGTTATTTGATGCTTCCCGTTTGGCAAACGCATATAATCCCCATGACGCGTTTTACGTTCATTTTTAACTTTTACCAACAAATTATCCTGTTCTAATAGATTTAAAACTTGAGATATAGCTGATGACGGAATGTAATTTTGAATTTGGTTTAGCATTGAATATTAAAACGATTACTTAACTTGTATTGAAATTTCATTAGAAATTAAACTACCCGATTTGGCTGAAATTTTAATCGAACCCTTATTATAAGTAGATTGCACAATACCAAGTGCTCTCCCGTTATGGGTTTTTATATGATTTGCCTTTGGGTGCTGCACACTATACTCCCAGCCATTATCTACTGCAATTAGATTTCCATTACCTTTAATTTCAAATTGCACATCGGTATCTTCATTTGGAATTCTAATGCCATTTTCATCTAAAAGCGTTACTTCAATATGAGCCACATCGCTATGGTTTGGATTCATTTCTTTTTTGTCGGATTCTATATTAATTTGTGCAAGTTTTCCAGCAGTTTTCAAACTATATTCATCCACTTTTTTGCCATTGTTATACCCAACAATTTTTAATTCCCCAGCTTGAAAAGGCACCAACCATTTTATAACATGGCCTTTGTTATCTTTCACCTTTTGTTTGCCTAATGAAGTTCCGTTTAAAAAAAGTTCGGATTCATCACAATTTGCATACCCCTGAACTACAATGTCTTCGCCTTGTTTATAATTCCAAGAATCTTCAATATCATACCATGTCCAACGGCGCAACCAATTGGTTCGCATTTCTAAAGTAAAACCTTTGTCTTTATCATATTTATATTCAGAAACAGAACGTGGTGCTGTACCTATATAAACTTTAGGGTCATCCTTCCATAAACATTCATAAAAATGACCACGTGGCATTTTAAAACAGGCAAAATCAAAGAAAGACAAATTTAATCCCTTTCTAGGAAATGGTCCAGATTCACCCATATAGGCAATTCCTGTCCATGTAAAAATACCAGCAACAAAATCTCTATCGTCTATAGCTTTCCACTCTTCCCAGGTGCCATTGTTTTCAGACCCTAAAATTTTTAAATCGGGATATTCTTTGTGTGCCCCATCATATTCTGGAGCTCTATAATTAAACCCTAACACATCTACAGCATCTGCATAACCACTAACATTAGCTATAACAGGCAAAACACTCCCTACAGTAACAGCTCTTGTGGTGTCCATCTCTTTGGTCCATTTTGATAATAGATTTGCGATAACAGCTAGCGAATCTACCTCTGGTTTTACACTTTCAAAAGCGGCCTTATTCACTTCATAATCATAATTAGGTATATGCTCATAATATTTCACATTGCCGTTTACTTTTTTATATGCTTGCGTGTAATAAGGAAATGTCCATTCAATTTCATTGCCAATACTCCACATGATAATGGATGGGTGGTTTTTATCCCGACGGATACAATCCTGTAAATCTTGTTTTGCCCATTCGTTAAAATAGGACGCATAACCATCCGTAAAAGATTCAGGCGCATCGTTAGAACCTAATTCTGTTGTGTGCTTGTCTTTCTCTTTGTTCCATTCATCAAAAAATTCGGCATCTACTAATAGTCCCAATTCATCACATAGATCCAAAAACTCAGGAGCATATGGATTGTGGGCGGTTCGGACTGCATTACAACCAATACTTTTTAATTTCAATAAACGTCTCCTCCAAACATCAACAGGAACAGCAGCACCTACCGCACCAGCATCATGATGCAGATTCACGCCTTTTATCTTCACTTGTTTACCATTTAGAAGAAAACCTTTATTAGCAGTAAATTCAGCAGTACGAATACCGAATGTTTCAGAAACTTCATCTAACCCAATATCATTACTAATAATTTGAATTTTAGCCGTATAAATATTTGGTGTTTCCAAATCCCATAACTGTGGATTTTTTAAAACGATTTCTGAATTTATTTTTGATTCATCTTTAATCGTTAATTCTTCAGAAGATTGGCCAACTAATCTACCATCAGGAGATAAAATTTGAGTTTTCACTTTAATAGTTTCTTCTTGGTTTAAAGTGGATTTTAAATCGATATTAAGAGAAACTGTTGCCTCATTTTTATTAATCTCAGATGTTGTAATTGTAACACCCCAAGTAGGCACATGAATGGCGTTGCGCTTTACCAATCTCACATTTCTATAAATACCAGAACCTGTGTACCATCTAGAATCTACATAGTTGGAATGGTCTACACGAACGGCAATAATATTTTCTTTATCGAAATGAAGGTAAGGTGTAAGGTCATAATCAAAACTGATATAGCCATTGGGTCTGAATCCTAAAAAATGCCCGTTAATCCAAACTTCAGAACGTGTATAAACTCCATCAAATTCTATAGAAATATGTTTACCCTTATCAGTTTCATTTAAAGAGAATGATTTTCTGTACCAGCCAACACCTCCTGGAACAAACCCTGTGCTACTGGCAGTTTTTCTAAATTCGTTAACTCGAACAGCAGATATTCCCGATGGTAAATTATTATTGTTTGCCGAGGTCTCTGCATTAGTATCCAAATCTGCTTTAACTGCTAATGGTGGTGTAAAACCTTGTTCTATACTCCAATCATGTGGTAAATGTAGGTTCGACCAACCTTCATCTTTAAAATCCAAATTTTCGGCATTTTCAATATCGCCAAGTTTAAATTTCCAATCGCTGTTAAAATTGTTGGTTCTATCAAACTTTAATTCTTGTTGGTTAGCACAAGAAAAATTTAGGATTAATGCTAGTACTATAATAGTATTTAATCTGTTCATTTTCGTGAGTTATATTAAATTTAAAAGCTGTGACATTTTACTAAATGTTTTGGTTGCCTCATTTTTTAATTCATCTTTATAATCGTGCTCGGTATATCCAAAAACATCAAAACCTCCCAATTTTGCAGCCCTTACTCCAGATACACTATCTTCTACAACCAAACATTCTTGGGGTTTAAAACCCATGGTTTTGGCTGCCCACAAAAATATATCGGGTTCTGGTTTCCATTTCTGAATGGCATAACAGCTAAAAATATGTCCTTCAAAAAAAGGCAATAAACCTGTAACGTCTAGATTTAATCTAATTTTATTTTCTGGTCCGCTTGATGCCACACAAAAAGGGATTTTTAAATTTTCAACAACATCTTTAATGCCTTTTATGGGTTGGATTTTTTCCCGAAAAGTCTCGAACGTGTTGATGCGGTAATCTTGCTCAAAATTAATAGGTAGAGGCTTGTCTATCCGTTTTGAAATAAGTTCCATACATAAGTTAAATGCTTTTCCTTTTAAACTAATCAAAGATGCCTCAAAATCCATATTCGCGCCTAAATTATTAGCCATATCGACTAAAACCCCTATGGCTATAGATTCACTATCAATTAAAACACCATCGCAATCAAAAATAATACACTTGTATTTTCTCATAAATTATGGAGTAGAATTAGATACTTGTAACAGTTTGCCATTATAATACTTATTTCCGCTAAGCGAGAAATCAAAGATATACTCCGCCATTTCTAAAGCTGTAGTTGGTGCTTGATACCCTGGAAAAGCTTCTTCTAACATTTCGGTTTGTACGGCACCTAATGCTAAAACATTGAATGAAATTCCAGATGTTTTATATTCTTCAGCCAATAATTCAGTTAGCGTAATTACGGCTGCCTTACTGGAGCTATAAGCCGCTAATCCTGGAAACTTCATGCTACCTTGAACACCACCCATAGAGCTTATGGTAACCACGTGGCTTTCTTTTCTCATGAACGGCAACACCACTCTTGTTAGTTCGGCAACACCAAAAACATTGGTTTTATAAACATTTCCGAAATCTTCCATGGAAGTTTCTGAAAACGGTTTATTTATCAAAGCCCCTGCATTATTAATCAATATATCTACGTGTTCCCAATCGCTATCTATAAAATTATCAACTTTTTTATAAGCTTCATTATCATTCAAATCAAAAGGAAATGCTGTAACATTATCTAATTTTAAATTTTGAATCGGTTTTTCATTCCGCGAAAGCGCTAAAACTTGATGTCCGGCTTTGGCAAATAGTTGTACTAACTCAAACCCAATACCTCGGCTTGTACCTGTTATAATTATGTTCTTACTCATTAGTTTAATTTAATTTCCTTAGTGGGTGTATTACTCATTTTTTCTATTGCTGGAATAATTTTATTAATTAAACGTTGCATAAATTTAAAATCTAATTTATCAATTTCATCATCAACATGGTGGTAAAAATCAAAATTAGTCATATCACAGGAGGAAATAGTTTGACACGGCACATTAAATTCAGTATAAAATGGATAATTATCAGAACGCTTGAACAAACTGTACTTTAGAGCTATTTCAGATTTCCCTATCAGGTTTGATTCCGTATAGGCATTTATCTTTTTCGCCATATTGGACATATCATAACCTGACACAAATACCTCATAACCTCTATCTTTAAAAGGCACACCTATCATTTCAAAATTAACCATCGTATAGAGATTTAAATTATCACCCTTTAATCGTTTGGACAAATGTTTTGAACCTAACAGTCCTTTTTCTTCAGCCGAAAATAAGGTAAACATAATACTGCGTTTATTATTCTTTTTATCTGCAAAATATTTTGCCATGGCTATTACAGCACTTGTCCCTGTGGCATTATCATTTGCACCGTTTGCAATAACATCGCCATTAACCATTTTTACTGTTCCTATATGATCGTAATGCGCACCAAGAATAACGAACTCATTTTTTAAATTTGGGTCGTTGCCTTCTATATAACCTATCACATTATAACCGATAACTTCTTTTACATTAAAGCTATCTCTATAGGTTTCAAAATAAGGTTTTATGTTGTTTTCCTTGAATATATTTTCAATAAAAACAGCTGCTTTTTCAATACCCTTGCTTCCTGTGTTTCTACCTTCCAATCCATCTGAAGCCAAATATTCTAAACTCGATTTTACCTCATTTTCACTTACTTCAATTGTTTTAATACTGTGATCCATTGTGGATTTGCACCCCAGAATGACTAATAAAATGAAAGCGTAAAATATTTTATTCATACAAGATTTTATTTGTGCTTAAAGATAAAAAACTCATAGAAACCATTCTACTTTTAACTCTTGTTTAAATAACAACAATTTAAAGACCTATTTTTCAACTTGCATAACCCGTTAAAAATGACTAATTTGTATTAAAATAAATACCATGCCAATATATTTAGACCTCCATGAAATGCCTGACGGAGTTACTGCAGAACATGTTGCAGAAATGCATCAAGCTGATTTAAAAATTGAACATGAATTTAATTGTCGTGGATTAACATATTGGTGTGACGAAAAAAGACAAACAGCTTTCTGCTTGATAGAAGCCCCAAACAAACAAGCTCTTAAAGATTTACATGCTCAGGCTCATGGGGATGTACCTCTGCGTATAATTGAAGTAGACGACACCATAGTAGAATCGTTTTTGGGCAGAATAGAAGACCCTGAAAAATCAAAAAACACTAAGCTAAACATTATAAACGACCCTGCTTTTAGAGTTTTAATGGTCATAGAAACGAGTAATTATTTAAATCGGCTTGAAGCAAATCAATTTACCATCTTTGCTCAAAAATTTCATAACAATGTATCTAAAACCTTAAAAAAATTGAATGGTCGTGTAGTAAAAAAAGATAATAACTCGTATTTAGCTTCCTTTAAATCTGTAACAGATGCCGTTTTATGTGCTTTAAAAATTCAGTTTCAATTCAAATATGTTACGCCTAAGTTCGATCCCTCTACGCGTAAACTAAATATTGCTTTAAGCTCTGGTGTTCCAGTAACTAATAAAGAAAATATATTTGAAGAAACCATTACTTTAGCTACACGCATGTGTGATATTGTTAAGGAGCAAGTAGTAATTACTACTGAAGTAAAATTATTATACGAAAGCGAAAACAGGAATGCTACTATTGATGACAAAATGATTAAAATACTGAAACCAAATGAAGAAAAGTTTCTAACACAGTTAATTGATTTTGTAGAACAGGTATGGAACAAACCTAACTTTAAAGTGAATGACTTTAGTAAGGCGCTAGGTTTAAGCAAATCGCAACTTTATAGAAAACTAACCAAATTAACTGGGCAATCACCAAATAATTTTTTAAAAGAATTCCGGTTGCACAGAGCTCTGAGCCTATTGCATAAGCAACATGGTAACATTTCTGAAATTGCTTTTGAAACAGGTTTTAATAGCGCTGCCTATTTCTCAAAATGTTTTCTTGATAAATATGGCATTCTACCTTCTAAATATATTCAACAACATATAGCTTAAAAACATCTCCAATCTACACCACTTTTCCCCTATGGTTCAAAATTCTACTTTTTTGAATTAAATGTCGAGGTGCCTTCATTTTGCTATTCATAGTTTTGACATATAACCAATACTATAACATTATGAGTAAAACACTTTTTGAACGATTAGGAGGCAGAAATGGCATATCGAAGATCGTTGATGACACCGTTAGTGAACACATGACAAACCCAAATGTAAACGCTCGTTTTTTACCCTTTTTAGAAAGACCAGAACACTTAGCCATTATTAAACAACATACGGTTGACTTTTTTGTAACTGGTAGTGGAGGACCTAATGTTTACAAAGGAAAAGATATGGTAACAGCGCATACAGGAATGAATATTAGCCCTGCTGAATATATGCATGTCATGGATGATATTGTTACAGCTTTAGACAAAAACGCCATTAATGAAGACACAAAAAAAGATGTACTAGCAATTTTATGGTCTTTAAAAGGCATGATAATAGCTAAATAATTTAAACCAATTAAAACAAAAAATCATGACAACATTAGTAAAAGACTTAGACCCCAAGTTGATTGAAGAACTAGCATTAAAACTAAGAGGTGAACTTATAATGCCATCTGATGAGAATTACAATGAAACCAGAAAAGTGTATAATGGCATGATAAATAAACACCCAGGACTTTTTGCTATGTGTGTTGATGTTGCCGATGTTATAGCTTCTGTGAATTTTGGAAGAGAAAACAATCTACTAATTGCCATTAGAGGAGGCGGACACAATGGGGGTGGTTTAGGATTGTGTAATGATGGTTTAGTTATCGATTTATCTGGATTAAAATTTGTTCGCGTAGACACTTCCAACAATACAGTACGTGTTGGCGGAGGCAATCTTTGGGGTGAAGTTGATCATGCCACTCATCCTTTTGGGCTAGCTGTTCCGGCAGGAATAATTTCAACCACAGGTGTTGGAGGACTAACACTGGGCGGTGGTGTTGGGCATTTATCTCGAAAACACGGCTTGACTATTGACAATCTTTTAGAAGCTGACATGGTTTTGGCAGATGGTTCTTTTGCAACCGTAAATGCTAACCAAAACTCAGATTTATTTTGGGCAATTCGTGGTGGAGGAGGAAACTTTGGTATTATAACTTCTTTTAAATTTCAGGCACATCCTATAAAAACAGTAATTGGAGGACCTACGTTATGGCCTATAGAAAGAACTGAAGAAATCATGGCATGGTATCATTCATTTATTCATAATGCTCCAGATGAATTAAATGGATTTATTGCCACTATGGTTATCCCAGGTCCTCCTTTCCCTGATTTTTTACATAGGAACAAGTATTGCGGAATTGTGTGGTGCTATACTGGCAACCAAGAAGAATTCGACAAATTAATAAAGCCTGCCATGGACTTAGAACCCATTTTTGCACACGTAGGCGAAATGCCCTATCCATCAATTCAAACTTTATTTGATGGTTTGTTACCACATGGATTACAATGGTACTGGAGAGCTGACTTTTTTAATGAACTAGGTCCAGAAGTAAGAGCTGAACACTTAAATTTTGGATCTAAGATACCAACACCTCTTTCTCAAATGCATTTATACCCAATTAGTGGGGCAGCTGGCAGAGTTGGAGCTACAGATACACCTTGGGCGTATCGTGATGCCAAATATGCAGGTGTGATAGTAGGTGTGGATGCAGACCCCGAAAATGCAGATACAATCACCAATTGGTGTAAAGATTATTGGGAAGCACTACACCCTTATTCTTCCGGAGGCGCTTATTCGAACTTCATGATGGATGAAGGACAAGAACGTGTAAAAGCAAGTTACAAGCATAATTATGACAGGTTAACAAAAATTAAAGCAAAATACGACCCTAACAATCTATTTAGAGTCAATCAGAATATAAAACCAAGGAAATAATATTATTTCCTTGGCTAAAAAAAACCTGTTTCAAATTAATGAAACAGGTTTTAAATATTATAGATTCTGAATCTAGTTCAGAATATCAATTAATTACTACGCATTAAACTAACATCGTTACAGGATTCTCAATATATCCTTTTAGTGTTTGAAGGAATTGTGCTCCAGTAGCACCATCAACTGTTCTATGGTCGCATGCTAATGATAATTTCATAGTATTTCCAACAACAATTTGACCGTTTTTAACTACTGGTTTTTCAACAATATTTCCAACAGAAAGAATGGCTGAGTTAGGCTGATTGATAATAGACGTAAACGTATCTATACCAAACATACCTAAGTTAGACACCGTAAATGTGCTGCCTTGCATTTCGTCTGGTGTTAGTTTCTTATTTCTAGCTTTTCCAGCTAAGTCTTTAACTTCCGCACCTATCTGTGGTAGTGTTTGTTCGTTAGCAAACTTAACTACAGGAACAACCAAACCATCTGGTACAGCTACTGCAACACCAATATGCACGTGGTTATTCAAACGCATTTTATCTGCAAACCATTGCGAGTTTACTTGCGGATGTTGTTTTAACGCTAAAGCACAGGCCTTAACTACAATATCGTTATAAGATATTTTTGTATCTGGAATAGAATTGAATTGCGCACGGAATGCCATAGCATTTTCCATATCAAACTCTACACTTAAGTAATAATGAGGTGCTGAAAACTTAGAATTCGTTAATGCTTTCGCAATAGCTTTACGCATTTGCGAGTTATCAACATCATCAAAATCCTCTTGTCCTGAAGGGATAAATTTACCAACCGATGCTGCAGAAGCTGCAGGTTCGTAGTTTTCTATATCTCTTTTTACAATACGTCCGTTTTCTCCAGAACCTTGAACTTTCACCAAGTTAATCCCTTTCTCTTCTGCTAATTTTTTAGCCAATGGAGAAACATATAAACGTCCGTTTGCAGTAACAGGGGTTGGCGCTGGTGCACTAGCTTTTGAAGCCGATGTAGCAGAAGGAGCAGATTTAGATGCTTCTTTTTTAGCTTCGCTCTTTGGCGCTTCTTCTTTTTTAGCTGGTGCTCCAGAAGAAAAATTGGCAGCTACTCCAGAAACATCTGTTCCTGCAGGGCCAATAATAGCTAATAGTTCATCTACTTTTGCAGAATCACCTTCTTGCAATCCTATTTCTAATAAAGTCCCTGATTGGAATGATTCAAATTCCATGGTTGCTTTATCTGTTTCTATTTCTGCTAAAATATCGCCTTCTTCAACCGCATCACCAACTTTCTTTAACCATGTTGCCACAGTTCCTTCTTCCATAGTATCACTTAAACGTGGCATAGTAACTACTATAACACCTTCTGGTAAATCTTGGGTTTCAGTTGAAGCCTCAATTTCTTTAGACTCTTCGGCTGTGCTCAGAGTAATATCTTCTTTCGTTTCTTCTTTTGCTTCCGCGGAAGCGCTACCTCCTCCATTTAACAAACCAGAAATATCTTCTCCTTCATCTCCAATTATGGCTAAAAGCTCATCTACTTTAGTAGTTTCACCTTCTTGAACGCCAATATGAAGCAATGTACCTTCGTTAAAAGATTCAAACTCCATTGTGGCTTTATCTGTTTCAATTTCTGCTAAAATATCGCCTTCCTCAATTTTATCTCCTACTTTTTTTAACCAAGCAGCAACGGTTCCTTCTTCCATTGTGTCGCTTAAACGCGGCATGTTTACTACTATTGCCATATCTTATATTTTGTGTTGAATAAATGGATAATCTTCTTGCTCGTAAACCATATCATAAAGTTGTTGCTTTTCCGGATATGGAGATTCGTCTGCAAATTTTTCACATTCTGCTACACGCTCTTTTACACGTTTATCAATAGCTTTAATATCGTCTACAGAAGCGTATTTCTTATCAAGAATAACATCTTTTACTTGCGTAATCGGGTCAATTTTCTTGTATTCTTGAACCTCATCTTTTGTTCTGTAATGTTGTGCATCACTCATTGAATGCCCTCTATACCTATAGGTCTTTAATTCTAAGAATGTTGGCCCATCTCCTCTACGCGCTCTTTGGATAGCCTCATCAAAAGCTTCAGCAACTTTAATAGGATTCATCCCATCGACTGGTCCACATGGCATATCGTAACCTAAACCTAATTTCCAGATTTCCACATGATTTGCAGTTCTTTCAACAGATGTACCCATAGCATATCCATTGTTTTCACAAACAAAAACAACGGGTAGGTTCCAAAGCATGGCTAAATTAAAAGTTTCATGTAATGAACCTTGTCGAGCAGCACCATCGCCAAAACAACATAAGGTTACTCCATCAACACCATGATATTTATCACCAAAAGCAATACCCGCTCCTAAAGGAATTTGACCTCCAACAATACCATGACCTCCATAAAAACGAAATTCTTTAGAAAAGATATGCATTGAGCCACCCATACCGTTAGAAGTTCCTGTTGCTTTTCCATATAATTCTGCCATAACACGTTTTGGATCTACCCCCATACCAATGGGCTGCACGTGGTTACGGTAAGCTGTAATCATTTTGTCCTTCGTTAAATCCATGGCGTGCAAAGCTCCTGCCAACACTGCTTCTTGACCATTATATAAATGAAGAAACCCTCTTACTTTTTGCTGAATGTATACGGCAGCCAGTTTGTCTTCAAACTTTCTCCAGAATAACATGTCTTCGTACCATTTAAGGTAAACCTCTTTTGTGATTTTTTGCATGGGCTACTATTATGTTTTTAATTTCGCGAAACACAAAAGTAATACATTGAGAGTAATTGCAAAAACCCAATTTGATTAAAGTAGAAAAAATATTAAAAAAACACTCTAAACCAATTAGATTAGTGATTTTTCATAATTAACAACCCATATAACTCATAATGAAATATTTGATAATTTGGAAAACGTATTACAATACTGATTTATCAAAACCCAGTGGCAATAAATTTGAAAGCGAATTGGATTTAGCTACTTTCCCTGTTTCTCCCATAAAGTAAATTTCTATAGGCGTTTCTTGTTTTATTTCATATTCCGCAATAGCCTGCCTACATGCACCACAAGGCGGAATAGGCTCTATTGTTTTCTTTAATTTTGAACCAGCTATTATTGCCATTCTTACAATTTTAGCATTTGGATATTGAGAACCTGCATAATAAATGGCTGTTCGCTCTGCGCATAGACCAGACGGATAGGATGCGTTTTCTTGATTACTTCCTGTAATGATTTTATTATTATCTAAAAGGATAGCTGCACCAACACTAAAATTAGAATACGGCGCATAAGCCTTTCCTCTGGCTTCAATGGCTTTTTGCATTAAAGAGAATGCTTCTTTTGGAAGTTCTTTTATGTTATCGAAAACATATAATGTGGATTCTATTTTTATTTCCCTCATAAGCAAATATATTGAGTAAATTTAAGAAATAAAAAAACACCCCTATAACCCCCTCAAGGCGATATTTTAACAACTGTATTCCAAAATAGTTTTTAAAATTATATTCTTTTGTATAAAAAAACTATTGCTGTTGGCAATAGTTTTTAATATCATTTTATTGAGTCATTTCTAGTATTCTCTATACTCATCAGCACCAATATTAAACGTTAAAGAAAAACGCAACGTGTTCTCTAATGGGCTCTGCACTTTTGAAGCAGAGAATAAGTAAGACAAATCTATATTTACAACATTAGCTTTAAAACCAGCACCTAATGCTAAAAATTTTCTTGCGCCTTTTTCTTCACTTTCATTAAAATAACCTGCTCTAAATGCAAATGAATCTTGATAAAGATACTCTGCACTAAGCGCCCATGTAAATTCTTTTAATTCTTCACTAAACCCATCTGGTGCATCACCGAACGATTGGAACATTCCAGATAAGAAACTTACATCTGGATCTTTACCTTTTACTATGATTGTTGGCTCACTACCATCATTAGCTTGTGATTCATTCCCATCTGCATCTACATAACCCAAAACTGGAGGTGTTGGCACTAATAATTTTGCTATTTCAGCCGTTACAGAAACTTTGTTATAATCATCAAATATAAAATCGAAACCTGCTCCTAAACGCAAATTAGTTGGCTGAAAGTTTTCTTCTCCTAATTCATCATATTTAAACTTCGGTCCTATATTTTGAATGGCAAATCCAGCTCTCCAACGCCCATTGAAATCCGAATACGCTTCTTCTTCACTTTGATAATACCCTGAAATATCAACACCAAAAGTACTTGCAGCCGATGAATCTCCACCTATACCTTGTATTCTTAAATCTGACCTCAAGTAACGCATCCCAACAGACATGGCAAATTGGTCTGATAAGCGTAAAGCATAAGATGCATCTAGAGATAATTCATTAGGCTTTTGTATCCTTGGAGTATCATCAGGTCCATCAACAAATTCAATATCACCTAAAGAGAAATATCTTAAACTTAATGCAAACGCACTACGTTCGTCTATACGATTAAAGTAGGTTACATTTCCTAAAAAAATATCATTTACCAATTTACTTAAGTAGGGTGTATAACTTACACCGACTCCTGATTTAGTTTCAGAAAACGCATATTTTGATGAATTCCATTGTTGTGAAAATGCATCTACGGAAGTTGCAACTCCCATGTCTCCGAGGGCTGCTGCACGTGCATCTGGTGCTATTAACAAAAATGGCACTCCTGTTGTAATTACCCTTCTGTCTTGATTTGGAAAAATAACCGTTTCCTGTGCATTAATTTTTAAAATAAACGTAAACGCTATTAATAGTACTATTTGATTCTTCATGAATTCTTTTTTAATTTTGCAAATATAATTTTTATTTCAATACTCATTTTTTATTTCTTCAACATACTAAAATCATCGATTAAAACACACAAAGCAACTAAAAATCAAAGTATAACGAGTTTCTCTATTTTTTCTACGGTTTTATTTAAAAGATTGGAATGTGCTTTTAGTTTATAAATGTAAACACCCTTACCTATTTTATCTCCAAAATCGTCTCTTCCATCCCAAACCATGTCTCTAGACAAGGAACTTGTGGTAATACCTCCGCCCGTTGTTTGTCCATTTAGTGTTCTTACTAATTTTCCAGACACCGTGAATATCTGTATAGAAACGTCTAAAGGTTCTGAACTATTGTGGTTAAACCAAAATTCTGTGTAATTAACAAATGGATTTGGATAATTAAGCACATTATTTATAACCAAACTTTCATCTTTATCAAATACAATAAACTGAATTTCAGATATTGACGAATTATTATACACATCCCAAGCCTTAAGGGTTAATGTATGTAATCCTGGTTCTAAATCCTTAAATGGAAAAGTTACTGTGCCTTTTGTGTAATCATCAACTTCTGTTTGGTAATAATCATTCAGGATTACTGGGTTTGTTTCATCGCCATCAATTATGGCAACAATATCATGACCAATACCACTAGCGGTGTTTATGCCATTAGAATCCTCCATTTTAGCCAATAAAGTAGGTGATTCGTTGGTTATGCCTCCTGTTACAAAATTTTCATCATTCATGAATATTGACACCACCGGACCTGTATTGTCTTCTACGGCATTTTCATTTAACCCACCAATTTTAACTGTATTAACACTTGCGCCAGCTTGATCTTGGGATAATTCTTGGTTTTTGGAATAGAAACTCACTTTACCAAACCCAACAGGAATACCAATATCTTTAGGCACAACAAAATCAACTTCAAATTGACCATTTTTTACAGATGACTGCCCTCTAAATATAATTTCTCCAAGGGTTGTAAAATCTAACTTTACAAGTTGCCCATTTAAGCGTGTATTGTCATTAGCTAAAGTTTGCCTTTCAATTGATTTATCATATATAGTTGTAGATAGTGTTCCATTATAGTTATTTAACAGGTTGCCTGAAACATCGGTAACTTCGCCTGCTAATTTCACGTAGCTTAAAGCTTTTAATGTATCAGTAGTTTGTCCAATAGGTACATCATTAATTTTTGTTAATTTAATATTTGGTTTAGAGAATGCCAATTTCATGGCAGGATCTCCTATAAAAAACACCAAACGTCTTTGATTCACACCTACTATAGAGGGATCAGCTTTCGCTAATCTTAAAGCTTCTGCCATAGATGGGTATTCATCATCTCCAAAGTTGTCCTTATCACTATAAGAAAATAAATATTCTCCTAGAATATTATTAAATGCAATAGCAAAACTCACAAAAATCTGCCTAGTTGTTGTAATTAAGCCAATAGCTCCTGCTTGTTTATTCCAATATGTAAATTCGCCAGCAGTCTGCCTAAACGGGTTATCAAATCTAGTAAACTCGCAGGTAACCGTAACAAAGCAGTTAAGCTTATAAAAATTACGAAATCCATTAACATCAGGCTTTAACAAAATACGCTCTTGTGCCAAACCGTCTTCACCACCATGCCCAAAATAATTCACGACCAAAGCTCCATTATCAACTGCATTTACAATTTCTGCATTTACTTCGGGATATCTATTTCCTCCAGCAGAAGACTCTTGCTGAAAAGCATCAGAATGAATTTTTACCACATTAATAAATGGTTTTTCTTGTGTTACTAGATTCCCAACATTATCCGTAGTTTCTTGCAGTAAGCCTTCCCAGTCTTTATCAACATCATCAGAAATAACCACAAAATTATTTCGCCAACTTCCAAAAGCTTCTTTTACATAGTACGATTCAACCTTATCAACCATTTCCTTGCCTCTTTGAGGTGTATCTGCTAATATTCTCCCTACCGCTATATCCAACTTATCACTAGTTGACATGCTGCCTTCATTATCATCCATCATACCATAAAAATCATCAGAAATTATGGAAGTCGCTAAGCTAAAACTATTATAAGCATGCCAGGAAGGCACAATATTGGTATTATTAGGAATTCTATCTTTATAATCATAAGATCCGTCACCAAACAAACACAAATATTTTATTCTATTTTCTGGAGCACTGGCATTGTCATAAACATACTTAACCATATTCCTGATAGCCCCAATATCTTGATTACCAGAACTAAACTCATTATATATTTCATCTAAACCTAACGCCTTAACATTTAAACCGTATTGGGTTCTATTAATTTGTGCTAAACGCTCTGCATGATTTATCATATTATTTGGAGACACTATAATGTAATCCACATCCTGAAATTCACCTTGATTATTTTGAAAAATAGTGCCTTTAATATTTTGATTATTTACAACTGTTTTGGAATCAAATTTAGGCACGAAATAATCTGATGGTGAAAGCGCCACATATGTTTTTAAACTCCCAAGAGCAGCAGTAAAGCTTAAATTCGAGTTTTGGTCGGCATTTATATAATTAGCTACATTGTATATATCCGTTACATCCCACACTTCTGAAAGCTGTGAAGCATTGGCTATATTATATTGCCCGATTCCTGATACAGAGGCAACATCGCTGTTTTTAAACTGAAATTGTTTATTAGAAAAATTTAAGGCTCGAGTAGCTTCAATAGATATAAAATCTAAATACCCCATTATGCTCGGGTTTCCTTGATTATCAAAATCCAGTTCTACTGTAATTTTTGATGTATTGACATTAATGTTGTCATTATACGATGCCCCGTTACCAAAATTAGGGCTTGATACACCGGAAAGTGATAATGTAGTTAAGTCAACATTATTTACCTTAATGTTCATTGAACTATCGGATTGAGAAGCAGTAGCCACAAGAACTGTTAAACTTACAGGTTCGGTAGTTACTATATCCGGAAAATCAAATTCAAATTTTTTATTGCTATCTACATCAAATCTATCACCAAACCAACGCCTTCCTAAAGACACCAAATTATAAGCATCAACTTCATGATATTGATAATCTTCAAAAGTATTAATAACCAAATCTACTGTCCCACTAGGCTTTACAAATGGCTGAATACGTTTTCCGTTACCAGAGCCAACATTTATGTAATAATAAGTCTTATCTGTATAGCAGTTAATATTAGTTTGACTATCTGAATTAAAACCATTTGGCCCCTGAGCATAAAACAGAATAAAATCTTCATTATCAAACACCCCATCTTCCTCTCCAACAAATTTTATAGCATTTTCTGGAACACCAAAAGGATAAGCAACAGCATTAGAGTAAGGTATCATACGACCTCCATGGCCATATAGCTTAATAGTTCTAGGGTCTACACTATTTACATTAACCCCTAAACGCTGCAAAAAACTTTTAGATAGCTTAAAAACACCTGTGGTATCTACATAAAACCTGTACCATTCCCCAGAACTTAACACAGAATTAGAAATAATCCCAGACGCCCCTAAATTTTTATTAAAAGCAGACTTTCTAGCTGCAATGCCTCCATTTTTGTAATTTATTTGAAATGAAATGACTCTTTTATAACTGCCATTAGCATCTTTTATAATGGGCGAAAGCTGGAAAAATACATATTTCTTATCCCTTGCTATTGAATTCTCTAAACTAAACTCTAAGGTATCAGGGATTTTATTGACATCCAAATCTTTTAAACTAGCATTAGATATGACTTGGTAGGAAACATTACTTAAAGTTACAGAAGATTCGTTAACAGGACTTTTTGTTTCCCATTGATCAATAAACAGCAAGCCATCTTCAAAATTATATGTAAAATGCGCTTTATTAAATGAAGGTACCTCAACGGAATAACTTCCTCCAGAGAGTATTTGAGAGCCCTCCCAAACCAGACTGTATTTTTTTTGTTGCGCTAATACGACTGCTGAAGTGATCAACAGTAAAAATAAAACTTTCTTTTTCATTGCTAGAATAACGTCATTAACACCATGTTATTATTAAAAAATAACAACAATTTTAAAACTGCTTCAAAAATACAATAATAAATTAGTAAACCATGCGTTAATATAACTCAAATCAATGATAAGAAACAGTAAAATCATCGTTGTAATGTTAAAAAAACAAGACGAAATACATGTTTTTTTGGTTAAAATGTAAAAAATAGCTTGTGTTATTAGCTTTAATTCTTATATTGCACCACCAAAATATTATTAGCTTACTTAAAAGTATGGATATGAAAAAAGTAGTAGCATTCAAGGTTTTATTAGTTTTAGCACTAACAGTGGCTTCAACTGGTTGTAAAAAATCTTCGAGTTCAAAAAATAGCTCTAGAGCTACCGGATGGCAAATCAATTCTAGAGAAGGCGGTTTTCAATACAATTCTGACTTCAAAGAACAAGAAACATCTCCTGGACTAGTATTTATTGAAGGTGGCACATTCACTAAAGGCCGTGTACAAGACGATGTAATGCATGATTGGAACAATAGTCCAAATCAGCAACACGTTCAGTCTTTTTACATGGATGAAACCGAAGTAACTAATGCCATGTACATGGAGTACTTAGATTGGATCAAAAGAGTTTACCCACCATCAGACGAAAATTTCAGAGCTATTTATCACGGAGCTTTACCAGACACCTTAGTTTGGAGAAACCGTTTAGGGTTCAACGAAGTTATGACCGATAACTATTTACGTCACCCTGGCTATGGAGAGTATCCTGTTGTAGGAGTGAGTTGGATTCAAGCTGTTGAGTTTGCTAACTGGCGCACAGACCGTGTTAATGAGTTTAATTTAGAAAAATCAGGCTACTTAAAACGAGACGCAAAAATTATTGATGTAAATGCAGACCAAACGTTTAATACAGATACTTACATTAACGCCCCTACCTTAACCTATGGTGGCAATGAAGAAATTATTAATGGTGATGGTCGTGGTAGAAGAAATGTTAGAACTGATGCTGACGGAAATGAAACTGGTATTTACGCCACTCGTGAAACTGGAATTATTTCTCCTGATTACAGACTACCAACTGAAACAGAATGGGAATATGCCGCATTAGGATTAAGTGAAATTAGAAGTTACAACCTATATCGCGGACGTAAAAAATATCCATGGGACGGTCAATATACACGCTCTGGAAAACGTAAAATTCGTGGCGATCAAATGGCTAACTTTAAGCAAGGAAAAGGTGACTACGGCGGAATTGCAGGTTGGTCTGATGACGGCGCAGATATTACAAACGCTGTTAAATCATACGATCCTAACGATTACGGTTTATATGATATGGCCGGTAATGTTGCTGAATGGGTTGCTGATGTTTACAGACCTATTATTGATGATGAATTTAACGATTTCAACTATTATCGTGGAAATGTTTATACTAAAAATGCATTGAATGAAGATGGCAGTGTAAAAGTTGTAACCTCAGATGATATTGTTTATGACACTTTATCTAACGGAAAAGTAGTTGCAAGAAACTTACCTGGTGAAATATTACAAGTTCCTGTTGATGAGAATGAAACTTATTTAAGAACTAACTTTGATAAAAGTGATGAAATAAACTTTAGAGATGGAGACAAACGTTCTTCTCGTAATTTTGAAAGCTTTGGTGATGACGAAAATGATGAAGAAGGTAAAAAGTCTAACACTAGCAAAATGTACAATTCGCCTAAACACAGCATCACTAGAGATTCTTTAGGTAATATTATTAGAGAATATGATAAAGGAAACAACAGAACATCGTTAATCAATGATGAAGTAAGAGTTTATAAAGGTGGATCATGGAAAGATAGAGAGTACTGGTTAGATCCAGCTCAAAGACGCTATTTTCCGCAAGATATGGCCACAGACTATATTGGTTTTAGATGTGCTATGTCTAGAGTGGGCTCAAAAAGCAAAACGAAAAATAAAAAGAAAAACTAATATTTCTTTATTATAAATTTAAAAGTCCTAGCATTTGTTAGGACTTTTTTTATACATTTATTTTCACAAACAAATCCACTTCAACTTTTGAAAATAGAACATATTCATCGTCTTTTCTTAGCATGTCATTCGGTATGTACAGATACTAGAAAACTTCAAAAAAACGCTATGTTTTTCGCGCTTAAAGGCGCTAATTTTAATGGAAATACCTATGCCGAAAAGGCACTAAAAAACGGTGCTAAATATGCTATTGTTGACGAAACGGAATTTAACACATCGTCTAAAACCATTCTAGTTGACAATGTTCTCGAAACACTACAAAAACTAGCTGCTTTCCATAGAATTTATTTAAGCACACCTATTATTGCCCTTACGGGAAGTAATGGAAAAACGACCACTAAAGAGCTTATTAATGCAGTACTATCACTAAAATTTAAGACCACAGCTACCATTGGAAATTTAAACAACCATATTGGTGTTCCGTTAACGCTTCTGTCTATGACAAAAGATACCGAAATTGGTATTGTTGAAATGGGTGCTAATCATCAAAAAGAAATTGAATTTTTATGCAGTTTAGCAACACCTGATTATGGATATATTACAAACTTTGGAAAAGCTCACTTAGAAGGTTTTGGTGGTATAGAAGGCGTTATTAAAGGCAAAAGCGAAATGTATGAATATTTGATTGCTCATAATAAAACCATTTTTGTTAATGCCAATGATGCTATTCAAGTTGAGAAAACTAAAGATGCCAACCGATTTTCTTTTGGAAATCGAATTGAAGGAACAGATGTTTCGATAAACTTTTTGGATGCGCAACCTTTTGTAACATGTTTATATAACGGTTTAGATATTCAAAGTCAATTAATAGGCGATTATAACTTTAACAATATGGCTGCCGCTATTGCTATTGGGAACTATTTTAAAGTAGATGATTCTACCATTAAAGCAGCTATAGAGAATTACATCCCTACTAACAATCGGTCTCAAATTATAGAAAAAGGCTCGAATAAAATTATTTTAGATGCCTATAATGCCAATCCTACCAGTATGCGAGCTGCATTATTGAATTTTGAAAAACAGAAAGGACATAAAATTGCTATTCTTGGCGATATGTTTGAATTGGGCAATGAAGCTGAGAGAGAACACCAAAACATAACAGATTTGGCAATATCTTTAGAGATAAACGACATTATTTTAGTTGGGGAGAATTTTTATAAATCTAATGCAAAGTCAAGCAAATCAAAACAATTTAAAACTTTTGATGATTTTAAAACTAGCTTTGATTTATCTGAAATTAAAAATGCTACACTTTTAATAAAAGGCTCTCGTGGCATGGCATTAGAACGGGTTTTAGATTTGAGTTAAATAATAAGAATATATGCAAATACATATAAAGTGAAACTAAGCATAATACCAAAAACAAAAAACTTACAAAAACTGGATAACTTGCACCTTAATTATTTGAAATCAATAAAATTGTTTAATGTTTAGTAATATTCCCAATAACAGTCATCATACAAATAATAACCCCGATAATCATAAACAGGATAGCAGTTATAATACCAATCAGGGATATAAGGGGCTGTTGGTGTTACAGCATTAGATACTGAACTTGCCATACTTGTACCAATAGCATTTGTGGCTGTTACCGTAAAGGCGTACTCTGTACCATTTGTAAGTCCCGCTACGGTAATTGTACCGCTTTCTGCTTGCTCTAGTGTGCCAATAATATTATCTGGCCTGGAAGTAGCTGTATATCCTGTTATTATTGAACCACCATCACTTGATGGTGCTGTAAATGTTATTATTGCTTCTGCATCTCCTGCAGTGGCTGTTCCTATTAAAGGTACATCCGGTGGTGTATTTGGATCATCTTTTGAACAAGATAACATTACAGTTAATGTTAAAAGTATAAATAATAGTTTTATTGTTGCTTTCATAATTGGTTAGTTAGGTTGTAAATATTATTATTGGTTAGATTACTTAGATGTCTTTATTGTCTTTATTAGTAGTATTATCATCACTACTGCACGCCATAATGGTAATTAACAATAAACTTAGTGTAAGTACCCTTTTTAAATGTTTCATATTCGTTGGCTTTTAGTCAAAAGCAATAATTTCAAAAACAGCACAAAACTGTTTTCTATAAAGACAGCAAAAGATTAGGCCGTAAAATTGCAGTAGCTACTATTTACTATTAGAAAGAGTTTATTGAAAAGTTACAGGAAATACTAAAACAAAAAAGTGCCTAAGCTAAATCACTAACTCAAATAATCATCACTTAGACACTTGTTTTGTCGTTCTCCCTAAGAACTAATTAATAGCATTACAAATTTCAGATAGTTAGGGGAAATTCACAATACCTAGTTTTAGGTATATTTATAAATACGCGCATTTTTTAACCTAATTTATTTGCCATTCATCGACTTTAGAAATCATCCTTAAAAAAACACTTGAGCATTTTTTAAGCTTTTGAGAGATTCTATAAGGTACTATTGTTGATATATTCTTACTTTGTTATTCAAAAGTTTAAAATCTATAAGTTTCATAAGGACCACCTATCAAGTTTATAGTCTGTTGCATAAAGCTCAAACCCAATGAATATATTAAAAACATCCGTTTCACACCAAAAAATTACCTTTAAGCGGAAATCATTAACCATTTAATTCCTTTTTAGATATATTTAAACATATAGGTTAACAACTAATTATATATGATAAATAAAAATGCTTTAAAAGTTACTAGAGTTTGGGAAACTGGAAATAAAATTTTACTTCCTAGTAACAAGAAAGTTTTTATTGAACTCATTGAACAGATAGCTTCACTATTTTCGGTTGGTTCGTTTTATTATTATATCATTAATTTTCATGAATTAAAAATGGATTATGTGTTTGAAAGTATTTCTGATATTCTTGGAATACCACCAGAAAGCTTTACAATAAACAAACTACTGGAAATAATGCACCCTGAAGATTTGGCAAGAATGCCTGAAAAGGAAGCTTTTGCTACCAGTTTTCTTTTTGGTGATATCACTAAAGAGCAATTACCTGACTATAAAGTGGTTTATTTAATGCGCTTAAAACACACCAATGGAAGTTATAAAACCATTTTACATCAAGCACAGTCCATTGTCACTTCTAAAGACGGTAAGATTGAAAAAGTTTTAGGCGTACATACAGATGTTACATATCTTAACATGCCTTTTGACAACAAGATTGCCTTTATAAGCCATAAATACCCTTCATTTTATTACAGAGACACTAAAAAAGGCTATAAACTTATTGAAAAAGACCGCTTCAATTTTTCAAAACGAGAATTAGAAATAATTGATTTATTGGCTAAAGGCAACAAGGCTAAAGATATTTCAGAACTATTATGCATTTCACCTTTAACAGTAAACACACATAAACGAAACATTTTCAGGAAAGCTGATTGTAAAAACACAAGCGAGCTTATAGCCATTTGTTTAAGAGAGGGACTTATTTAATAGCACTTATGAAATCAACAGATATAAAAAAAGTTTATAATACTTGGGAAGCAAAAAATAAAATCTTTGAACCTGACTTTAAAGAACCCTTATTGGATTTTGTTGACCAGATAGCCTCCTTACTTTCGCCTGGCGATTTTTATTACTATATTGTGAATTTTGCTACCTACAAAATGGAATTTGTAAGTGATGGTGTAAAAAAAGTTTTAGGCATTAAGCCAGATGAATTTTCAATTGACAGATTATTTTCTTTAATGCACCCAGAGGATTTGAAAAACCTACATATAAAAGAGCGTGCTGCTATTAATTTTAAATTAGAAAAGATCCCTATTGAAGATATAACAAAATACAAAACCGTTTACTTAATGCGGATGCAACTTGATGACAATACAGAAAAGGTCCTACTGCATCAATCTAAAGCACTAAGCGTCTCTAAAGATGGTAAAGTTCAACAAGTCATGGGTGTTCACACCGATGTAAGCCATTTTAATGTTATAAATGACCACAAAGTTTCTTTTATTGGATTTAAGCGTCCTAATTATTATTATGATGAAAAAAATGACACTTTTAATCTTATAGCAAATGTTGACACTGTTTTTAGCAAACGAGAAAAAGAAGTTCTTAATGCAATTGCTAAAGGGAAAAAAAATTCTGAGATAGCGCACTATTTGCATATTTCAATACATACCATAAACACACATAAACGAAACATTCTACGAAAAACAAACTGTAAGAATACACCAGAGCTCATAGCAAAGTGTCTTAGAGAAGGTATTATTTAGATTCCCGTTATTATTGTTTAATAATAATTCATTAATCTTTTGATTTTAAGGGAATATGAGTTTAATGCATAATTAAATGTAGAGCTTAGTTTTTTTTAGTAAAAAGTTTTTAAAACTATTTTATTAAGCGTATCAATAAATTCTTTTGGTTTTTCAATACTTGGATAGTGGCCACAGTCTTCAAACTTTATAAGTTCGCAGGTTTTAACGCTCTTGTTTTCAATCATTTCCAAATACTCAGGATTCACACTAGGATCTTGTTTTCCTGCAATAATAAATTTTGGCAGCTCAAGATTGGTAAAAATAGCATATTGGTCTAGAAATTTATCTTCAGCTACATCCATAGTAATTGCTTTTCGTACTTTGGGATTAGCTAGCTTAAAATCCTTTATTAATATATGTGCGTTTTCTTTATTATATAATGCTTGATGTATGGCGGACTCTATTTCAGTATCAGTCGGATTTTCGGTAAAAAAAGTTTGCAATGCATCCACTGGTAAAAAAGCTTCTTCTAGATTAAGCGGCTTTTTAAGAGGTGGAGTTCCAAAAATAACCAAGCCCTTTAACCGATTCACTTCCTGAGCAACTTCAATAACTAGATGCCCTCCAAGCGAATTACCAACTAATAAAATATCATCATCTATACGACTTAACAAATCTATGAGCTTCGCTCTGTATACTTCTATTGAAAAGTCTTTTACTTCATGTCCTAAATTAGCATTAATACCATGACCCGGCAAATCAACAGCTATTTTTGTTTGAGGAATAGATTTACATTTTAGAACTTCGTCAAAAACAAAGGATGAAGATGAATTACCATGAATAAAAACAATAGTCCCTCTTACTTGTCCTTTCTCAATATTGTATGTCATATAAAATTATCTAAAAGTTTCAAAAAGGATGGATGTTTATTGCGCTTATGAAAATTTCAATACAAGTAAAACCTAAAAAGCGCCTGATTAAACTAATAAACAGACACTTTCTAATAAATTCTCCCTAAGAACTAATTAATAGCACTGTAAAGATGCGTGATATAAACAAAAAGCGCAATACTCAATTTGAGTATTTTTATGATTTTTCGATGAAACACATCAATTATTAGACAACATGAATATCTAATAATAATATTAGTTTTCCCATAACAATCTCTAAATTAGATTCTTATTCATTTTAAGCATCCCAATTAATTCTCCTGTTGAAGATATATTTAATTTTTTCAAAATATTTCTTCTGTGCGTATCAACCGTATTAGCACTTATATTTAATTTTTCAGCTATAGTTTTACTTGAATCATACAGAGCCAACAATCTAATAATATCACGTTCTCTATTACTAATTCCTGCCGAAAGCAATTTTTGAGAAAAATTATTAAAATACACCGTCTCATATTCATCGTTATCATTTAACAATTTTGCTGATGCACATATTTGCAATTTAATCTCTGGTGATAGGACTGTATAATGCGCAAGTCCTATTACCGGTTTATTAGTACTATCAAACTCCAAAGGCGTGGTGTTTTGAATAATATTTACATACTCATTATTACCGTTTTTAAATCGATAATTCCATGTATAACTCATTCTAATCCGATCTTCCTCTTTAATTTCACTAAGTGTAAACTTCATAAGCTCATTTAAAGCCATAAGCCATTTCTCTAAATCATCAGGATGCATTCTGCTCCAAAAATACTTCATACCCTTGGTTTGTAATTCTGCACTATCTAAACCCAAACATGCTTTAGTATTTTTACTGATGTATTCAAATGACAAATCTTGTGTATTGGTTATGCAAAAAAAAGTAGAACTGTAAGGTAGATAAGCATCTAACTCTATTAATTTTTCGATATGTTTTTCTAATGAAGGATGACCATGAGACTCAAAAATAGTCTTGTAGGCTTCTTTAATATTACTTTCGTTCATTCAGAGAGATTTCTTTAAAAGTAATAAAAAAACGTTGGAACTAAAGAAAACAATTACTTATTTACAATTAAGGTATAAAAAAAATCCTAAAGTACATACTTTAGGATTTTCTGTGGGCGACAAGGGATTCGAACCCCTGACCCCTTGGGTGTAAACCAAGTGCTCTGAACCAACTGAGCTAGTCGCCCTAATTATAGGAGGTGCAAATATAATCTAGTTTTTAATATTGCAAAAGCTTTTTTAATAAAATTTTAAATTATTTCTGCTACTACAAATGTACTACCTCCAATGAATACAAAATCATTTGCATCTGCATTTTTCAAAGCTGATTTATGGGCTTCGTTTACAGAGCTATAGGCTTCGCCTTTCAAATTATGTTGATTGAAAATTTGTTTTAATCTCAAGGCCTCTAAACCTCTTGGAATATCTGGTTTACAGAAATAATACCTGGCATTTCTGGGCAATAAATCTACAATAGAATCTAAATCCTTATCATTTACAACGCCAAAAACAATATGCAACGATTTAAAAGCTTCATTTGAAATTTGCTCCATCACATAACTTAAGCCTTCTCTGTTATGCCCTGTATCACAAACAACTTTAGGCGCCTCATTTAAAACTTGCCAACGCCCCAATAAACCTGTGTTTTTTACTACGCTTAACAAACCTTGCTTAATATTTTGCTCAGATATCCTATACCCTTTTTGCTGAAGTTCTTTAACCGCTTGGACAACTGTTTTAATATTTTTAACTTGATAACTTCCTATTAAATCAGATTTATAAATTTCAAAAACTTCTTTATCTGCAAAAACAATTTTTGAGTTATTGGTTTTTGCTAAATTGTTGAAAATTGGTTTTGTTTCTTTTTGAGTTTCACCAATAACTACAGGAATATTTGGTTTTATTATACCACCTTTTTCAAAAGCAATAGCTTCTATAGTATCTCCTAAAAACTGTGTGTGGTCAAGTCCTATATTAGTAATTACTGAAACCTCGGGTGTAATTATATTTGTTGAATCTAATCGACCTCCCAATCCAACTTCTATAATAGCAATATCAACTTTTTGTTTAGTGAAATAATCAAATGCCATGCCTACGGTCATTTCGAAAAAAGACAATTTATTAGCCTCAAAAAAAGGACGATTACGTTTTATAAAACCAATAACAAACTGTTTGGTGACTTCTTTTCCATTAATTTTAATTCGCTCTCTAAAATCTTTTAAATGTGGAGACGTATAAAGCCCTACCCTATATCCTGCTTCTTGAAGAATAGATGCCAACATGTGGCTTGTAGACCCTTTTCCGTTAGTTCCAGCAACATGAACAGATTTGAAGCCTCTCTCAGGAAAATTTAAATGAGCTGATAATTTTATAGTATTTGATAAATCTTTTTTGAAGGCTACTTTCCCCTGTCGTTGATACATTGGCAGTTGAGAAAACATCCAATTGAGCGTATCTTGATACGTCATTATACTATTGACTTAATTTAAAATTAACACTAACAAAACCTATTTGGCGTGAAGGTGCCTTAGAATCCGCTGGCCATTTATGGGACATCGCTATTTTTTTTGCAGGAACTAATAAACATTCTGCTGTATTTGTTGTACCTCTTTGACCAGGTTCGGCTGAAATTACATTTCCACTTTGATTTACAATAATCTTAACAATGACCATCCCAGATTCATTACAATCTTGTTTTAGCTTTTTAAAAGAGGCGCGCCCTCTGCCGTTTAGGCCATAACCAACGCCATCACTTCCTGTACCTTGTCCACCGAAATAACTTGACGCATAAGGGTTACCGTCTAATTGCCCTTTATCACCTGAATTATTATCATTGCCTTCGCTACCCGTTTCACTGCCTTCAGATTTGCTTACACCACCAATTAAAGCATCCAATTTTTTCTTTTTTTCTTCTTGCTCACGCTTTTCTTTGGCAATTCTATCAGCTTCCGCCTTAGTTTTGGCATCTGCAATGGCTTTTGCTTTTGCTTCAGCTTGTTTTTCTTTTTTAATAGCTATAGACTCCAAATCTTGCTGCGTTAACACCTCCTCTTTAGTTTCAGCCGTTTTTGTTGGTTCAGATTTTGAAACATCAGGCTGTGGCGGTTCTTCAATTTTACGAGGTTCAGATTTCACTGATTTTAAAGGCTGCACATTGCCATTGCCAAAATCTGAATTACCAAAGTTTACTGCAACACCATACTCTTCTGGCGGATCCATATATGTTGTGCCAACCACAAATAGCAATAACAACATAATAACGGCTATTAGAGCTGTTAATCTTGCTGAATTCTTTTCGTGTTTGGTTTCAAAATACTTCATTATCCTATTTAGGCTTTACTGCTAAAATGACCTTAAATTTATTTCTATTGGCTATATCCATGACCTTAACCACGTTTTCAACTGGCACAGATTTTTCTGCTCTTAAAACAATGGTTGGGTTTTCTTTTGAAGATAACGCTGCCAATAATTCGTTTTCTAGAACACTTTCGCCTACTCGTTTTTGATCTATATAATAGGTCAAATCCTTTTTTATACTAACTGCTACAGACTTTTTGTTTTCTGTCTTGCCACTGGCTTTTGGCAACAAGATATCAATAGCATTGGTAGTCACTAAAGTAGAAGCAATCATAAAAAAGATAAGTAATAAGAATACAATATCTGTCATTGATGACATATTGAATTCTGGCGTAACTTTATTTCTTCCTCTAAAGTTCATACTACGTAGGTTCGTTTAGGTGATCTAAAAATTCTAATGAATTCGCTTCCATTTGGTAAACGACTTTATCGGTTTTAACGACTAAGTGATTGTATGCCATATAAGCAACAATACCTACTATTAAACCTGCAACAGTAGTGGTCATAGCTGTATATAAACCACTTGCTAAAACATCCATTTGAATAGTACCTCCTGCATTAGCCAATTCAAATATGGCCAATATCATTCCTATTACTGTTCCAAGAAAACCAATCATGGGTGCTGCACCTGAAATAGTTGCCAGAATACTCACGTTTTTTTCTAATCCGTAAATTTCTAGACGCCCTGCGTTTTCAATCGCTGTATTAATATCAGCAAGTGGTTTTCCTATTCTGGAAATCCCTTTACCAATCAATCTTGACACTGGCGAATTTTGTTGCGCACATAGTATTTGAGCAGAATCAATTTTACCATGACTGACATGGTCTTTAATTTGATTCATAAAATTAGCATCTACTTGCGACGCTGCTTTTATAGCAAATATGCGTTCAAAATAAATATAAATAGCACCGACTAATAGCAAAAACAGAACAGCTATAATAACTTGTCCTGCAGCACCACCACTACTTATTAATTCTATTATTGAAAGTGTTTTTTCAACAGATTCGCCATCTGTCAGCAATTCTGTGCCTTCTTGTGTATTTTGTAATAATGTATTTAGCATATAATATTAAAATTTATTGCAACTGTATAACGCCTATTTTTTTATTAAAGTATAGAATTCATAGTAATAATCAATTAGCATGCCGCATGTTTCCGTGAAAGCGAAAAAACCATAATTAGTCCTCTTTGCCTAAAACAACGTTCTAGTAAACATAAATGCTACCGCACCTACTAAAAAGCCAACAAATGCTAACCAAGCAATCTTTTTTAAATACCAGAAAAAATCTATTTTCTCCATGCCCATAGCAACAACACCCGCTGCAGAACCAATAATTAACATACTTCCTCCTGTTCCAGCTGAATAGGCAATAAAATGCCAAAGTTCATTATCAATAGGCTCATGAAACATCCCTAAACTAGCCGCTACTAAAGGCACATTATCTATAACTGCTGAACCTACTCCTAGTAATAATACCACTAAATCTGAAACTCCAGTATGACCTTCTTGATGCAATTCGGTCCCAAGCATTGGCATAGAATCTTGAAGTGAACCCGCAAAGTTGAATAAAATCCCTAAAGATTCAAGTGCTGCTACTGCCATTAATATACCCAAGAAAAATAAAATACTTGGTAATTCTATTTTAGATAATGAATAATGTACTGGACTGTGTTGCGCATGTGCATCACTTTCTTCCGAATCATGTATAGTCAGACTAAACTTAGAACTACTATAAATTTCAGCAAAAATAGCCACAACACCTAAAGATAGCATCATACCAACATAAGGAGGTAAATGTGTTATCACTTTAAATATCGGAACGAATATAATAGCTCCTAAACCTAAGTAAAGCATCGTACCACTAAACTGGGATTTCTTTTTTTCTTCAACCTCTTCAACATCTAAATCGCCTTTAAATGCTGGTAAAAACGACGCGATAAATGTTGGCACTGCCATACATAAAAATGATGGCAAAAGTAAATAGCCAATCAAATGACCTGTGGTTACTTTTTTACCAATCCAAAGCATGGTTGTAGTAACATCGCCAATTGGAGACCAAGCACCACCAGCATTAGCAGCAATTATAATTAAACCAGCAAACCAAATACGTACACTTCTGTCTTTTACTATTTTTTGTAGTATCGAAATTAAAACAATAGTAGCTGTAAGATTATCAATGATAGCCGATAAGATGAACGCTAATATGGCAAAAATCCATAATATCTTGCTTTTTTTCTTAGTTTTTATGAAGTCTTTTATAGTTGAAAAACCATCAAAATAATCAATGATTTCAACAATGGTCATGGCGCCTAATAAAAACACCAAAATCTCAGAGGTCTTGCCCAAATGGTGTAGTAAGGTTTCCTCCATTAAATGCAACTTCTCTTCATGTATTTCTAATGGCGTAAGGCTTTCAGGCCAATACTTTGCAAAATCTATAAGACTATGATTGGCAGAATCAAACCATTGTGGAAAGCTATCAATTCCTAACGCTATTAAAGCCCAACAAATAGCCATCATGACCAGAGCCGGGATAAGTTTGTCAATTTTTATACTATGCTCTAAAGTAATGGCTAAATAGCCCATAACAAACACTAAGATAATCGTTGCTTCCATAAATTTTTGGTTAAATAAGTTGTTCTAGTGCAATTTCAAATGCGGTAGCACTAATCCCTGTTTTTGATTTATTTTTATTGTAAACTTTTTGTATCGCTTCTCTAATTCTGTTTGATGTGTCGTTAAAAATCGCCTCATCGGTCATTTGCACTTTTTGCTCCATAAAATACGCAAAAACACGAGCCATTCCGCAATTTGAAATAAAATCCGGTATTAAACTCACTTTATAATCGGTATGTTCCATGATGGGGCCAAAGAAAATTTCCTTATCCGCAAAAGGCACATTTGCGCCACAAGATATAACTTCTAATCCACTATCAATCATTTCATCTATTTGATTAATGGTAATAAGCCTTGAAGCGGCACAAGGTGCAAAAATCTCCGTTTTTAATGCCCATATTTTTTTATTAATCTCTTCTAAAGGTATTAAATGATCTGCCACCAAAGTATTTCCTGTTTTTGCAAGAAACAATGCAGTTATCTCATCAAAAGTAAACCCATCTTCATTTATCAAACCTCCTACAATATCAATAATACCTACTACTTTAGCACCCATTTGAGATAAGTAGAATGCCGCAGCGGCTCCAACATTTCCAAAACCCTGTACAACGGCTCGTTTTCCTTCTACCGAACCTCCGTAAATATTGTAGTATTGTTTTACAGCTTCGGCTACACCAAAACCTGTAATCATATCGGCTACTGTATATTTTCTTGACACGCTAGGTGAATATTTTGGATTTTCAATAACCTTAATAACACCCTGACGCAACTGTCCTATCCTATTTATTTTATCCGCTTCTGTTGGCTTGAAATGCCCATTAAAAACACCTTCCTGAGGATGCCACACCCCGCTTTGCTCTGTTATAGGAATCACTTCATGGGTTTCATCTACATTCATATCACCACCAGTGCCATAGTAGCTTTTCAACAAAGGTGAAACAGCAGCATACCAACGTTCTAAAACACCTCTTTTTCGCGGGTCTTTAGGATTAAAATTAATTCCAGATTTAGCGCCACCAATAGCAGGACCAGAAACCGTAAATTTGATTTCCATAGTTTTTGCTAAAGATAAAACTTCATTCATATCAAGCCCTTTGCGCATTCGTGTACCACCACCAGCAGCACCACCGCGCAATGAATTTATAACCACCCAACCTTCTGCTTCTGTCTCAGAATCTTTCCAATTAAAAACAATTTCGGGTTCTTTATTTTCATATTTTTTTAATAATTCTTTCATGTTCACTTTTAAACTGATTCATATATAACTAGTATTTATACTTTCCGAAGTAAGATTTAAGTCTAGCTATAACTGATTCATAAAAAAAGAGGTTAAAATTATTAATGTAACAAATATAAAAAACTAAAAATCCATTAAGATTAATTTTTCATTATTTTTAAGGAAGAAATATTATACCAGAACTATGGTCTTTTGAAGCCCCTGTAACACTTTGCAGACAATTAACTTCATCCCGCAATTTCAACACGCCTAAAAACCCAAAAATAAGGGCTTCTTTAAACTCAACAATTTTATTTAAAGGGATTAAAATAGTATGTTCCGAATGTGTTTTGAGCCGGTTTATAAGATACTCGTTATAAACACCTCCACCTGTCACCAAAACCGTTGCATGACTTTTTTTATTAATTTCTGAAGCTATTTGAACAGCAATGTGCTCTACAAAAGTTGCCAAAACATCTTTTGTTTCTAACTGAAATCCATCTATTAACGGAAAAATATTTACATTAACCCATTCTAGGCCCAAGGATTTAGGATGCCTTTCCTTATAAAAATCGAAGGCATTTAATTGATTGAGTAATTCTAAATTTAAATGTCCTGTTGAAGCTATTTGTCCTTTGTCATCATAATTAAATCCAAGCTTATTTACATAATGGTTCAACACAATATTTACGGGGCAAATATCGTAAGCAATTCGCTCATCATTTAAATCCATTGAAATATTAGCGAATCCTCCTAAATTCAAACAAAAATCATATTCCGAAAACAATAATGTATCGCCAATAGGAACAAGAGGCGCCCCTTGCCCACCAAGTTCTACATCTTGAACTCTAAAATCGCAAATTACGGTTTCGTTTAAATACTCAGCTAAAAAAGGTTTATTCCCTATTTGGTAGGTTAATTTCTTTTTAGGTTGATGCAAAGCGGTATGCCCATGCGAACACACGGCATCAATATTTTTAATTTGATTGCTCCTTATAAAATCTTTAATAATACTTGCCAGATATTTGGTATAATCATCATCTATTTTTTGTAATTCTTCAAATGAACAAGACACCAAACCCTTTAATATTCCGTGCCATTTTTCACTATAGCTCATGGTTTCAGTATGAATAATTTCAAAATTCCATTTACCATTAAAAGAAAACATAACTTGAACTAAATCAACTCCATCTAAAGATGTACCAGACATCACACCAATAATATGGTATTCGTTTTTTTTCATACGGCATAAAAATAACAATCCAAATTGAAAAATTCACACCAAAAAGCTATATTTACAAATATATTTTCCAAAATCAATACAATAATTACGAATTATGGATTTTAGTCTTTCAGAAGAACATATCATGATACGAGACGCTGCTCGCGATTTTGCACAAACAGAATTACTCCCAGGCGTTATTGAGCGTGATAACAAGCAGGAATTCCCTCAAGAATTGGTAAAAAAAATGGGCGATTTAGGTTTTTTAGGTATTATGGTTGACCCTAAATACGGCGGAAGTGGTATGGATGCAATTTCGTATGTTCTTATTATGGAAGAATTATCTAAAATTGATGCCTCTGCATCTGTAATTGTTTCTGTTAACAATTCACTAGTCTGCTATGGTTTAGAAGCTTACGGAACCGAAGAACAAAAACAAAAATATTTAACCAAATTAGCTACTGGCGAATTTGTTGGCGCGTTTTGCTTAAGCGAACCAGAGGCTGGTAGTGATGCTACATCGCAAAAAACAACAGCTATAGATAAAGGCGACCATTATATTATTAATGGCACAAAAAACTGGATAACTAGTGGTGGACGCGCAGATGTATATATTGTAATTGCTCAAACGGACAGAGATAAAGGGTCTCACGGCATCAATGCTTTTATTGTTGAAAAAGGCGCTAAAGGATTTGATATTGGCCCCAAAGAAGACAAGCTTGGAATCCGCGGAAGCGACACCCACACCCTTCAATTTAACGATGTAAAAGTGCTTAAAGAAAATAGGATTGGCGTTAATGGCTCTGGTTTTAGATTTGCCATGAAAACCCTATCCGGTGGCCGTATAGGCATTGCAGCTCAAGCTTTAGGAATAGCTTCTGGCGCTTTTGAATTGGCCTTAAAATACTCAAAAGAACGCAAAGCTTTTGGAACAGAAATTTGCAACCATCAAGCTATTGCTTTTAAATTGGCAGATATGGCTACAGATATTGAAGCAGCAAGACATTTAGTTATGAAAGCAGCATGGGAGAAAGATCAAGGCAAAAATTATGATTACTCCAGTGCCATGGCAAAACTTTTCGCCTCTAAAGTAGCCATGGAACATACTGTGGAAGCCGTACAAATACATGGCGGTAATGGTTTCGTAAAAGAATATCATGTAGAACGCTTAATGCGCGATGCTAAAATCACACAGATTTACGAAGGCACTTCAGAAATTCAAAAAATTGTGATTTCGAGAAGTTTGATTAGAAAATAAAATAGTCCTAACACTATTTGTTTTTTTTGAAGCCTGCTAATTTTTATTTGATATTAGAACTTTATAGTACAAATGTAGATTTGCATTATTTAGCTTTTATACCAATTCAAAAATGACAATACAAAATGTTCTTTCTTTCTTGAGGACACTGGAATTTTTTTTCCATTTTTAAGATAAATAGCACCAGACTTCTCGTATTTATCTATAAACTTTAAGTTAACCAGAAACGATTGGTGCGGACGCACAAAATTTACGGCTGTCAACTGTTCTTCAAACTCTTTTATAGTCTTAGATGCCACATGCTTTTTTCCATCATTACAGTAAAATGTGGTATAGCCTTTATCCGATTCGCAATATAACAATTCTTTTAAATCTATAACTTGAAAGCTATCGTGCAGAGATACTATTAATTTAGAATCGTCATTATTCCAAATTTCTTTTACCCTTTTAATTTGCTGTCTTTGTTCCACTAAAGGCAGGCCCTTCACTTTTTCTAAAGCAGTTTTAAGTTCCTCTACATCTACTGGCTTTAAAATGTAATCTACCGCGCCACACTTTAAGGCTTTTAAAGCATATTCTTCATAGGCTGTGATAAAAATCACTTTGAACGACAAGTGTTCCGTTTGCTCTAAAAACTCAAAAGCATTACCATCTATAAGGTTAATATCTAAAAAAATTAACTCTGGTTTGCAAGTACTTGCAACAACAACGGCATCTTTTACAGATACGCATTCGCCTATAACTTCTACTTCGGCATCTATTGTTTTTAAAATATTAAGTAGCCCTTTTCTAATGTAGGCTTTGTCTTCTACTATTAATGCTTTCATTATGCTACAAGTCTTTTATGCGGAATTACTAAAGTAACAATAGTACCTTGCTCGTTGTATTTTTTTCTATCTTCAACAGTAACAGAACCTTCCATTTTAAAATCTTTAGATAATATTTTTAAGCGTTCTGATGTAATTGTTGTTGATAGTGATTTTTTGTTCCTATTTTTATTAGGCTTTTGATACTTATATCCTATTCCGTTATCTGTAATAGTACAAATTAGTTTTTGGTTTACAAATGTTAAGCGAATGTCAATTTTTCTATTGTCTGTTTCATCTACAAAAGCATGTTCTATAATATTTTCCACAAAGGGTTGGATCAACATGGGAGGTACTTCAAACCGAGGCACATCTATAGTGTCTTCTAATAAAAGCGTGGATTGATAAGAGTCGTTTTCTAAATTCTGAAGCGTTAAATAATTTTGAATAGCTTTTAGTTCTTCTGATAGTGAAACTGTTTTATCTCTTGAATTTTCTAATGTAATGCGCAATAATTTTGAAAATTTTGATAGATAATTAACCGACTTCTTAGCTTCTTTATTTAAAATCATGCCTTGTAACACAGATAATGAATTAAAGATAAAATGTGGTGTCATTTGCGAGCGCAGTAATTTTTGTTCTATCTCTACGTTTTGAGTTTTTGCTTTTGCATGACGTAATTTTTGGTAAAAAATAACAGAACCCAGTAACATAGAAACCATAAGAACACCAATAACAGACCATAAATAATTGCGTTGCGATTTTTCTAAATCTTTATTAGTTGCAGTTATTTTTTTTGTTAGTTGAAATTCACGAATACTTGCAGAATCCAGTGCTTGTTTGTACTTGTACTCGTGTTCTATTTGTGCAATTTTTTCAATATTTTCTTTATTGAAAAGGCTGTCGTTCAAGATTTTGAATTGTTGATAATTTAACAAAGCTTTTTTATAGCTGCCTAAGTTTTCATAAATTTCTGAAAGTAATTCTGAAGCCTTTTTTTGCGACTCAAGAAGTCCATGTTCATCAGCTATTTTCTTGCCTTTTTGGGCAAAAGAAAGTGCTTTTTTATATTTTTTTTCGCGTATATAAGTTTCTGATATCCCTAAATAGCTAGTAGACAAAACATGTTTAAAATCTATTTTCTGACTAACATCTTTGGCTTTTATAAAATTTTCACGAGCTATTAATGGTTTGTTTATTAAAACATTAATTTCTCCAATATTGTGAAAATTTATTGAAATTTGCTTTTGATAGTTAATTTCTTGGCTTATCTCTAGAGCTATATTATAATATTCAAGAGCCTTATCATACTTTTTTGTATGTAGATAAATGTTGCCAATATTACCGTTATTTACTGCTATAAGACGTTTGTTTCCTGTTTTTTTTGAATAGCCTAACGATTGATTATGATATTCTAAAGCTGTATCATATTTCCTAATGGAATTATAGACGTCTCCTAAATTATTAAGCTTTCTTGCTATACCTAAAGTATCACCAATATTTATATTATACTCTAAACTCTTATTGTAATAATCGATTGCTAGTGGGTAGTTGCCTTGAGTTTTATAAAGAACACCTAAATTACCATGCACACTCGAAATACCTTCCTTATTATCAATCAATTTATGTTGCTTTAACGCCTCTTTATAATTTAAAATAGCTTCATCATATTTTGCTGTTACAGTATATACATTTGCAACAACATTTAAGTCGTCTATAAGCTCTTTTTTCTCTCCTAAATCTTTATGAATTTCTGATGCCTTTTTATAATATACCAGTGCTTCTTTGTATTGTGCCTGAAGATAATGAGTTATCCCAAATGCTCTGTAAATAGCAGCAATTCCAGACTGGTCTTGTATAGACTCATAATGTTTTAGGGAGCGTTTAAAAAAGTCTAAACTTTCTTCATAATTCGATTTTCTACTTTCTAGTATTCCCTTTAAGTATGATACTTTTGCTTTACCTTTTATGTAGTTTAAATTATTACTTAAAGCCTTAGCTTCTCCTAGATATGATTTTGTTAATTTCAAATCTCTTTGAAAATTATCAAACGCTAGTTTATATAATAGATTTACTCTTGTTGTGTCGTTCTCTTTATGATTTTGCAATACTAGTTTGAGACTATCTATTTCTACATTTTGAGATAGCACAGTTGTCGAAAAGGACAAAAAGACCACTAAAAAAAGAATGAATGTATTGGTGATTTTCATATAAAAAAATAGAATAATTTTAAGCTAAATAACAATAAAATACTGAACAGTTGTGCATATAAATATACATGGTATTAAAAAACAACCTTAAGCGCTTTAATCAAAACACTTAAGGTTATTAAATTTATGGCAGGAAGCTATTTCCTAAACTATTAATGCATCAAGAGTTTTACTTCGCAAACTTTTTAACTAGTTTACCAGTATCAAAATTAAGTTCTAAAATATAAATTCCGTTTGATAAAGTATTAATACTGATTGTGTTTTCTGTACCTTTTTTTACTTTAGCACCTGTAATGCTATAGATACTATAGTTTTTAAGCTTTGCACTTCCCGATGAGATTATTTTTAATTCATCTTTATTGGTTATAATTTTTATACCGTTCTCTAACTCAAAATCAGTAGCGCTTAATGATGCATCTTCAGTAACTGGATTAAAACCTGTCCATAACGCGCCAGAATCTGTAACGTAGGCACCTGTTGTCCCCGTTGGAATATGCAAATTGATTGTGCTACGATTTGAAGCAAAAGTATCCATGAAATCACCTGTGGTAGTTATAATTGGAGGCGTGATGGCAAGTGAGGTAACATCGGTAAAAGGATTATTATTAAAAGCTCTATCTTCAATATTAGTTACACTTGCTGGAATAGTTACTGTTGTTAATTGATTTGAACGAAAAGCAGCACTTCCAATAGATGTGACACTATTTGGAATAGTAAGATTCGCTATATTGTTTTGAAGGAACGCATTCATTGGTATGTCAGTTACACCATTTGGAATAGTTACGCTAGTTAAATCATTATTCATAAAAGCACCTTGACCAATATTAATTAATGTACTAGGAAAACTAATACTTGTAATACTATTATTTTCGAAAGCAAAATCTCCGATACTTGTTAAATTATTAGACAGAACAGCATTGGCTATATTATTATTCTGAAAAGCAGAATTTCCCAAACTTGTAATATTATCTGGAATTGTAACACTGGCTATATTATTAATCGAAAAAGTACTATTTTCAATAGTAGTCATACTTATAGGGATGTTTACGCTTGTTAAACCACAATTGTTGAAAGCATTTGAACCGATACTGGTAATCCCATTGTGCAATGGTGCATCTACTAAGTTTGGGTTATTTGAAAAAGCACTTGGTAAAATAACAGTAACACTGGAAGGAATAGTAACACTGGTTAAGTTTTTTTGAAAAAAGAATCCAACCTCGGTAACATCATACGTCATGCAACTTCTTGTTACCGTCGAGGGAATATTAACTACTGTCCCGCCTGCGGTATTGTAACCCCCAGTTCTTACTGTATTCCCAGATAGAATAGTATAAGTGATATTATTTACTATAAAAAAACCTGTAAGTCCTTCAGCTATACTATTAAAACCTGTCCAAGTTGCATTTGCATAAGCAGTAGCTGCATTAGATGGTATAGTTAGGTTTATATTACTTCTATTCCCAAAGCTATCAGAACTTACGTTTGGACCAGTTGGCGTATCTATTGATGGCGGTGTTGAATTTTGCGAAATAACACAAATTAAGGGATTACTATAAAATGCACGAGTAGCTATGCTATTTACATTACTGGGTATGGTAACACTTGTTAATTGGTTATTAGAAAATGCATTAGATCCGATGGCAGTAACAGAGCTTGGTATGTCAATAGTAGTTAAAGCACAACTAACAAAAGAAAATTGAGCAATATCAGTTAAATTAGCACTAAGTGTAACGCTTGATAATTGTGGATTTTCTGCAAAACTTAAGTTGCTCAATTGGGTAACACTATCAGGAATGGTAACACTAGTTAATAAGTTACTTTGAAATGCTCTATAGCCAATAAAAGTAACCGAATTAGGAATGGTTACACTAGTTATTTGCGCACCTGTTGTGGTATTACCAAGAAAGGCCTGATCACCAATTACGGTAACAGTATAAGTTATCGAGTTATTGCTTACCGTTGCTGGAATAGTAACTGACGAACTGCCATTTGTGAAATCATAACCTGTTACTTGTACCGTATAGGGTGGTGTAGCACTTATAACTTGATACGTGATAAAATTATTAGTAAAAGTTTGCGTAAACCCCAATACATATATTAGTAAAGCGGTTAAAAAGAGTAGTTGTTTTTTCATGATTTTGGTTTTTTGGGTTAAATAAAAAGCCAAAGTAGTTGTATAAAACACACTATGATATAGGGAATCTTTTTCTGAAGGGTTTTAAACAATAAGCGTTGGGTTTGATTTAATATGCGTTTTATGTTGACAGGAATATCTCAAGAAAGTTAATACGAATCAAACTGAAATTCAAAAAATAGTCATTTCAAGAAGTCTTATAAAACAATAATTACATAGTTTTTCTCCATAAACTACAGATCTACTTTTAAAAAAATCGTCATCTAATATGTTTTAAAATATTATTTGGCGATTTTTGTTAAGTTGTACTAAATACGTCGACTTAATAAATTAGATTTCTATCTTTAGAAAAAAATATTTTATGCAAAAAACATATTACGATCCAGCCGATTTAAAAAAATTTGGAAAAATAAGCGAATGGAATCAAGAATTAGGCGATAAATTTTTCGAGTATTACAGCAAAGTCTTTGAAGAAGGTGCACTTACCGCAAGAGAAAAATCCTTAATAGCCTTAGCTGTTTCACACACAGAGCAATGCCCTTACTGCATTGACGCTTACACAAAAGATGGTTTACAACGCGGCATAACAAAAGAAGAAATGATGGAAGCCTTACACGTTGGTGCAGCCATAAAAAGTGGAGCGACATTAGTACATGGTGTACAAATGATGAATAAAGTAAATAAGTTAGACGGGTAAAACGATTTACAATATAAGACTTACGATTTTTGAGTTTTCAATTCGTAATTCACAATTCGTAATTCTTAAATCAAAATATGATAACAAAGTCCCTACATAAACGCAAAAGCGATTTAGCAAATAGCAACAGGCAATTAGAAATTTTATCGAATGGTATTTTCCAAAAAGACGAACTACCAACCTTTAAAACTAAAATTTCTGAAACCAATCAGTTTCCGCTTAAAGCGAAAAAACTAGAGATTCTACAAATAAACGTTGGTTACATGTGCAATCAAGTTTGTGAGCATTGTCATGTAGATGCAGGTCCTGACCGGAAGGAAATTATGACGCGTGATACGATGAGACAGTGTTTAGAGGTCATCAAAAATTCTGATGCTCATACTTTAGATTTAACGGGAGGCGCTCCAGAAATGAATCCTGATTTTAGATGGTTTGTTGAGGAAGCTGCAAAAGTAGGCATCAAAGATTTTATAGTTCGTTCAAATTTAACTATAATTAGAGCCAATAAAAAGTATTACGATTTACCAGAATTTTTCAAAAAACACAATGTTCACGTCGTGAGTTCTATGCCGCATTGGACTAGAGGAAAAACTGACAAACAACGTGGTGATGGTGTTTTTGACAAATCAATAAAAGCATTGCAAGAGCTAAACGCTATTGGTTACGGCATGCCAAATAGCGGTCTAAAATTAGATTTAGTTTACAACCCTTCAGGTGCTTTTTTACCAGGCGATCAAGTCGCCATGGAAAAGGATTTTAAGAAAGCCTTAAAAGAAGATTTTGACATTCAGTTTCATAACCTGTTCGCCATTACAAATTTACCAATTTCACGGTTTTTAGATTATTTAATTGCTTCAGAAAATTACGAAGATTATATGTATTCGCTAGTTGAAGCCTATAACCCTGAGGCTGTTGCCCATGTGATGTGCACCAACACCCTTTCTATAAGTTGGGATGGTTATTTATTTGATTGCGATTTCAACCAAATGTTAGAATTACCCGTAAACAGTAAAGCAAAACACATATCGGAGTATAATGAAGAATTACTGGAAGGCAGAAACATTGTAATTTCCCAACATTGCTATGGTTGCACTGCGGGAGCAGGAAGCAGTTGTCAAGGAAACACGATTTAAGAATTACGACTAACGATTTTTGATTTCAAAATGAAACATTTACTCATATTCATTATTATAATTCTTAGTTCAATTCAATTGTGCTTTGCACAAAAATCAATTGACAAGCTTTTGAAACAATATAACGACAATAGCATACCTTATATAACGGTTCAAGCATTGGCAATGCCAAAAACCGATGCTATACTTTTAGATTCTAGAGAGCTAAAAGAGTACGAAACAAGTCATATTAAAAACGCTATTCACGTAGGTTATGACCATTTTAAAATAGATAGTGTAAAGAAAAAAATACCAAATAAAGATTCTAAAATTGTGGTGTATTGTTCTGTCGGAATTCGCTCAGAAGCTATTGCAGACAGCCTTAAAAAAGCGGGATACAACCATGTAGAAAATTTATATGGTGGTATTTTTGAATGGAAAAGCAATGATTTTCCCGTTTATAATTCAGCAGAAAAAGAAACCGACAGTATCCATACATTTAACAAAGTATGGAGCAAATGGTTAAAAAAAGGCATCAAGGTGTATGAATAAAGAACTCGTTATTGTTTTTGTAAAGAACATCAAATTGGGAAAAGTAAAAACGCGACTTGCAAAAACCATAGGCAATCAAGGTGCTTTTGAGGTTTATAGCGAATTGGTAAAAGTAACCGAAAAAGCAACAACTAACCTTGTGGCAGACAAACGTATCTATTTTTCTGACGCGGTTGTAGATACCAAATGGAAAAACGATTATAAAGCCGTTCAAGAAGGCATAGATTTAGGCGAACGTATGAAAAATGCTTTCAATAAAGGGTTTGCAGATGGCTATGAGCGTATTGTATTAATAGGTTCAGATTTACCAGATATTACAGCAGAACATATTAACCAAGGTCTAAAAGCCTTGAAAGACAGTGCCGGTGTTTTTGGACCAGCCGAAGATGGCGGTTATTACTTAATTGGACTTTCAAAAATGCATGATTTTGTTTTTAACAACAAACCTTGGAGTCAAACTAGTTTATTAGAAGAAACCCTAAAGGAGTTAAAAGTAAATCATTTGGCATTTACTACCCTAGAAACCTTAAACGACATTGATACTTTTGAAGATTTAGAAACCTCTCATTTTTATCAATCCAATTTAGAACTACAAGAAAAAATCAAGCAATTACATGATTAAACGAATGTTTACAAATTAAATTATTATTTTTCAATAATTTAATTTTGAATAAGAGAACGGAGTGGTTACACAGGTTCTCAATTTTTTAAACATTTTTTTATTTTAAAAAATTTAAACATGCTGAAACATATAGAAGAAACCGTTGATTATTTAAAAAACAAAGGGTTTAAAACTCCAGAAATAGGCATTATTCTTGGCACAGGATTAGGGCAACTTATCAATGAAATAGACATTATAAAAGAGGTTAGCTACAATCACATCCCTAACTTTCCAACAGCAACTGTCGAGTTCCATAAAGGCAAACTCATTTACGGCATTCTAGCTGGCAAGAAAGTAGTAGTCATGCAAGGTCGTTTTCATGTTTATGAAGGCTATACACTTCAAGATGTAACCTACCCAGTGCGCATCATGGAAAAACTAGGCATCAAAACCCTACTGGTTTCCAATGCAGCTGGAGCCATAAATTTAAACTTCAAAAAGGGAGAACTCATGGTTATTGAAGACCACATCAACCTTCAAGGCAGTTCGCCATTAGCTTTTAAAGGTGTTGAACATTTAGGCGAACGTTTTACAGATATGAGCGCGCCCTATGATTCAGAAATTAATTCAACATTCAAAAACATCGCAAAAGCAAACCATATTATATTGCATAAAGGTGTTTACGCCAGCGTTGTTGGTCCGCAATTAGAAACCAGAGCCGAATACCGCATGTTAAAAATAATTGGCGCAGACGCTGTTGGCATGAGTACCGTACCTGAAATTATTGTCGCTAATCATTTAAATTTAAAAGTGGCGGCAGTGTCCGTTTTAACAGATGAATGCGACCCAGAAAACCTAAAACCTGTTGATATTAGTGAAATCATCGCTATGGCTACCAAAGCAGAACCGCAAATGATTACACTTTTTAAAGAGTTAATAAAAACGATGTAATTGTGCAATATTAGTTACACTTAATCATTAATGGAAAGCCTACTTTTACATCACTAAATTTTTTTTGAAAACACCTATTATGAGCTATTTAGAAACCACCCACGACGTATATAAAGAAGCAGCACTAACCCCAGATGTTGGTCTTTGCTGTACCACCAACCCGATTTGGGAATTGCCTGGTTTAAAAATTCCAAAAATCATGCAAGAAATGAATTATGGCTGTGGCTCTACTGTTCATGCTCGCGATTTAACCAATAGTCCGAAAATGCTTTATGTTGGTGTTGGTGGCGGTATGGAATTGTTGCAATTCGCTTACTTTAATCGTCAAAAAGGAGGTGTTGTTGGTATTGATGTGGTGGATGAAATGCTAGAGGCCTCTCGAAAAAACTTTGTTGAAGCTGAAGCTCAAAACGATTGGTTTAAAAGTGAATTTGTAGACCTTAAAAAAGGGGACGCTCTGCATTTACCTGTTGAAGACAATAGTATTGATGTGGCTGCACAAAACTGCCTTTTTAATATTTTTAAAGCAGATGATTTAAAGAAAGCTATAGCCGAAATGTACCGTGTTTTAAAACCTCATGGTAAATTAGTAATGAGCGACCCAACTTGTGAGCAACCTATGAATGATGAACTACGTAATGATGAACGCTTGCGTGCATTATGTTTAAGCGGAAGTCTTCCAATTTCAGAATATGTAAAAGCACTAACTGATGCAGGTTTTGGAACTATTGAAATTCGTGCTCGAAAACCATACCGAATTTTAGACACTAAAAACTACCCTACAGACGAGCTAATCTATATAGAATCCATTGAAGTGGCTGCCATAAAAGACCCAATGCCAGCAGACGGCCCTTGCGTATTTACAGGAAAAGCAGCTATTTATTATGGTGATGGACCTTATTTTGATGATAAAGCAGGTCATATTTTACTAAAAAACCAACCCTTAGCCATTTGTGATAAAACGGCTGGTGTTTTAGCATCTCTTGGTAGAGACGATATTTTTATTAGCGAATCTACTTATCATTATGATGGTGGAGGTTGTTGCTAAGACGATAATCGCCATTTAATTATTATCACTTAAGTAGAAATAATTCATGCAAAATCAACATAGACATCATAATTAACTCCTATTCTGGGTATTGGAATCATCTCAAATACCATTGCTGAATTTTTAATTATATGAATCACCAAAGCGTGTAAGGTCTAGCATTTTTTAAGGACTAAATTTCAAATGAGATACAAAAAATTAATCATTCTACTTTTTTTAATAGCATCTTGTTCTAGCTCAAAACGCATTTCTGAAACAACTTCAAAAGAGGTTTCAAAAACTGTAAAAACTACGGATTCCATAAGTGAGAACATTACACCTATTGAAGAAACTACTCCAAAACCAATAGTAGTTGTTAAAATCAACAAACCCGATATAGAAGCCCCACCTATTAAAGCAGAAACTACAGAAAAAGTTAACCACCATGCATGGCATGACTTGCTTCAAAAGTATGTATCAAACAAAGGCCATGTTAATTATAAAGGATTAAAGAACAACCGAAATGCGTTATTAAATTACATTACGGTCTTAGGTAAAAACACGCCTAATGATTTATGGACTAAAGCCGATAAGTTAGCCTATTGGATAAACGCCTATAATGCTTTTACAATTGATTTAATTCTACAAAATTATCCTGTAAAAAGTATAAAAGACATTAAAAACCCTTGGAAACAACGCTTGTGGAAATTAGGAAGCAAATGGTATAATCTTGAAGAAATAGAACATCAAATTTTACGTAAAATGGACGAACCCAGAATTCATTTTGCTATTGTTTGCGCCTCTTTCTCTTGTCCTAAATTACAAAACGAAGCGTTTACGGCTTCAAATATCGAATCGCAACTTACTCTAGCCACTACAGAATTTTTAAACGATTCTGCACGAAACACGATTTCAAAAAACAGTTTAGAGTTATCTAAAATTTTTCAATGGTTTGCTAAAGATTTTAAACAAAACCCAAGTTTAATCGATTTTCTAAATCAATATTCAACTATTGAAATTTCAGCGAAAGCGAAAAAATCGTTTAAAAACTATAATTGGGATTTGAATGAGTAAATATATGAAGCACCAAATTTCCATTATAATCCCCATTTTAAATGAAGGTCCCTATATTGGCAAATTACTAGAACATTTACTTGCTAATTCTTCAGTAAAAAATATTTCAGAAATCATTGTTGTTGATGGTGGTAGTATAGATGAAAGTCAAGATATTGTTCAATCATTTGTTAATTTCAACAAAGGTCGTAAAGAAGCGTACCATTATATAGATACTACTGTTTTAGAAACTAAACCAACTCCAAAGCAAGCAATAAAAACCCAAATAAAACTTTTAAATTCAGAAAAAGGACGCGCTAAACAAATGAATTTAGGTGCAAAGACCAGTACCGGAAACATCCTTTATTTTCTACACGCCGACTCATTACCACCAAAACATTTTGATAGATTAATTATTAATGAAGTTAAAAACAAGAATCAAGCTGGGTGTTTTAGAATGCAATTTGACAGTAAACATTGGTGGTTGCGTTTAGCAAGTTGGCTTACAAAATTTAGTTGGCGCGCTTGCCGAGGGGGCGACCAAAGTCAGTTTATAACAAAAAAGCTATTTGATAATATTGGTGGCTATGATGAAAGCTATACGATTTACGAAGACAATATTTTAATAAACACATTATTCTCAAGAAAACAATTTGTCGTTATCAATAAAAAAATCCGTACTTCTGCTAGATTATATAAAAAACACGGTATTTGGAAGTTACAATATCATTATTGGAGTATCTATGTAAAAAGCTGGTTTGGAGCAACAGCAGATGAATTGTTTGCTTATTATAAAAAATATATTTGAGAACCAACCCAAACATAAAACCTGAAAGGTCTAGTATTAAGTTAACCTTTATTCCTCCCCTTTTCATTTGGATAAAGTGATGGTAAATTTTCACTTTGAAACACTTCTTTTGTATTTACATCAACACCAGATAATCTCCCTGTAAAGGCAGCACCCGTATCAATATTCCATACGTTAACAGCTCGCATAGGCACATCACAATTAAAATTAATGGTTGGCGTATGCCCAATATAAATCTCTTCGTAATGTTTAAGTCTATTAGGGTATATTGCTGAATCTTTTTCAATACGCTTATCCATAGTCAAAGCCATTTCCCAAAGGGTTCTATCAAAATAGAATGTGGTTTCAAAAACTTCCTTTTCTACACCATGCATCGATGTGAACCCTGCATGAAGAAACAATCTATTTTCATCATCTAAATAATACAAAGGCATATTTTCAAAGCATTCTAAATGTTGTTCTTTATCGTCTTCAGAAAAACCCTCATAACTTTCTATAGTTTCTTTTCCGCCGTGCATATACCAAGTAGGACTAACATCACCGCTCCTCAGCCATTCTTCACACCAAACATCATGATTTCCTTTAATGAAAATACAGTTTATTTTTTCAGAAAGTTCAATTAAAAATTGAATCACTTGAGCAGATTCACTCCAACCATCCACATAATCTCCAACAAAAACCAAGGTATCGTCATCCTTAACTTCTATTTTATTTAAAACTTGAATCAAAGCTTTTAAACCGCCATGTATATCTCCTATTGCAAAAGTTCTCATATCAAAAATTTTGACAAAATTAATAGATTCATCTTAAGAAATGAGTTCATAAACTAAATCTTATATAATATTTAAAAATATTGTCCAATACCAAACACAAAACCTTTGGTTGCATTTTCAGAAATCCCGTAACCATAATCAATTCTAAAAATAGCATTATATATTTTTTTATGAATAAAACGCAGACCTAAACCGGGATATACTTTAATGTTATTTTCTTTACTGAAATCGCCAAAATTACCTCCTGGGTTTCGCCATGTACCTGCATCAACAAAAGCATTTCCTTGCAAAACAAACCAGCCTTTTTCATATAATGTATGGCGGTATTCTGTATTCAAAACTATCACACCCGTACCTCTATCAATGGTGTTTCCAACGCCTCTTATATTCAAATTATTATCGACTGAAAAAGGTGCGAATGGGGTTTCATCGTTAGTAGATAACCCTAAACGCAATCTATTGGCCCAATTGCCTTTCTCTCCCACTCGTTTAAAAAGAAAAAAGTCATTCCATCCTATAAAAAAATCAGGTAACATATCGTTGGTGGAAGTCACATATTGAAAATTAAACTGACTCCTGAAACCTGAAATATATTGATAAAAATAATCCAATTCATTATACTCATAAATACCTTTTAAAAGCCATTTATGTACATTTAATTCTGGTCTATTATTTATATTTTCACCTTTAAACTTATAATCTTCAACAAAGTAATTCACACCTAATTCTAATCTGTTTTTAAAGTTGACTTCATATAAACCTAAAACTTCAAACGACTTATTTCTATATTTATAATTGGCAGTTTCATCATTAAAAAAAACAGGTTCTTGCGTCGTTAAATCTTGGTGATTTACTGCCAATCCCAGCCTATTTGAAAACAGATATGGCGCTCTAAAATTTAGAGCATAACTACTATAAATATCTTTTTGATAAAAGCCCCCAAAAGTGATATTTCTCCCTAAAAGATTAAACTCATAAAGTCCTAATCTATATGCAAACTCTTCATCATTAGTGGTATAAATATTTGCAGAAGGTATGAGTGTGAAATTCTCTTCTATGTTATAAAACACATTATACTGATTGCCCTCAGAAGGAAATACTTGATAGTAAACATGAGATACGGACGGCAAACGTTTTAATCGTAAAATATCTTGTTCAATAGTTATAGAATCTAAAATTGCACCTGACTTTATTTTAGAAATACTTTTTATAAAGGATGTTTTTAACTTTTTGTTTCCTTGAATTTTTAAATCGTGAACTATAGATTCTTGAGCATAAACACCTGAGACGATAAAATTAAAAAAGGCAAAAATGAATACTAGTCTTTTCATTCAGAAATAAATGGTTTTTGAATTACCCAATTTACCCAATTTACCCAATTTACCCAATTATCTAGACTTATATCCATTAAAGTAAAATTATAATTTTCATTTAAAATTAAAACCGGAGGTGATTCTGTAGTAACATTTAAAACTACATTACTGGTATTGTAATATTGAAAACGGTTCTCGTAAGTATAGGTTCCAGACAATAAATTATTGTTTTCATCTGAAAGGACTTGAAAATAAATAGCATTATCGCCAACTGGATTATCTTGCCACATAAAATCTGGCATTCCAGATTGCGATTGATTTATTGCGACTTCATTATTCCAAACCGTTGGTTTAGAGATTTGCTTAGACCGAATAGGGTTTGAAATTTTAATTTCGCCATCCAATTCAAAAGTAATGATAATCCATTTTTCTTTAGAAGCACGCTGGGTAAACTTACCCAAATAACCATTAAAAAAAGGAGCATTATTTAGTAAGACTCTGGTATAATTTGAAAAAGCATTGGCATCGACTTGATGGCCTGAAGTCTCATAATATCGAATATCCGAAGCACCTTTTTCTGGATAATAAAATGTTAGGATATTTCCAGAATCTTTATCACTAGCTGCGCAAGCAATAACGGCACCCATTTCGAAAGCTTCTCCTTCCATATAGGTTGCCAAAGTTTGCACCACATCGTCATGGTCTTTTGAACAAGACATTAAAACAAAAACATACATGATGATATAGGCTATTTTTTTCATTTAAAACTATACTGTTTTCTTATTAAAGCCTCTGCAGGTTTGTTTTGCGGTGTAAATCTGGAATTATTTTCCCCACCTGCATTATCATGATTATGGTACCATTTCCAAATAAATCCACCTGCAAACCAATCCTCTTTCCAAAATGTTTCAAACAATGCTTGTGTTGTGTTTGCCTGTACTTCAAGATTTACTTGATTCATACTCCTATCACTTTTCCAAGGTTCTTTTCCGGAATAATCGACACTTCTATAACCAAACTCGGTAAACAAAATAGGTTTATTATGTTTCTTAGATATATTATAAACTATCGCTTTATGAACTTTCAAACCTTCTAAACATGCGTCTACTGTTGGTGTTTTACTATCACTTACGGGAAAATAGGCATCAACACCAATAAAATTTAGCTTATCCCAAAACGGCGTTCTTTTAAACTCATCCCAATTTGCTGCATAGGTTAACTTTCCTTTGTACCTAATTTTTATTTCTTCTATTAATGAAAACCAATATGCTGGTCTGTTTTCGATAAATTTTTCTAGTTCGGTACCAATACAAAATATATCTACTTTCAAATCTTGAGCTAATTTGACATATTCCAAAATGAATTTTGAATAAGAATCTTCTAAAGTTTTCCAATCTGCCTCATTCTGCATTTCTATAAACCCGGTAAATTGGCCACGCCACACCCAAATTTGGGGTTTTAGCATGATCTTAATATGTTTTTTTCTTAACTCCTCAATATATTGTTGTGCTCCAGTTTTGGTTTCTCCAAACCACTGTCTATCTGTATTAAAAACTATTTCAGGATGCTCTAAATCCTTTATAAATCCAAAAGGCATAATGGCTGCATAATTAGCATTCACTTTTACAACAGGAGTAACATGGCTCTCATTTACAGCTTCCCTAGAAGCAACAAAACTCACACCATTAATTTTATTGGTCTGAGCTCTGCATGACTGTATGCTTAAAATTGATAAAAAAATTATGACCTTAAATGGTTTCATAAAACATATTTAAATCTCTAATTTACTATTACTGATTAAAACAACGCTCTTAAGCCTATGTTAAAAGATTGTCCTATACCTGAATTTGTACCTCGCACAAAACTACTATAAAGCACTTCTAAGTTCAATGTTTGATTTAATTGATACTTTCCGCCAAAACCTAAAGCTGTAAAATCTTGTTCAAAATCGCCAAAACGCTTTTGGTGCTGAACAAAACCTAAAATAGTAGATTTTTGGCTTGGGAAGTAACTCATAAACACACCTGGCGCCAATACAAATGTTTTATCCGCAAAACTACTATCATCACCAAAATTATATTCTGTATTTAATTCTGTAAATAATTGCCAATCTCCACTAGGAAATGTATAATCATAAAAGAATCTGTTTTGAAATGTATAAGCCGTTTGATCTAGGAACACGCCACTATCATCAGATTCTTCGCTTATAAGAGGGATATGAAATGCTGTCTGCACGGTAAAATTACTAACATTTTTAAACGGATTAAATTTAATAACTGGTGCTATGGAAGTTAAACCAGAACGAGCGGTTTCACTTTCTCCATCAAAAGAAAATACATCTAATGCGTTCCTATCGCCAATAACATTTGATCTAATTTCAAATAAAAGACCAACATTTAATTTACTTCTCTCAGAAACTCCAGTAAATATATCGAAACTAGAAGTAAAATATGTTTCTCTATCTAAGTCTTTCGTTATATCACCATTACTATCTGCACCTTTTGTTTGCGTGTAAAGATTGTTAAACCATTTAATATCCCATTGTCCTTTCTTCAAAAGCTTTGAAGGTGTGTACGTTTGAATATTACTTTTTTGTGATGCTTCTGAATCTTCTTGAGAAAACCCATTAAATGTAATGGCTGTAAATACTAGTATTGCGATTATTTTTTTCATTGGTGTTAGTTTTTTTCATTCCCTAGAAAAAGGAAATCTGATTATTATTTTGTTTGGCTCTAAAAGCCTCTTCCCAATAACTATCGAGGCTTGCAGGAATTTGTTATTGTTTATTTACTTTCCAATCATAAGAAAAGTAGCTTAATTTAAATTTACTGTCTAATTTTTCTATCCTGTATTTATTTATAAAATCTATTTCGCTTTCGCCGTTCATTGTAAAATCCTCTTTATACCATTCCATTATCTGAGACGCTTGCACACGTTTCTTTTTAGCATTCACTCTTAAAAAAGAACCATTTAAAGCTATTTTAGTTTGCTTATCCAACTGAACATTTAAAGTACTCGGTAAATAGGCTTGATTAATTAATGGTGGACAACCAACAGCACCACATACCAACACAAAATGGAAACGGGCATCTTTAAACTGTCCTCTTAATAATTTATGTTCAATATCATTTAAAGTGATATTTATTCCGCCTAAACTATAAGTCGTTTTATCAAAAAAACCTTTATTATCTAATGGTGAATTTGTTGGGTAATTATCGACAATCCCTTTAATTACAGATACATTATAGGCATTAATCCAAAAGGCTTGATAATTATCAGTGTCGTTTTTTGTAACTAAAATTCCTTCGGCCAATCTTAAAATATCGTTAAGTTCATCTTGATTTTCATGAATCTTTGAATAGGCTACTTTCCCGTTAGACACGTTTGCCTTAAAAAAAGCATCGGTTTTATTAAAAAAGGCATTCATATCTTGCGAAAAACCTTGAACCGCTAATAAAGCTATAACTAACACTATTAATCGTTTTTTCATGTTTTATAAATTTTATACTTTGCAAAGTAACTGCACTTAAGTCGAACAAAGTGTTAGGTAACTTACATCTCTAAAAAAAGATTTTCAGTGTCTTAGCAAAGTTGAGAACCTTACGTTTAAAATTCAATTTAAACTCATTCTAAATTAACAAACTCATGATAAGTTATTATCTTTAACTTCGACCTACTTCAACATAACAACAAATATTTATGCAAGATCACATCGTTATTATAGGAAATGGAATTTCTGGCGTAACCGCTGCCAGACATATTCGAAAATTATCTGATAAGAAAATCACCATCGTTTCTGCAGAAACCGATTATTTCTTTTCTCGTACTGCTCTTATGTATGTGTATATGGGTCACATGAAATTTGAGCACACAAAACCTTATGAAAATTGGTTTTGGAAGAAAAACAGCATTGATCTTAAAAAAGGATATGTAAAGTCTGTTGAAACAAAAAACAAAACACTTCATTTTACCGAAGGAGATACTTTAAAATACGATAAACTCATCATTGCAACTGGTAGTAAACCAAACAAATTTGGATGGCCAGGACAAGATTCAGAAGGTGTTATGGGCATGTACCACAAACAAGATTTAGAAAACCTTGAAAAGTATGCTCCAAATAATAAAGTATGTAAAAGAGCCGTGATTGTTGGTGGCGGTTTAATTGGTATTGAACTTGCTGAAATGTTAATTTCTCGAAATATCGCTGTTACGTTTTTAGTAAGAGAAGATAGTTTTTGGAACGGTGTTTTACCTGAAGGCGAAAGCGAAATGATTAATAGACACATAAAAAACCATCATATCGATTTACGATTAGGTAATAATCTAAAAGAAATAGTTTCCGATGAAAACGGTAAAGTAAAGTCTATAATTATTCAAGAAACAGGAGAAGAAATTGCTTGCGATGTGGTTGGGTTAACTGCAGGCGTGTCTCCAAATATCAATTTTATAAAAGATTCAGACATTGAAACTGGCCGTGGTGTAAAAGTAAATCGTTATTTAGAAACCAACATTCCTGATATATATGCTATTGGCGATTGTGCAGAACAACACGAAGGCATAAATGGACGCAGACCCATTGAAGCCGTTTGGTATACAGGCAGAATGATGGGAGAAACTTTAGCACAAACCATTTGCGGAAATAGAATACAATACAAACCTGGACATTGGTTTAACTCGGCTAAATTTTTAGATATTGAATACCAAACATATGGATGGGTATTTTCTAAACCTCGAGAACATGAAGCACATTTCCATTGGAAACATGAGGATGACACGAAATGCATTACCGTTTGTTATAATAAAAACACCAACGAATTTCTAGGAATTAACACCTTTGGAATTCGCATGCGTCATGAGATATATGATGCGTGGCTTACCGAAAAACGAGATGTGGATTATGTTATGAATCATCTACCTAATGCTAATTTCGACCCAGAATTTTACAGTCATTATGAAGCTGATATTCTTTCAGCCTACAACAGACAACCACAAACCGTATAATTATGAGCAATAAAATAAACCATAGCATGTCTTTAGCAAAACCAGATGCTGTAGATATTTCAAATAAACAAAAAGTAGCATTGGCAATAGGAATTGTTGGATTATTCATTTTAACGCTCTCACTTTTTAATACTGATTTTCCAAACAAAGAGCTCTTTTTAACGTTAGCATTAGGACTAATTTCTGTTGGAGTTATTGTGTATTCTAGAGAAGCCTATTTAACTAAGCTAGAAGGTATAAAGAATGATGGCGTTTGGTTTAAATCCATTTCATCAAGAGGTATTTGGGGTTGGATAGTGGGTATTATATTGACCTCCTTTTACATTGTACTTTACTTTTTCCCAAAATATTTAGGATTAGGCACTAATGGTACTGAAAACTCAGGATTAATAGGCCTATTCGACCCTTTGAGTCGATTATTAAGTGGAAGAACAGCAAGCCAATGGTTTGTTTACGGAACACTTTACACCGTTGCCATTTTAGCCTTTGGTTATAAATTCATATTAAAATACAGACATAACCGCTACCAACAAATACGTACCGTTTCAGTCATGTTTTTTCAATTAGGATTCGCCTTTTTGATTCCCGAATTCATGTATGTTATGAATAATAACTTGCCATACTACGATTTAAAATCCATGTGGCCCCTTAACTACTATATTTTTGATGAGTGGTCTATAAATGGTTTTCTTTCTAGCGGTAATATTGGCTTAGCCTTTCTACTTTTTGGTATTATTACAATCTTTGTGATTTCACCTATTTTAACTTATAAATTCGGGAAACGCTGGTATTGTTCTTGGGTTTGTGGCTGCGGAGGATTAGCAGAAACTGCAGGAGATTCGTTTAGACAATTATCCTCTAAAAAAATGTCTGCTTGGAAATTAGAACGCTGGTTAATCCATACCGTTTTAGTCTTTTCTATAGTCATGACAACAGCCATGGTTTACACCTATTTAGGTTATAACAAAAATGATTTCTGGCTAACCAGAGGTGTGTTCATCGCTTTAGTTATTGGCTTCTTAACTTTAGTTTTTGCCAGTGTTATGTTTTTTAAAAGCAAAGAATTTGGTAAAGATGCTAAATATGGTGCTATTGGTTTCTTTGTGGTTATTGCTGCATTATTAATCTTGCATTTTACTGGAACTACGGAACATGTTTTTTATGTTAAAGGCGGCGTGTTAAGATCGGCTTACGGGCTTTATATTGGCTCCATATTTTCAGGCGTTATTGGCACAGGTTTTTACCCTATTTTAGGAAATAGATCTTGGTGCCGTTTTGGATGTCCTATGGCAGCTATTCTAGGATTCCAACAACGTTTATTTTCAAAATTTAGAATTACCACTAATGGCGGACAATGTATTTCTTGTGGCAATTGCTCTAACAGTTGCGAAATGGGAATTGATGTTAGACACTATGCACAAAAAGGAGAAAACATTGTACGTTCTAGTTGTGTAGGCTGTGGCATTTGCGCAGCTGTTTGCCCAAGAGGGGTTTTAAAACTAGAAAATGATACTATGGAAGGCCGAATCAATCCAACAGAAATCTTGTTAGGAAACGATGTAGATTTAATGAATTTAGTGAATAAGAAGTAAGTTGACAGTATTCAGTCTTAGTTGGTAGTCACAGTTTTCAGTTGAGCATTATTGTGGAGTTATAACACAAAGTCGCTCAGAGAACCACTGAGACACGCAGAGAATTTTCAATTAAACGACAAACACTTGTTATGATTATGATAAACGAATATGAAACGCTCTAGGACCTCTCCTGGTATCTTTGTGAAACATCAGTGAATCTCTGTAAAATAGACAAACACGTAAAATGAAAAACTTAATTTTTATAATAATATTATTAATTATACTGTTTCCGCAGAAAAGAAATACCAAAAAAAGTTCCATAAAAACGGTAATATCAAATCCGAAGGCTGGATAGAAAACAATCAGAAAATAGAATTTTGGAAATTCTATCATGAAAACGGAAACCTTAAAAAAGAAGGACACTTTTCAGCAAATAAAGAAACTAAATACTGGAAGTTTTATACAATCAACGGCAACATAGAAAAAGAAGGTCATTTTCAAAATGGCAAGAAAAATGATTGGTGGTTGTTTTATGACGCTATGGAAAAAGTAAACCATAAATGCCAACTTAAAGACAATCGAAAAAACGGGTATTGCCTCATGTATAAAAACGGAACATTAGTTTCAGCTTCAAAATACAAAGCAGGTAAAAAATTAAAAGAATGGAGTACCTTTGCATCCTTTAAAAGAGAAAATAAACTCAGCGACCTTAAATGACCAAAATTAAAGTCATCATTCCAGCTTTTAACGAAGCCGATTCTATAACACATGTTATTAATGATATTCCCGATAGTGTTAATGAAATTATTGTTGTTAGCAATAATTCTACTGATGATACCGAAATCAACGCTAAAAGAGCTGGAGCAACAGTACTAATAGAAACAAATAAAGGTTACGGATACGCATGCTTAAAGGGGATGCAGCATATCGCAAATCAAACAGAAAAACCAGATATTGTTGTATTTCTTGATGGCGATTATAGCGATTACCCAGAAGAACTAACAAAAATTGTAGCACCTATAATTAATGATAATGTAGATTTTGTAATTGGCTCGCGTGTTAAACGACTTAGAGAACATGGCTCTATGACATTCCCGCAAATATTCGGCAATTGGTTAGCAACCATCTTAATGAAACTGTTTTTTCAAGCTAAGTTTACAGACTTAGGCCCATTTAGAGCAATTAAATACAAAAAGCTGTTAGCGCTCAGTATGGAAGACAAAACCTATGGTTGGACCGTAGAAATGCAATTAAAAGTACTAAAACAAAAACTCACATATATCGAAATACCAGTAAACTATAGAAATAGAATTGGCATTTCAAAAGTGTCTGGTACGTTAAAAGGTGCTATATTTGCAGGCATAAAAATATTAGGTTGGATTTTCAAATACAGTCTTAAAAAATGATCCTCGAAACTACAGTAATTATAATCTACACCATTGCTCTTTTGCTTATATTCTTATACGCATTGGCACAACTGAATCTGTTGTTCAATTATTTGTCTTCTAAAAGAGTAAAAGACGATTGTCCTAAATACGATTTATCAAATCCAGACGAAACCCCATACATTACCATACAGCTTCCCGTTTACAACGAAATGTATGTTATGGAACGCCTATTAGAAAACATTGCACTAATAGATTACCCGAAAGACAAACTAGAAATCCAGGTATTAGATGATTCTACCGATGAAACCGTAGAAACAACATTCAATCAAATCGCTGCGCTTCAGACCAAAGGATTAGATATAACCCATATTACCAGAACAGACCGTTCGGGTTTTAAAGCAGGTGCGCTAAAAGAAGGCTTAAAAATAGCTAAAGGCGATATTATTGCCATTTTCGATTCCGATTTTCTACCAAAAAAAGACTGGTTAAAACGCACCGTACCCTATTTTAAAGATCAAAAAATTGGCGTGGTACAAACCCGTTGGGGGCATATTAACAGAAACTATTCCATACTCACAAAAATCCAAGCTTTTGCACTCGATGCCCACTTTACTTTAGAACAAGTAGGCAGAAACAGCAAAGGACATTTCATAAACTTTAATGGCACCGCTGGACTTTGGCGAAAGGCATGTATAATTGACGCAGGAAACTGGGAAGGTGATACCCTAACCGAAGACCTTGATTTAAGCTACCGTGCCCAGTTAAAAAACTGGAAATTCAAATATTTAGAACACGTAGAAACCCCAGCCGAACTTCCTGTAGTTATTAGTGCAGCACGTTCGCAACAATTTAGATGGAATAAAGGGGGCGCAGAAAACTTTAGAAAAATGCTTGGGCGTGTTTTAAAAAGTAAAAACATTTCAGCTAAAACCAAAGTACACGGTTTACTGCATTTATTAAACAGCACCATGTTTTTAAACGTCCTTATTGTTGGCGTTTTAAGCATTCCCATGTTATACATAAAAAATGAATATGCGCATTTAAGACCCTACTTTTACGTTATGAGCTTCTTTGTGGTAAGCACCATTATCTTTTTTGTGTGTTATTGGTTTATGTACAAAAACATATATGGTGGTGGTTTTAAAAACTTTGTACGTTACATTGGTATGTTTTTTGTGTTTTTCTCAATAGCCATGGGCTTTTCTCTACACAATTCTATAGCGGTTTTAGAAGGGCATTTAGGGAAAAAATCTGAGTTTGTCCGCACACCAAAATTCAACATCAGTAAATATAAAGACAATTGGAAGAATAACAAGTACATGAAGAAAACAGTATCCGTACACGTTATTTTCGAAGGGATACTCATGCTCTATTTTGCTTTTGGTATGTACAGCGCCTTTATTGTGGGTAACCAAGGCGGCGATTTCGGACTCTTTCCATTTCACCTCATGTTATTTGTAGGTTTCGCCTATGTGTTTTTTAAATCTTTGGCATCTAAGGTTTAAAAGAAATACCTTGTTTTTATTAAGGTTTCCACTGTAATTGTCATTTCCCTGAAGAAGGGAATCTAAATATTTTGGGCGTTACCCTTAAGGGTAGCGCTTTCCACTATATCTTTTTAAAAGGTCATTGCAATATGTCAGCGACACAGCAATCTGTCGATTTTTTAGTTATCACCAATCTTATTGCTTCCATCTTTTAAAAAGGATGCCGCTACAATCGCTAACGCGGAATAGATATTCAATTATTATTATCGCTTTTAATCGACAAACAATTAATCTTATATTTGGAACATGCTTTTAACCCCCTCTTTTTTAAAACTTAATAAAATGCCATTATTAATGGTGTTATCGAGTATTTTATTCTATTGGGCTTTTGCGTACGACTTGGTTAGAACAGACTATATAAAGTTAATAGGCTTGTATGTGGCGTTATTCTTTTTGTTTTATAAACTATTACAGATTTTAAAACATAACACCAAAGCCTTAACCTATTTGGCTTTTGCATTTAGAGCCATTTTTATAATAGCCATACCAAACCTATCACAAGATTTTTACCGATTTATTTGGGATGGCAGAATGATTTTAGAGGGTATTAACCCTTATGTATTTACGGTAGAATCGTTTATGCGTCAAGGTGAATTCCCTGTGGCACAAGCCCAAGAATTACGAGCAGGTATGGGCGCATTAAATGCTAGTCATTTTACAAATTACCCGCCTATAAATCAACTCTGTTTTACTATTGCAGCATTTTTTGCTGGTAAAAGTATTTTAGGTTCTGCCATAGCCATGCGCTTACTCATTATTGCCGCCGATTTTGGGACCCTGCATTTTGGCAAAAAACTATTGGAAAAACTAAATATGCCGGTTCATCATATATTCTGGTATGTTTTAAATCCGTTTATCATTATAGAACTTACAGGCAACTTGCATTTTGAGGGTGTCATGATCTTCTTTTTAATTTGGAGCTTGTATTTATTACATATTGGAAAATGGCCATTTGCTGCGGTTGTTTTGGCATTATCTATTTCGGTTAAATTGATTCCTTTAATCTTTTTGCCTTTGTTTTTTCAGTGGTTTGTTTTTAGGGGTTCAAAGACGGTAACAAAAACACCCCTAAAGTCCCCTCAAGGGGACAATTGTAACGCCTCTGCGAATGCAGTGAGGTTATCTAATCAAAAGGAAGATATTGCCACACTTCGACTGCGCTCAGTACATGCTAAGCTTACCCCTAGCATTGACGTAAATGAGGTTTCGACTGCGCTCAACTTGACAAAACTCATTGGGTTTTACAGCATCGTTATCATGACCACGTTTCTTCTTTTTTCACCTTTTTATTCTTCAGAATTCATAAATAACTATTCCCAAACCGTAGCCCTTTGGTTTCAGAATTTCGAGTTTAATGGGAGTTTATATTACATAGCCAGGGCAATTGGATATACTTTTAGAGGCTACAACGAAATTGCTCTTATTGGAAAAGTAACGCCTATTATTGTTGTTTTGCTTGTTCTTATCATCACCTTTTTCAGAAAGAACAAAACCACAGTAGAAGGTGTTACAGCCATGTTGCTGGTATTGTCTTTTTACTATTTTACAACCACCACGGTCCATCCTTGGTATGTGGCTACGCTTTTAATTTTATCGGTATTTACAAAATATAAATTTCCATTAGTTTGGAGTTTTGTAATTATACTAAGTTATTTAGCTTACGTAAATATTGATAAAGCCGATAAATCCGAAAACCTGTGGGTTATTGCTTTAGAGTACGCCATTGTTTACGGCATGTTTATTTGGGAAGTATTTATAAAAAAGGCCTCCAAAAAGGAAGCCTAAATAATTTTTATTATCAATCTGAACTTAGTCGAAGTGTATTCCAGAAACTTCTTCAAATTAAAAAGAGATGCTGAAACGATCCCGATAGTTATCGGGACAGCACAACAAGGATAATTATAGTTTTTCTAAATTGGTAATCATATTTATCTCATCTTCATCATCCATACCATCAGCATCTTTGGAAAACTTAATATTTCTATTAAAAGTGATTTTAAACTTTGTTCCCACAAAATCCTCTGAGTTTAAATCGAAGGTTTTTAACACGGCTTCTTCTATTATTTGGAATGTAAGCGTTTGCTCATCTCCAGCCTTATCTTTAGTTATAAAATTATAGCCATAATCTTCATACCCATCATAAGTAGCATAAACAATTAATCCGTCTTGAATTAATGATTCACTAATAGTATCATTTGAAATCGTTGCTGTTTTAAAACTGGTAAGTGTTAACAATAAAACCATTAGAACACTTAATACAACTAAATTTTTTGCTTTCATATTCATGATATTTTAAATTAAATTATTGAACTCATTTAAAATTTATATATAGTCTACTCCTTTTTAGATTGAGCCCGACAAATTCTTAAAGACAAAACAATGCTAAATAAAGAACTTCTTGAATTAAAACCCCGAGGGATAGCCTCGAGGAATTCTTTTTCGATTAAACCGCAATAGGTTTTAAGCTTTCCACTCTATAATAAACATCATCGCCATCAACATCTTCAACAAATGTTAATCTGAATTCTTGATCAATTAATTCTGTATTGTTTTTTAAATCGTATTGTTTTAAAACACGTGGGTGTACGTCTTCAAAAACTAATTCTTCTCCATTTTCAAACCAAAAGGTGTAATATCCCTTTTTGTAAGACTTAAAAGTGGCAATTCTCATGTTTCTATAAATATATTAATCGTTATCTTCTGTGCTTTCATCAGTCAGATTAGGGTCTTGCACTGCTTCTGGATCATCATTATCAAAATCTTCATAATCATCCTCATCATAATTCTCCATAGTCAACGCCAATTTAGTACTTACTTTTACTAAATATTTAGTATCTTCAGTAATGACCTCAACTGCTTCAATTATTTCATTATGCTGGTTCTTGAAAGATATGATTTGGTCATCATCATAGCCATCAGGATATCTTTCAACTAATAAAGCTAAAATCTCTGGAGTTAGCTTTTTAAAGTCTACGATAACACGTTTTAAATTATCGTTTCTATTTTTCATATTTATGGGGTAAAAAAGTTAGTTATAAGTTAAAGATACTATTTATCCTTATTTTACACGAATAACATCATAAAAATCTTTTCTTCTATCTTTTAAATTTTTAACAGCTCCAAAAGAGTGTAACTCTCTTAATAAACTCAAATCAACATCAGCCACCAATATCATTTCAGTATTTGTGGTAGCTTCTGCCTTAATACCATTACTGGGAAACGAGAAATCACATGGTGTAAACACTGCCGATTGCGCATATTGAATATCCATATTATTTACATTAGGCAAGTTACCAACACTTCCTGATATAGCCACATAACATTCATTTTCGATAGCACGAGCTTGAGAACATAGCCTAACTCGAGAATACCCGTTTTGCGTATCCGTTAAAAAAGGAACAAACAAAATATCCATACCTTCATCTGAGAGCAAACGTGCCAATTCAGGAAACTCAGAATCATAACAGATTAAAATCCCTATTTTTCCGCAATCGGTATTATAGGTTTGTAATTTATTACCGCGTTGCATGCCCCAAACCTTAGCTTCGTCTGGTGTAACATGGATTTTTTCATAACGTTCAAAACTTCCGTCTCTTCTGCATAAATAACCAACATTATACAATTTATCATCAACCACTTCTGGCATACTACCAGATATGATATTAATATTATACGAAATGGACAATTGCTTCAATTTATCTACAATAGTCTGAGTATATTCCGCTAATTTCCTGATGGCTTGAGACTCATGCAAATGATTAAATTCAGCCATTAAAGGCGCATTAAAAAACTCTGGAAACACAGCAAAATCTGATCTATAAGCAGCAACACTATCTATAAAATACTCTACTTGCTGCATTAAATCCTCCAAGGTTTTATACGGTCGCATTTGCCATTGAATTAACCCCAATCGCACAACAGTTTTAACTGTAGATGCCTTTTTATTTGGTTTGGTATAATAAATATTATCCCATTCCATTAACACGGCATATTCGTTGGAAGCCGTATCACCTTCTAAATACCCTTTTAAAATTCGAACTGGATGAAAATCATTAGAAATCTGAAAGTTTAAAACAGGATCATAAATTTCCTTACGTTTAACTCTTTCAATATATTCCTTAGGTGTAAGCTCTTTATGTTTATGATAGTTTGGCATTCTTCCTCCAAAAACAATCCCTTTTAAATTTAGGTTTTCACAAACTTCTTTTCTGTAATCATACAAGCGTCTTCCTAAACGCAAACCTCTATATTCAGGCTTTATAAAAACATCTATACCATAAAGCACATCTCCATCAGCGTGATGATTTTTAAAAGATTCTCCGCCAATAATATCTTCATAAGTATGCTCATCATCAATACTATCATAATCTACAATAAGAGATAATGCACAACCTGCAATATCACCATCTATTTTTATGATAACTTGTCCTTCTGGAAACATTGAGGTCAATTCCTCAATATGATGTTTTTTCCAATAAGAATTAAGTACACCGCCATAAGACTCTAACGTAGCTGCTTTTAATTCCTCAAAATCATCAACAGTTAGGTACTTAAGCTCTATATTTTCAATATTTTTTATATCCATGATATTTTATTGATCTAGTAAATAAGCAAAAATTAAAGGCGCTACAATGGTAGCATCACTTTCAATAATAAACTTTGGAGTATTAATATCTAATTTACCCCAAGTAATTTTTTCATTTGGCACGGCACCAGAATACGAGCCGTAACTAGTAGTTGAATCTGAAATTTGACAAAAATAACTCCAAAACGGTGTGTCAGTGCGCTCCATATCTTGATACAACATAGGTACCACACATATTGGAAAATCGCCAGCAATACCCCCGCCAATTTGGAAGAAGCCAATACCATTCTTAGAATTATTGGTATACCAATCTGCTAAAAACGTCATATATTCAATACCAGATTTCATAGTGCTTGCTTTCAATTCGCCTTTTAAAACATAGCTTGCAAAAATATTACCCATGGTACTATCTTCCCAACCTGGGCATACTATAGGCAGGTTTTTTTCAGCAGCAGCATACATCCAAGAATCTTTTAAATCAATTTCATAATATTGCTCTAAAACGCCTGACAATAACATTTTGTACATATATTCATGTGGTAAGTAACGCTCACCATTGGCTTCTGCATCTTTCCAAATTTTTACAATATGTTCTTGTAATCTACGAAAGGCTTCATGCTCAGGAATACAAGTATCTGTAACACGATTTAGTCCTTTTTCTAACAAACCCCATTCTTCTTGTGGTGTTAAATCACGATAATTAGGCACACGTTTGTAATGTGAATGTGCTACCAAATTCATGATATCCTCCTCTAGGTTTGCTCCTGTACAAGAAATAATCTGAACTTTATCTTGACGAATCATTTCTGCAAAACTTTTACCTAATTCCGCCGTACTCATTGCTCCAGCTAGAGACACAAGCATTTTTGCACCATTATCCAATTGTGCTTCATACCCTTTTGCTGCATCCACTAAAGCTGCTGCATTAAAGTGTAAATAATGTTTCTCTATAAATTGAGAAATAGGTCCCTTAGTAGTTGTCATCGTCAGTAAATTTTAAAGTGTTCTTTTTTTGTTCTGAATTATTATAAGCGTTATCGTAATCATCACCTGCATCATCATTCATAAATTTATAACTCAGCATCTTATAATATAATTTTGCTGCTAGAAAGTCTGAAGATTTTTCTTTTTCATCAGGGCATAATTCAACAATATCAAATCCTACCACATTTTTCTCTTCAAAAACTTGCTTTAAAAAATCTAGAGTTTCATACCATAATAAACCTCCTGGCTCTGGAGTTCCTGTACTTGGCATTATAGAAGGATCAAAGGCATCTAAATCAAAAGTGATGAATACATTGTCGGTCATTTGATCAATAGCAGAATCCATCCAAGAATCATCCACAGCCATATTATGAGCAAAATACATTTTCTCTTCGTCCATTACCGTTTTCTCCATGATGTCCATAGAACGAATCCCAACTTGAATTAAATTGGTGTTTTGGCTCGCTTCATAAACCGCACAAGCGTGATTGCAGGCAGAACCTTCGTATTCTTTTCGCAAATCGGCATGCGCATCAATATGCAAAACAGTCAAACTTGGAAACATCTCGTTAAATGCACGAATAGTTCCTATAGAAACTGAATGCTCTCCACCAAAGATAGTTACAAACTTATTCTTTTTAATGTATGTTTTAGTAGCTTGGTGTACAGCTTCAACCATAGTTTCTGGCGATGCATTTTCCGTAACGGCATCAGCTAAAAACACACCTTGATGATATACTTCAGTACCCGTTTCAATATCATAAAGCTCCATGTTTTCTGAAGCTTCTAAAAAAGCTTTTGGCCCTTTATCAGAACCTTTTTGCCATGTACTTGTACCATCATAAGGCACGGGAATTAAAACAATTTTTGCTTGCTCTAATTTTGCTAATTCATCTGGAATTCCAGCGTATGTATTTGTCATTTTTTAATAGTAAGTTTCAGTTGTTTCTAATACCTCTTTTTCAGTCTTAACTTTCTGAGGCATATCATAACCTAATATTTTAAGCAAGTCTTCACTTTTTTGTTGTTCGCTAAATAATTTTGTTGTTATATTTCCGTCTTCATCTCTATCAATTAAAATATGCTTTGGCGAAGGAATTAAACAGTGCTGCAAACCGCCAAAACCACCAATAGTTTCTTGGTAAGCGCCTGTATTGAAAAAACCAATATATAAAGGTTTGTCTTTATTGTATTTTGGCATATAAATGGCGTTCATGTGCTGCTCGCTGTTATAATAATCATCACTATCGCAAGTCAATCCGCCTAATAACACACGCTCATAACTATCTTGCCAACGGTTAACAGCCAATAAAATAAAACGTTTATTAATTGCCCAAGTATCTGGTAAGGTTGTAATGAAAGATGAGTTTATCATGTTCCATTTCTCACGGTCGTTTTGCTGTTTTTGGTACAACACTTCGTAAATAGCACCTCCACTTTCGCCAACAGTAAAACTTCCAAATTCTGTAAAAATATTTGGTACTTCAACACCTTCTTCCTCACAAGTCAATTTAATTTGATTTACAATTTCATCAATCATATACTCGTAATCAAACTCAAAAGCCAAAGAGTTTTTTATCGGGAAACCGCCACCTATATTTAAACTATCAAGTGTGGGGCAAATCTTTTTCAAACTTGTATACACCTTCAAACATTTTAAAAGTTCGTTCCAGTAATAGGCGTTATCTCTAATGCCTGTATTGATAAAAAAGTGAAGCATTTTAAGCTCAACCTTTTCATTATTTGCAATTTGATTCTTGTAAAACGGTACAATATTTTTGTAGCCAATACCCAAACGCGAGGTATAGAATTCAAACTTTGGCTCTTCTTCAGAAGCTATTCTAATACCAACATTAAACTTCCCGTCAATTTCTTTTGACAGCAAATCAATTTCCTCGTAGTTATCAATAATAGGAATGGCATTTTTATGACCATTATTAATCAAACGCGCAATATTTGTTATGTACTGTGCGCGCTTAAACCCGTTGCTAATTATAAACGCGTCATCAGTAATTTTACCCTCAGCCTTTAAACGCTCTACAATATCAATATCAAAAGCCGAAGACGTTTCTATATGGATGTTATTCTTTAAAGCCTCATTTAAAACATGTTTAAAATGAGAACTTTTTGTGCAATAGCAATAGTTGTAGTTGCCCTTGTAATCGTGTTTCTCAATAGCATTTGCAAACCACTTCTTAGCCTTATTAATATTGTTAGATATTTGTGGTAAGTATGTGAATTTCAACGGTGCGCCATACTGTTTTGTTAATTGCATTAGATCTATTCCGTGAAAATGCAACTGTCCTTTATCAACTTTAAATTCTTCCTGAGGGAAATCAAAAGTTTGATTGATTAAATCAATATATTTTGTATTCAATGTGTTATTTTTTAATAAAAGTTAAAAATGTAATTGGTGTATTAACTACACGTTAAGCCAATAAAAAAATAACAATATCAAATACGGAACTCTTTCTGGGTAGTAGGCACAAAGGGATACTCATGCTGTATAGCATGTATTGGAGACACGGAAGTTAGCTTTAAAATTCGGTTGCTTAATCTATAAGCTGCTTTTGAATATGACTTCCTAATTTTCAAAGGCCCGAACACAGAAACAGAGTTCAAAATGTTCAGCTAAATAGAATACAAATGAAATACAAAAATTTGAATTACAAACTTTTTTTTTGAAAAATTTTCAAAAATGTATTGTGCTTGTTTTTGGGTGTTATCACTCCCGACAGTTAGGGACTCACTCTCTTATTTTTGTATTTGTAATACTTAAATTCAGTATTTACAAGTTCAAGGTGATAAAAATCAATTCAAATTCCGTTTTTCAACAAAAAATCGTTTCATTAAAGCTGAAGCTTCTTCTTCTAGAACACCACCAGAAATTGTTGTCCTAGGGTGTAATTTCGTTTTCAAGTTTATACAGCCACGCTCCATATCCCTAGCGCCATATACAATTTTAGAAATCTGACTCCAATACAAGGCGCCAGCACACATTTGGCAAGGTTCCAAAGTGACATATAACGTACATTTTTGAAGATATTTGCCACCTAAAAAATTGGTAGCAGCGGTTATGGCTTGCATTTCTGCATGAGCCGTAACATCTGTTAAAGTTTCGGTTAAATTATGTCCTCTAGCAATTATTCTATTATCAATAACAATAACTGCACCTACAGGAATCTCACCTTGTTCAAAAGCAGATTCAGCTTCCTGAAGTGCTTTTTTCATAAAATAAATATCATCAAAAGGTTCTATCATGATAGCAAAAATACAAATTGATTCTTGTACTTTTGCCCTGTGCAAAAAAGTCTTTTAAATACTATTGATTCACCCAAAGAACTCCGTCTTTTAAAGCAAGAGGACTTACAACTACTCGCAAAAGAACTTCGTGACTTCATAATTAATATCGTTGCCACAAAAGAAGGGCATTTGGGAGCCAGTTTGGGCGTTGTAGAATTAACTATTGCACTACATTACGTTTTCAACACGCCAAAAGACCAATTAATTTGGGATGTTGGACACCAAGCATACGTACATAAAATTTTAACGGGACGACAAGATAATTTTCACACCAACAGGCAACTTGGAGGCATAAGTGGTTTCCCAAAGCGCGATGAAAGTAACTATGACGCTTTTGGTGTTGGGCATGCCTCCACCTCTATTTCGGCAGCTTTAGGCATGGCAATTGCCTCACAATTAAAAGGCGAAGACAAACATCATATTGCTGTAATTGGTGATGCTAGTATTGCTGGAGGTATGGCCTTTGAAGGATTGAATCATGCTGGTGTTACCAATGCAAACTTGTTAGTTATTTTAAATGATAATGCTATTGGAATAGACCCCAGTGTTGGCGCTTTAAAAATGTATTTAACCAACGTAAAAAAAGGCACTCAAAAACAGGACAATATTTTTGAAGCTTTAAATTTTGATTATTCAGGTCCCATTGACGGGCATGATATTGATACTATCATCTCAGAATTGAATCGGCTAAAAACCGTAAAAGGCCCTAAGTTTTTGCACATTATTACTAAAAAGGGAAAAGGTTTAAAGCAAGCTGAAGTAGACCAAGTAAAATATCATGCTCCAGGAAAGTTTGATGCCAAAACTGGAGATCTAGCGGCAAAATCTACTGAAGTGCAGCCACCAAAATACCAAGATGTTTTTGGATATACTATTGTAGAATTGGCCAAGCAAAACAAAAACATTGTAGGTATTACACCGGCCATGCCTACGGGAAGCTCATTAAAATATATGATGGAAGAAATTCCCGAACGTGCTTTTGATGTGGGCATAGCAGAACAACACGCTGTTACACTAGCAGCAGGAATGGCAACCCAAGGATTGATTCCGTTTTGTAATATATATTCAACCTTTTTACAGCGTGCCTACGACCAAATCATTCATGATGTAGCCCTTCAAAAATTACCTGTTATTTTTTGTTTAGATCGTGCTGGTCTAGTTGGGGAAGATGGCGCAACACATCATGGTGTTTATGATTTAAGCTATTTACGATGCATCCCGAACCTCATCATATTTGCTCCTAGAAACGAGGTGGAGTTACGCAATATCATGTACACAGCTCAATTTGGTTTAGCGTTTCCTATTGCTATTCGTTACCCTCGCGGTCGTGGGGTTACCATAGATTGGAAACAACCGTTTTCTAAAATTGAAATTGCTAAAGGTGTTCAGCTTAAAAAAGGTAAAAATTTGGCGGTTTTAAGTATTGGCAGTATGGCGCTAAATGTTACAGAAGCCATTAAATATTTAAACGTTTCGCATTACGATATGCGTTTTATTAAGCCTTTAGATGAAAATTTACTTCATACTATTTTTAAAATATACGATATAATTGTTACTGTTGAAGACCATGCTATTAAAGGTGGTTTTGGATCTGCTATTTTAGAATTTGCTTCGGAAAATGGTTATAAAAACAATATAAAAACATTGGGGATTCCTGATGCTTTTATAGAACATGGTAGCGTTGATGAACTGCAAGAACTTGTTGGTTTGGATGTTGGGAATTTGAATACCATTTTTACAGATTTTTTGTAAATACCTTTCCTTGACTTTGTCAGAAAAATTAACTAACTTCGTTTAACGCTTGATAAAAAATCATTGAAACGATTTTTTATCACGGAAAGCCCACGGCGAGGTATAAGCGAGGACTTGTAGAGTAAAGCCCGACCCTTGTGGTAACGTCCAAATAACTTTCCTCAAGACTATTCTATTATTTAGAAATAATTTTTTTAACGCTAATACCTTTATTAGTAATTAACTTCACAAAGTACATCTGGTTACCAAGGGCTGTTAGATCTAGTTTTGTTTTAGATTGGGAACCAATTACATAGTTTTTGTTTACAACGCTTTTAATTAATACGCCTTTAAGATCATATAATTGAATAGCAACATCGGTTTGATAATCAAAAGAATAATCAACGAACACCTCATATTCAAACGGAATGGGATACACTGTAAAGTTAGTATTACTATCCAAAGATTCTACGTTCAAGGTTGTATTGTCAAAGTTTGCAATGACTATGTTTACATTGGTTATGCTAGAGGTATATGGACCAGAGGGGTCGTTAAACGAATCGAAAAAACGAATTGTTAAATCATCGCCTCCCACATATTTTTTGTTTAATACTCCTATCCAATTTAATGTTGTAGCATTGCCATTATCCTGTGATCCAAAAGTTGCCTTACCAACGTTTTTAAATATTTCACTGCCACCATCGTTTAATCCCATTTCAATAGTACTTGACCAAGCCACATTTCCTGTTCCAACAAAGTCTGCCGATATCTGGTAGATTAAATAATCTCCCGTAACCCCAGTTGTTGTTAATGGTACGGACACTCCTGTTGTTCCACTTATTAGCGTACCTGCATCAAAACTCGGAAAAGAGTGAGGATTCGCCTTCGCAATAGTAACCACAACATTGGTTATATTAGAAGTATATGGTCCAGAGGCATCATTAAAGGAATCAAAAAAGCGTATCGTTAAATTATCGCCCCCTATATATTTTTTGTTTAAAACTCCTGTCCAGTGGAGCGTTGTAGCATTCCCGCTATCCAATGATCCAGAAGTTGCTTTGCCAACGTCTTTAAATATTTCACTGCCACCATTGTTTAATTCCATTTCAATAGTGCTTGACCAAGCCACATTTCCTGTTCCAATAAAGTCTGCTGATATTTGGTAGATTAGATAATCTCCCATAACCCCAGTTGTAGTTAATGGGATGGACACTCCTGATGTTCCACTTGTAAGCGTACCTGCATCAAAACTCGAAAAAGAGTGAGAGTCTGCCTTCGAAATAGAAATTACCACATTGGTTATATTAGAGGTATATGGACCAGAGGCATCATTAAAGGAATCAAAAAAGCGTATCGTTAAATTATCGCCCCCTATATATTTTTTGTTTAAAACTCCAGTCCAGTACAGCTTTGTAGCATTCCCGCTATCCAATGACCCAGAAGTTGCTTTATCAACGTCTTTAAATATTTCACTGCCACCATTGTTTAATTCCATTTCAATAGTGCTTGACCAAGCCATATTTCCTGTTCCAATAAAGTCTGCTGATATTTCATAGATTAAATAATCTCCTGTAATTCCAGTTGTAGTTAATGGGACGGATACTCCTGTTGTTCCACTTGTAAGTGTACCTGCATCAAAACTTGAAAAAGTATGTGACTGAGCAGTAGCAATAGTACCGCTTGACAAAATGAAAAGTAATAAAAATATCTCTTTAGAGTAAAAACTAATTTGAGAAAAAATTAAGGTAAATGGTTTGAAAGTAAAAGTGTTCATATAGGCTTAGTGTTTTGGTGGTTGATATTGTGGCTATAAATAGATTTAAAATATGAGAAAACATTAAATTTATGACAATCGCTAATGTACGAATTAATTTATCTAAATATTGAATTTTCTGTTAAACAAAGAATCCATTAAAGATTTAAGATTGTCTATCACAAATTATATCGCTAAAATTAGTAATGTTTAAATAGGAAAAACTGTTTTAGGTTATCAATTACTGGTACTCTTTTTAAACAAGTACTCACAAGCTTAAAATCCCGACCCTTGCAGTAACCTGCCGGCAGGCAGGCGTCCAAATAATTTTCCTAAAAACTAATACCTTTTATCTTCTTGTAATCCAGTATCGCCTTACTATCGGACAGTAAGGACACATAATAACACACGCTTGAAAGACGGCTGTATAGGCTAGAATTGTTGGTTTGAATGGTTTTTGGCAATCCTTTTAAAATAAGTTTATCGTAATTTGAACCGCTATTATCAAAACAGTTGTTTATAGCACTTGTATAGGTGTTTAATAAAGTATTTATAACGCCATAGCCAGCTATTTCCTTATCTACAACTTCTGTGGATTGATAGATGTTTTCTATACTGATTTTAATAATATCGTTTATTTGTGCTTCGTATTTACTTTTATCTAGCAGGGCGCAATCGAAATCGCCACTTAAAATAGCATCTTCATGTTTCATAAAAATATCAACAGCTTCATTTATAAGCGAGCCTATAGCCAAAGCACGCAAATACCCTACACGATCCTCTTTCGTTGAAAGCGCATAATAGTTTTCTGGTTTTATGTTATCTCTAATAATTTTAGACAAGTATTCTAAAGCAAATTCTTCTTGAATGAGCCCTAGGTTAATCCCATCTTCAAAATCGATGATAGTATAACAGATATCATCGGCTGCTTCCACCAAAAACGCCAGAGGATGACGCGAAAAACTCAAATCTTTAGTACTTCTTTTTACTAAACCAAGCTCATTAGCGACATCTACAAAGGCTTCTTTTTCAGACTGAAAAAAACCATACTTTTTATCTGCTATATGTTTGGTTGGTTTTTTTGGCAGGGATTCTTTGGGGTATTTTGTAAATGCTCCAAGTGTGGCGTAACTTAATCGTAATCCACCTTGGCGTCCTGCTCTGCTTTCGGTTAAAATTTTAAATCCATTGGCATTGCCTTCAAAATCGCATAAATCTTGATATTCTTTTTCTGTTAGTTGGCTTTTGAATTGTTTACCATTACCCGTTTTAAAAAACTCGCCAATGGCTTTTTCTCCTGAATGCCCAAATGGTGGGTTTCCAATATCGTGTGCTAAAGCTGCCGCAGCAACTATTGCTCCAAAATCATTGGCTTGATAACCGTGTACACTTTGTAAATGCGGATGTTTTTCTAATAGTTTTTGTCCTACTCTTCTACCGAGTGATCGCCCAACAACACTCACCTCTAAACTGTGTGTTAAACGCGTATGCACAAAATCGGTTTGAGATAATGGAATAACCTGTGTTTTATCTTGAAGACTTCTGAATTCTGAAGAAAAAATGACACGATCGTAATCTACTTCAAAACCTAAGCGGGTTTCGTCTTGTTCTTTTCTTATACGTTTATTAGTATCGCCAAAGCGTTTTAAGGATAGTAGTTGTTCCCAGTTCATGGTGAAAATTTATGTGAAGGCAAGATAACATTTCCTATTAAAAATTAAATATAAAATCGCTTAACATTAAGGTAACATTTTAATCATAGTTGTTTAAACTTTAGGTAACACCAAGATTACTATTAAACGTTTACTTTGCACTTGAACTTAGATTTCAACTATGAAATATATCATACTTACAGCCATTTTTTTTGTATCAGCATTTACTTTTGCTCAGAATAATGGATCCATAAGCGGAAATTTATTAGATATTGAATTAAATAATGCCCCTTTAATGTTTGCTAAAGTTTCCATTAAAGAAACAGGTGCAGAAGTATTATCTGATGAGCATGGCGCTTTCAAATTTCAAAATTTAAAAGATGGCACTTATACTTTAACATGTAGTTTTACAGGCTATGAAAACAAAGAAACAGAGGCTAAAGTGATTTCAGGAAAATCAACTCCTATTAAATTAGCTTTAACAGCAAGTACACTATCTTTAGATGACCTAATGATGGCTATGGCAAGCGCTGATAAAAAGACAACTTCGGCTTCAGTCAATTAAAATTATCTAGTAAATAACATATAGATTAATTGCTATAATAAAGAAAGCAACTTTCTCTCAAAAAGAAAAGTTGCTTTTTTAATTCAATAACTTTCCTATTCCACCACTTCCAATAAGAAGAAAATTGAAGAGTTATCAATGAACTTTTAAACTTTTTAGCTTCAATCAAAAAAGTTTAAATGAGTTCAATACCGCCAAACCAAAGTATTAGCAATTCAATGTTAATTAAATGTAACCATCTAGCAATAATTACAGCAATATCGTAACATTTACCTAACGCTTTTATTACAGTTCTTTAATCCCCAGGTAACACCTTTTTTACAATACGGTGGTTTCTTTGCAACGAGAAATTTAAATATACTAATGAAAAAATTTATACTATTATTTATACTCTTTACAACGGTACTCTTAAATGCACAAAGTACTGGTTCGCTTAAAGGAAAGCTAACGGACAAAGAATATAATAATGAGCCCTTAGCCTTTGCCAATGTGCTTTTAAAAGGAACAACTATTGGAACAACATCAGATTTTGATGGCTTGTACAGTTTCGAAAACATTGAGCCAGGATCTTACACTCTAATATTTAGTTTTGTTGGTTACGAAACTCAAGAAATTAATGCCCATGTTGTAGCTGGAAAATCCATAGATGTTAATGTAATTATGAATGCGAGTGCAGCTTCTTTAGATGAAGTATTTATTACAACAACCACTAAAAGAGAAAGTGAAACCGCTTTATTATTAGACCAAAAGAAAGCTGTTGAAATAAAACAAAGTATTGGAGCGGTAGAATTAGAGAGAAAAGGTGTTAGTAATGCTGCAGGCGCAGTTGCTAAAATTTCTGGAGTCTCTAAACAAGAAGGTTCAAGTAATGTTTATGTGCGTGGTTTAGGTGATAGATACTTAAATACCACCATGAATGGTTTATCATTACCATCAAATGATGTTAGCAAGAAAAATATTGATCTTGATTTGTTCTCATCCGATGTTATTGAAAACGTATCTATTAGTAAAGCATATTCCTCAAAATTTTATAGCGATTTTGCTGCTGGGAACGTAGATATCTCTTCAAAAGACTATAAAGGAAATGGCTTTTTTAATTTTGGTGTTGGATCTTCAATTAACACCAACGCTGTTAGCAAGGACTTTGTAAGAAGTGAAGGTACTGGTCATTTTGGTTTCTACAATAGATATGCTCATGACCCTTTTGCGGTTATTTTATCACACGGATTTGACCCTGTTGATGCAGGGACTCCAATAAATACAAGTTTTGGAGGGTCTTTTGGAAAATCATTCACTTTTGAAAATGGTTCTAAACTTAGCTTTTATGGCACAGGATCGTTTGAAAATGATTTTCAATACAGAAAAGGAGCTAATATAGATTATACAAACGTTGAGAAAAAAGCTTTTGAGGAAGCTGAAGAGTTTGAATATGGTACGACCACCACAGCCATGGCATCTATTATTCATAAAATAGACAGCAGCAATACTTTAAAGTTTAATTCTTTATTTGTGAATAGTTCATCGGATAAAGTTGGTTTTTTTGGAATTGATGGAAAAGGACGAAATAGAGACGCTATTGCTAATACTGATGAAGGGTTCTATCAACAAAACATTCAATTTAATGAAAACCTAATTTATGTCAACCAACTTATTGGAACACATAAATTTGACAAGATTGATGTTGATTGGGGGTTTGGGCACAACTTTGTTAATGCTCATGAACCAGACAGAAAACGTTTAAGTTTCGAAAACTATCAATTCGCTCTAGATAACGACCCAAACACTAACCCGATTTTTTACAGTAATGTAGATTTTGATAACCAACGTTATTTTCAAGATATACAAGATGAAGAATTAAACGGACGCTTAAACTTAACTTACAAAGCCACAGAAAAAATCAAACTAAACCTTGGTTATAATGCTAGAACTAAAGAACGTCGTTTTAACAATGTAAGATATGGCTATGATATTATTGATAATAGCGGCATAGAAAATGTTAACGACTTAAACAGCTTTTTTACTTTAAACAATTTGAACCTAACCAGTAATGAAGGCACTTATGAAATTAAAGTCATTAAACCTTATCCAAACCTTGGCAATACAAACAGACCTGGTTTAGATGAAAACACGTATAAAGGAAAGTTGGATATTTTTGCAGGTTATTTTAATGCTGAAATTAATTTTGGCGAAAAATGGCTTATCGTACCAGGTATAAGAATTGAATCTTTTGATCAATACATTGAATATGATGTAATCAATCTTGGCGTTAACGGAAATGACAATATTACCGCATCCGATGTATTGTTTTTACCTAGTTTAAGCATAAAACATGCTTTAAACGACGACCAAAACTTACGATTTTCCGCAAGTCAAACCATATCCTTGCCAGAATTTAAAGAAGTTGCTCCCTTTGTTTACGAAAGTGTATCACAGCGTATAGGCGGTAACCCAGATTTACTAGGTCAAAAAGAAGGGTTTAACTATACCAATGTAAAAGACGTGTCTTATTCAAAAATTTTAAACGTTGATTTAAAATATGAATGGTTTATAACCAAATCCGAATTAATCTCTATCGGAGCATTTTACAAACAAATTGAAGATCCTATAAACCAAGTTGTTGCTTTTGATGCAACAGGGACACAACGTTTTTTCAGAACTGGGGATAAAGCTCAAATTTATGGTGTTGAAGCAGAAATTAGAAAAAATATCATCGTTAATGAAAATGATGACCCAGAACTTTCAATCGGCTTAAATGCAACTTATATGCATACAGAGCAAGATTTATATAGCGACATCATTGGTAGTAACTTTAACGTCAGTTTTGTTAAAGACAAGGAAGAATTACAAGGGGCATCTCCCTTAATTGTCAATACAGATATTAGTTACGCGCCTTCATCATTTGAAAACTACAAACCCATTGCAACACTAGCATTTTCATATTTCTCTGATAGAATTGATGCCTTAGGATCGGGGCAATTAGGAAATGTTATAGAAAAGGGAGTACCAACCTTAGACTTTATTCTAAAAAATAAAATAGGTGAAAACTTCGAAATTAATTTAGCTGCAAAAAACCTATTAAACCCAAACATAACATACGTTAGAGAAACAACTCAAGGCAATATTGTAGTAACATCACCTAACGGAAAAGACGTATCAGATTATAAAAAAGGAATGAACATAGGATTACAATTAAAATATAAATTTTAAATAACTAAAAGAAAAAATAAACTTAGAAACGATGAAAAACAATTTATTATTAGGACTAGCAATTACGGCACTGCTTTTTAACTCTTGCTCAACAGATGATACTGCCGATATCATTATTACTGACAATAGTATAATTAACAACAATAATGGCGAAAACTCTGGCAGTGGAAATGGCGAAGAAATAGCCATTAGCGCAGCGGAATATTCATCAGATTTAGTGCTAGAAGCTAGCAAAACATACACCATAAACGGCCCAGTAATTATGGCTAATGGTGCTAATTTAATCATCGGTGAAGGTGTTACTGTTAAAGCTATAGCAACAGGTGCTGATGTTTACATTGCCATATCACAAGGTGCAAAAATAATTGCCAATGGTACAGCTGCCAACCCAATTGTTATGACTTCTGGAGCTTCAAATCCAGCTGCTGGACAATGGGGTGGTTTAATTATCTTAGGAAAAGCGCCTATCAACTCTGTAACAGGAAATGCGACTTCTACTTCTGAAATAGGAAGCTTACCATACGGTGGAACTGAGACTTCTGATAGTTCGGGAATTATTCGTTATGTACGTGTAGAATATTCTGGTGGCGCTGCTGATGGATCTTCTGAAAACAACGGATTCTCTTTTTACGGTGTAGGTGCTGGAACAACAGTAGATTACATTCAAGCTTACGAAGGTGCTGATGATGGTATAGAATTTTTCGGAGGAAATGTTGAGGTAAATCATGCCGTTGTAATTAACTGTCAAGATGATTCTATTGACTGGACTGAAGGTTTTACAGGTAAAGTAACCAACGCCTATGTTAAACATGGAGCCGATCACGATAAAGGTTTTGAATGTGATGGTTACAATACTGATATAGGAAATTTATCTAACCCTAAATTCTGGTCTAAACCAACTGTAAAAGATGTGACTATAGTAGGTTTAGGTTCTAGTACAGGAAACGAAGCAATAAGATTAAGAGCTGGAACTCAAGGTATATTTGAGAATATATTAATTGAAGGTTTTGCTGAAGGTTTTGATTTAGATGGAGACGCTGGAGCAAATAGCGATAACCCAACAGGCACAGGCGTTATTAACGGCGATTTAGATATTACCAATGTAACCTTTACGGATGTTACCAAACAACTTAAAAATGATACAGGTGACACCTTTGCTGATGCAGATTTTATGACAGGTATTGGGAATGCAACAGGTACAGATTATGCAATCTGGGGAGCAAGTTGGACCACTGGAAACTAATTACATACACAACAAATTATCATAAAAAAAAGCATCCTGAAAATCAGGATGCTTTTTTTATCTTATCACTTTGCCATATACATTAAAGCGAAGCGACATTATTTTCATACTTGACTTCCTTTTTAGTTCCGTCAATCCAATAAATCCATTTGCCGACTTTTTTTCCATTATCATAATTTGCAGAAACTGTTTTCTTGCCTTCTGTGTTAAAGCTTAACCAAACACCTTGAAGTTTACCATCTGCTGTGTAAGATCCAGTTTGGCTTACAACACCATTGTCATGATAATAAACAACATCAATTAAATTTGTGTCTTTATTAAGTTTTAATTCTCTCTTTTGCTGAGCAAAAGAAACCACAGTAATTAAAAAGGCAAAAACAAATAATAATTTCTTCATAATTATGGGGGTTTTAACATTATAGTATAAAGATACAAATTCGATAACATTTACACAACTTTCACATAACATTAAATTAACATTAAATCTTCAAAAAACTAACTACCAGTATCTTAAAAGCAAAGATTTAACATTGGAATATTAATAATTACTTAATATAGAGGTTACATTAAGATTACCTTAAACCTCGATATTTGTAACGTCTTGAGACAAAACAATTAGTATTTCATATAATCTATTAGTTTTTGTCGACTACATTATCATGATTTCTAATGAGACTGCCTTTGGCCGAGGCAGTCTTTTTTGTTCTAAAATTAATCATTTAGAAACATTAAGTTAACATTGATTTTAGTTATTTGCACCGACAAAAACTAATAAATACAATGAAAACTAAAATTACCCTTATCGCGGCGCTTCTATTTGCAATTACATCTTTAAGCGCACAAGAAATTAAATCAGGTAAATTCGGAAAAGGTCTTTTCAATATTGTTGGGAAAGATAGTTCATGGACTATGAGAGTCGGCTTAAGAGCACAACTTCTAGGAACTTCAACCTGGGAAGAAGGAGAAAGTGGCGAAGCCAGTTTTTTGACTCGAAGATCTCGTTTAAAATTTGATGGTTTTGCTTATAGCCCAAAATTAAAATATAAAATTGAATTAGGGTTATCAAACAGAGACCAATCTGGCGCATCACAGTTCACAAGTAATGCACCTAGATATATCCTAGATGCCGTTTTAATGTGGAATTTTCATCAAAATTTCGTGATTTGGTTTGGTCAAACAAAACTTCCTGGAAACAGAGAGCGTGTTATATCTTCAGCAAATCTTCAACAAGTAGACCGTTCATTATTAAATAGTCGGTTTACGATTGATCGCGACTTCGGTTTTCAATTAAGACATCATTTTAATCTTTCAGATAAATTTGTCGTAAAAGAAATATTCTCTTTAGCACAAGGTGAAGGCAGAAACATTACCACTGGAAACTTAGGCGGTCACCAATATACCGGTCGAATAGAACTATTCCCTTTTGGACAATTTAAAAGTAAAGGCGACTATAAAGGCGCTGATTTAAAACGAGAAAATACGCCTAAACTATCCTTAGCTGTAAGTTATGATCATAATAACAATGCGGTTAAAACCAGAAGTAACCAAGGTTCTTATATGGTAACAGATACTGGTTTTTTTGAAACCAATATAAACACTCTCTTTATCGATGCCATGTTTAAATATAATGGCTTTTCTTTAATGGCAGAATACTCTAATAGGGATGCTAAAGATCCTTTTGCTAAAAACTCCGATGGCACATTAACTGGAGACGAAGTACAAGTAGGCCACGGTTTAAACGTGCAAACTGGATTTTTATTAAAAAACGATTGGGAAGTTTCTGGTCGTTACACCAACATAGAATTAGATAAAAATATTACTGGAAAAAATCCAGAAACTCAATATACTTTGGGCATTTCTAAGTATATTGTGGGCCATAGCTTAAAAGTTCAATCTGATATAAGTCATTTAGAAATTAATGGCGGAAACAATGAATTAATGTATCGATTACAATTCGATATACATTTTTAAAAACATAACATTAAGATAACCTAATAACCAAACGTGCATAAGATATTTGCAGACTAATTATAACTAAATTATGGATAATATTTATTTATTTATGTTAATTGCCATAACGGTTTTGGCTGTTGTTGATATTGTTGTTGGCGTAAGTAATGATGCTATTAACTTCTTAAATTCCGCAATCGGTTCTAAGGCCATTTCGTTACGTACAATTATGATAGTTGCGAGTCTAGGGATTTTCATTGGTGCCGTATTTTCGAGTGGAATGATGGAAGTTGCTAGAAAAGGGATTTTTGTACCTGCTCAGTTTGAATTTGGCGAGATTATGCTAATTTTTATGGCTGTAATGATTACAGATATTTTATTATTAGACTTCTTTAATACACTTGGTCTTCCAACATCAACTACGGTTTCGATTGTTTTTAATTTATTGGGAGCTGCTGTGGTCATGTCCTTAATTAAAATTAGTAATTCTGAGACTCAAACTTTCTCAGATCTAGCGACCTATATTAATACAGAAAAAGCAATTGAAATCATTTCTGGTATTTTGCTATCAGTAGTCATTGCATTCTCTGTTGGCGCTTTTGTACAATGGATATCAAGAATGATATTTACATTTAATTACGAGAAAAAAATAAAGAGTTTTGGTGTAATTTTTGGAGGAGTAGCTTTAACAGCTATAACCTATTTCATTTTCCTTAAAGGTCTAAAAGGAACACCCTATTATAAGGACTTAAAAAGTATAGTAGAAGGTAATGAAGTTTTTATTATTGTAGGCAGTTTTGTTTTCTGGACCTTGTTTTCGTTCATATTCGAGAAGCTTTCTAAAAAAACCATTTTACTTGTTGTAATTGCAGTTGGAACATTTGGATTGGCATTAGCATTTTCTGGAAACGACTTAGTGAATTTTATTGGCGTACCAATGGCAGCATATCATTCATATGAAGCTTGGGTAGCTGGTGGAATGGACGCAACTATGTCAATGGCCGTATTAGAAAAGAAAGTACCTGCTGAACCTATACTACTTTTTATAGCAGGTGGCATTATGGTACTAACGTTATGGTTTTCTAAAAAAGCAAAAACTGTTGCAGAAACAGAAATAAGCTTATCGCGACAAGGCGATACGCACGACAAATTTGAACCTAACCGCCTATCGAGAGCCATTGTTAAAGGAACAACACAATTATCTAATTACTTTAGTGTAATTGTGCCTGAACCAGTTCAAAAATTCGTAGATAAGAGTTTTGAAAAACCAAACATTGTAATGACAAAAGATCAAAGTATTGATGCACCTGCATTCGATATGATCCGTGCTTCGGTTAATTTAATGGTAGCAGGGGTCTTAATTGCTATTGCAACCTCAATGAAATTACCACTATCAACAACATACGTTACATTTATGGTTGCCATGGGTACTTCATTAGCAGATAGAGCTTGGGGAAGAGAAAGTGCTGTTTATCGTGTTGCTGGAGTACTAAATGTTATTGGAGGATGGTTTGGTACTGCTCTTGGCGCATTTGTTGCTGCGGGTCTTGTGGTGTTCTTGATTAACTGGAACCCAAGTGTAATAATTCCAATATTGCTTTTGCTAACTTTTATTTTATTATACAGAAACTACACCTCTCATAAGAAAAAATCAACAAAGACTATTGAGGAAGACAGTCTAACAAAGGCAGAAAGTAGTTCAGTTCAAGGGGTTATACATGAAAGCGCGAAAAACATAGCTAACGTTGTAAAGAGAACTAATAGAATTTACTCTAATGCAATTGTAGGGCTTGCCAAACAGGATTTGTCATTGCTTAAAAAGAGTAAAAAACAAGTAGTAAAACTAACTGCTGAAGTTGATGATTTAAGAGATAACATCTTCTATTTTATCAAAAACCTAGATGAAACTAGTGTTGACGCAAGTAATTTTTATATTAATATTTTAGGACATCTGCAGGACATGACACAATCTTTAGAATACATTTCTAAAGTGAGCCATAAGCACATCAATAATAATCACAAAAAACTTAAATTCAGTCAAATTAAGGAGCTGAAAGTGATCGACGATAAACTGGAAATTTTGTTTAGTGATACTGAAGTTGCATTCAAATCTCACTCTTTTGAACAAATTGGTACTATTTTAAATGAAAAGGCTGAGGTTTATGCTATAGTTAAAGAAAAAATTCAGAAACAAGTTGAACGAACGCGTAATGAAGAATCGAGTCCGAAAAATACTACATTATATTTTAGTGTGCTATTAGAAACAAAAGATCTAATAAACGCAACCATGAACTTGCTTGAAGAGTATCATGGCGCACACGATAGCTCTATTGAACCTGCAACAATTTCGGTTGTTGAAAGTGAGGAAATCGGAATAGAAAAAGCAGAATAACAAATAAAAAAATCACATAAACACCACTGAATAAAACTTCTATTTCGTGGTGTTTTCATTTTCAGATGGTTCTTCTAGTAAAGAATCTTTTTTACCATATAACAATTCTGCGACATCAATTAATTTTTCAATCATATCATTTACATTCGCATAATCATTAAACAATGATGAAGCCATTTCTGCTGTAATTAAATTTTTTCTTATCAGTCTATCTATAGATTTGTTACTTTGTCTAATATTAATTTTTGCTTCCTTCTTTAATTGCTTTAGTTGAAGCGCATATTTCCCGGCATTATCTTCAGTTCTGAATAAATATATCACGCGTAAGACTTTGGTTATTTTTTTTCTATAACTGTCGTATTCATTTTGCAAGTATTTGTTTTCTAAATTTAAAACCATAGTGATGTTTTTATTTAACTCTCTAACATCTTTAATAATTTCAACCATTTTTCTATTGGCTATTTTTATATCTGTAATAGCCTTTGTTTGCCTATCATTCAAGCTTAAAGTACCTTGAGCCGTTGAAGCATATTTTATAATTTCACCATAGATAATTTTAACCTTACTATAATATAAATCATCAACATTTGTTTTTAAATCAATGTTCGATTTTTTGATAACCTTTTTTAGTTTTTTATCAGATATTATATCCGCTCTATGAATATTTAATGCATGGGCTACAATTTCAAAAACACTATTCTTAAATAAATATTTAGATTCATTTAATAATGCTGAAATAACAGTTCCAGGAAATTTTAACACCGCTGGATTAAGGTATTTAGGCTCGCTAATTTCTTTATCACGTTTATCTTTAAAGAAACGCATTAAAAAACGCTCTAACCTTTTAATAAAAGGAATCATTAAAACAACACCAATAACATTAAATATAGTATGGAACAGTGCTAATTTCAAAGTATAGTTTGTTGAGGCAATATATAATATTTCTGAAAAATTATTTACTAATCTTGCCAATGGAAATATAAAGACTATGGCTACCAGACCCGTTATAATATTAAAAATAAAATGGGCAACAGCCAGCCTTTTACCAGCACTATTTGAGCCCAAAGCCCCTAAAATTGCTGTTATGGTTGTACCTACATTTGCACCAATTGCCAATGCCAAAGCGTTTTCATATTCAATTTGCCCAGCCGCTAAAGCTGTTAAAATTAGTGCTAAGGTTGCACTACTAGATTGTAAAATGGTGGTAATAATGATACCTAGTCCCGTATAAATAAGGACTCCTAAAAACCCAGAAACTGCATATTGAGATAAATCTATGTATTCTTTAAAAACATCAAATCCTTCTTTCATATAATGAATACCTAGAAAGAAAAAGCCTAGTCCAGCTAAAACATTCCCAATACCTTTAAGTGATGGTTTTTTTTGAAAAGAAAAAACAACCCCAAAAACAAGCATGGGCATTGCTAAGGCTGCTATCTTTATTTTTAGTCCAAAGCCTGCAACTAACCAAGCCGTAGCCGTAGTTCCTATATTGGCTCCAAAAATCAACCCCAAACCTCCTCCTAAAGAAATTAAGCCTGCACTTATAAAAGATATGGTAATAACCGACACTAAAGAACTCGATTGTATTAATCCCGTTACTAGAGCCCCTGCTGTAATACTTTTATAAAGTTTATTTGTAGCATTTTTTAAGATATTTTGTAATGGGCCTTTAGTAAAAACTCTAAAGCCCTCTTCTAACATTATCATCCCAAAAAGTAAAATAGCAACTCCAGCAGAAATTGTTTTAAAATTTGGATTCAAGTAAAGCGAAATGCCCAAGACAATTAAAAGTCCGAAGAATAAAGACTTTCTGATCATACATTATTATTTAATTAATATTCTAAAACCGCCATTAATATAGTACAAAGTAGTTGTAATAGAAAATTAATCCTCTCAAAACATAATATTGATGGTTGTTGTATCATAAAAAACATCTTATTGACTCATAAAAAGGTTTACATTTGCAATCTGTACTATTCAATTATGAGATGAATTCTTAATAACCATTTAAATAAAAAATTGCAAATGATTTCTACAAACGAATATTTTGAAGGCAACGTAAAATCTTTAGGCTATACATCAACAACAGGAAAATCTACTGTCGGCGTTATGGAAGCTGGCGAATATGAATTTGGAACATCTACGCATGAAACCATGCATGTTGTTGAAGGAGAAATGACGGTTAAATTACCTAACAGTTCCGAATGGACAACTTATAAAGCCGGAGCCTCCTACGAAATTGAAGCTAATGAAAAATTTCAAGTAAAAGTATCTGAACAAACAGCTTATTTATGTCAGTATAAGTAAACTAGTTGTTTGAAATAAGTATATAAAGCGCACTTTTTTTAAGTGTGCTTTTTTATTATACACATCTAATATTCAGTGTTTTAAACACTGTAAAACATTTAAAAAGACTACAAAAAACAAATAAATCACATCTTAACGTCTATAATTAGCTTTTCGTCGTAAATAAATGTTATAAACCAAAAGCTTTTTATTATGAAGAAAATTTCAATTTTATTATTAGTTGCCCTCACTTTTTCTTGTGTTTCAAAAAAGAAATACATGGCTTTAGAACACGAAAATGGAGAAATTAAAAGTGAATTACAAAAAACTCAAGTAGCAAATGAAGACCTAGAAACTAAATTTGCGAAAATCCAAACTAGAGTAAACGAGTATAACACCAAAATATCGTCTCTAAAAGAAGATATTGGAGTAATAACCGAAGAAAGCAATTCTAAATTTGAAGCGCTAGGAAACGGCACGGTTATCTCTAATAATGCTAAAGCCAAAATGCGTGCTACATTAGCACATGTTGATGCTGCTAAACTAAGTCAAGCTAAAACACTAAAAGATTCTATGAATTTAGCTGTTGCTTATAACTTGGAGAAAACAATTAACGCCAACCATATTGATGAAGACGATGATATTTCTGTAAATATTAACGAAACCGTAGTTATGATTTCTATTTCAGACAAAATGTTATTTAATAGTGGAAGCTACGTAGTAAGCTCTAAAGCAGATAAAATCTTAGCAAAACTAGCAGATGTTATAAATTCTGAACCTAGCTTAGATGTTATGGTAGAAGGTCATACGGATTCTAGAGGAATTAACACTGAAAGAGTTTCGGATAACTGGGATTTAAGTGTTTTAAGAGCTACATCTGTAGTTAGAAGATTGCAAAACAAATTTGATGTTTCTCCAGAAAAACTGATAGCCTCAGGTAGAAGTAGCTACCAACCACTAACAGATAATAAAACATGGAAAAACAGAGCAAGAAATAGAAGAACACGTATTGTTATCCTTCCAAACATTGACAAGTTTTTTGCTTTAATGTCTGAAAATGACAATACTGTTGCAGAACACAATATATTAGATTAAACACAAAACTTATTTACAAGTATTAAAAAGCATCCCAATTGGGATGCTTTTTAGATTTGGACTTACTATATTAGACTGGACATTATGTTGCGAGATTTAGAGTTACATAAATTAACTTTGAATCATG